>NZ_CP015243.1:3447264-3760652 GCF_001648175.1 Halotalea alkalilenta | reverse complement strand
CCTATGAGACCGCTGAGCTGATCATGCCCCGCGTGGTCAAGGGTGACGGCACGCGTGAGAGCTTCGACCAGACCAAGCTTCGCGCAGGCATGATGCGCGCGCTCGAGAAGCGCCCGGTCAGCGTCGAGCGCATCGAAGCGTCGCTCGAGCACATTCGCCAGCGCCTGCGCGCGCGCGGCGAACGCGAAGTGGTGGCGCGGGTGATCGGTGAAGAGGTGATGCGCGAGTTGAAGCTGCTTGACCAGGTCGCCTACATTCGCTTCGCTTCTGTCTATCGCCGTTTCGAGGACGTCGACGAATTTCGCGCCGAGATCGATCGGTTGACCAGGGAACCTTCCTCTACTCCACGCAGCGATGAGTCCGAACCGCGATGAATAAAGCAGAGCAGCAGATCGATGGCGTCGCCGCCGCCATGCGCAGCGCCGGCTTGCGTCATCCCGACGAGCATTTCATGGCGCGGGCGTTGCAGCTCGCCGAGCTAGGCCTCTACACCACCGCGCCCAACCCCCGGGTCGGCTGCGTGCTGGTGCGTGATGGGGAGATCGTCGGCGAAGGCTGGCATCGCCGCGCGGGAGAAGCCCACGCGGAGATCCTCGCGCTCGAGGACGCAGGCTCGCGAGCCCGCGGTGCCACCGCCTACGTCACCCTCGAGCCTTGCGCTCACCAGGGGCGCACCGGCCCCTGCGCCGAAGCTTTGATCGCGGCCGGCGTGGCGCGCTTGGTGGTGGGGATGGAAGATCCCAATCCCGCGGTCTCGGGAAGGGGGATCACGCGCTGCCGTGAGGCTGGTATCGAGGTGACGATCGGGGTCGGCGAGGCGCAAGCGCGGCGGCTCAACCCCGGCTTCATCTCGCGGATGAGCAGGGGCCGGCCATACGTACGGCTGAAAATGGCGATGAGCCTGGACGGTCGCTCGGCGATGGCCAGCGGCGAGTCCCAATGGATCACCGGCGATCAGGCGCGGCGCGAGGTACAGCGCCTGCGCGCACGCTCCGGCGCGGTGATCAGCGGGGTCGAGAGCCTGGTCCAGGACGACAGCCGGCTGACCGTGCGTGAAGAAGAGTCCGGGCTTGCCCCCGAGCAGATCGTCGCCCAGCCGCTGCGCGTGGTGGTCGATTCGCGCCTGCGCATGCCGCTGGCCGCGAGCATGTTGAGGGAGGCGGGGCGTACCCTGATCTTCACCCGCAGCTCGGATGACCCCAAGCGCACCAATCTCGAGGCGGTGGGCGCCGAGGTGCTGGTGCAGCCGCTCAGCGAGCAAGAGGAAGAGAGCGCCGCGCGCAGCGGTGTCGCGAGGGTCGATCTGGTCGCGATGATCGAGCATTTGGCCCGCATCGAACAGTGCAACGAGGTGCTGGTCGAGACTGGCGCCAGTCTTGCCGGGGCGATGTTCAAGGCCCAGCTGGTCGATGAACTGGTGCTCTTCGTCGCCCCGACGCTGATGGGCAGCTTCGCCCGGCCGCTGCTCGATCTAGAGCTGACCGCGATGGACGAGCAGCAGCGCCTGGTCATCGACGATATTCGCGCGATAGGCAAGGATTGGCGTATCATCGCCCGCCCGGTGAGTGGCGACGATTGATCTCCTGTCCAAGGATGCTCGTCGATCGCGCTTCGCGATGGGCACCATGGATCAGCAATTAAGGATGGCTCAAGGGCATGGCTCTATCTCCGATCTCCGCGCTGGTCGAGGACATCGCGCGCGGCAAGATGGTGATCCTGATGGACGACGAGGATCGCGAGAACGAAGGTGATGTGATCATGGCCGCCGAATGCGTCGAGGCCGAGCACATCAATTTCATGGCCCGGCACGCGCGTGGCCTGATCTGCATGCCGTTGTCGAAGGGGCGGGCCAAGCAGCTGGGCCTCGATCTGATGGTGCGTGACAACGGCTCTGGCTTCGGTACCAAGTTCACCGTCTCGATCGAAGCCGCAAGCGGTATCTCTACGGGTATCTCCGCCGCCGACCGTGCCCGCACGGTACGCGTCGCCGCCGCGCGCGGCGCGGTGCCAGCCGACATCGTCCAGCCTGGGCACGTGTTCCCGCTGATCAGTGAGGATGGCGGTGTGCTGCGGCGTGCCGGGCATACCGAGGCGGCCTGCGACCTCGCCGCGCTTGCCGGTTTCGAGCCCGCGGGGGTGATCTGCGAGGTGATGAACGAAGATGGCACCATGGCACGGCGCGACGATCTCGAGCGCTTCGCCGAGGAGCACGGGATCAAGATCGGAACCATCGCCGAGCTGATCCAGTACCGTATTCTCCACGAGCGCACCGTCGAAAAGGTCGGTGAAGAGCCGGTGACCACCGCCTTCGGTGATTTCACCCTGCATCTCTTCCACGATGGGATCATCGATCGCCACCATCTCGCCCTGGTCAAGGGCAAGCCCTCGCACGACGAGATCACCACCGTTCGTGTCCATGTGCCGGACACCCTGCGCGACGTGCTCGCGTTGCAAACCGAGGGCGCGCGCGGCTGGGCCGGGCTCGAGGCCCTCGAGGCGCTGGCTCGTGCCGAGCGTGGGGTGATGGTGCTGCTCGACGACGAATGCTCGCGCCTGGACTTCAAAGACCAGCTCGAGATCTTCACCGGGCGCCGCCGGGTGCCCCGCGACCGAGCGTCGGACGGCAGCGGCAATTATCTGTCGATCGGCACCGGGGCGCAGATCCTGCGCGCGCTCGGCGTCGGCAAGATGCGGCTGCTCAGCTCGCCCTGGCGCTTCTCGGCGCTGTCGGGCTTCGGCCTCGAAGTGATAGAGCAGCTCGGCGGCGATACCTTTGAGTCGCATCAGCCGGTAGAATAAGCCTCCCGCGTTGCCGCGGGCGCGGCGCAGTCGCTGCGCCCGCGGCAACCCTAGGATTTCGATTCGAGCTGCTTTCGCGGCTCCCATTTACTTGTCGGAAACGCCCATCTCGCGGGCAGAGAACACCATGCATCCTATCGCTCAAGTGGAAGGCCGATTCGTCGATGTCGACGGCCATTACGTCATTGTGGTCGGCCGGTTCAACCATCACGTCGTCGATTCGCTGGTCGAAGGCGCGGTCGATAGTCTGGTACGCCACGGCGTCGATGAGCGCCAGATCGATATCGTCCACGTTCCCGGAGCCTGGGAACTGCCGCTCGCGGTCAAGCGGGTGCTGGCGCGTCGCGCGCCCGATGCGGTGATCGCCCTCGGCGCGGTGATTCGCGGCGGCACACCGCATTTCGAGCACATCGCCGGGCAGTGCAACTCGGCGATGAGCCGGCTGCAGCTGGATTTCGACACGCCGGTCGCCAACGGGGTACTGACCGTCAATTCGATTGATCAAGCGATCGAGCGCGCCGGTACCAAAGCGGGCAACAAGGGTGCCGAGGCAGCTATGGCGGCGATGGAGATGGTTTCGCTGCTGCGTCAGCTGGACGAAGCGCAGGAGGTGGCCTCGTGAATCAGTCCAGCCCTTCGCCCAAGCTGTCGTCCAAGTCTCCATCCAAGTCCCAGCTCGCACGCCGCGCGGCGCGCGAGCTGACCATCCAGGCGCTTTACCAGTCGCAGCTGCAGCAAAACGAAAAAGCGATCTCGACCATCGAAGCCGAGTTTCGTAGTCAGCTCGCCGATGACGACATGCCCGACCACGAGAACTGGGTCAAGGTCATGGCGATCGCCGATCTGGCGCTGTTCCACACTCTGCTTCACGGGGTCGCTGCGGCTCGTAGCCAGCTCGATGCCTCGCTCTCGCCGCTGCTCGACCGCAGCATCGACGAACTCGACCCGATCGAGCTCGCCATCCTTCGCCTGGGCGCATACGAGCTCGCCGAGCGCCCCGAGGTACCCTACCGCGTGGTGATCAACGAGGGCGTCGAACTGGCCAAGTCCTTTGGCGCGACCGACGGACACAAATACGTCAACGGCATCCTCGACAAGCTCGCGGCGCGGCTGCGTAGCGTCGAGGTCAAAGCTCGCGGCCGTTGAGCGGGTACGCCCATGCTCGGCGAGTTCGATCTGATCAAGCGCCACCTGGCCGCTCTCCAGCGGGGTAGCGCCCTGCGCTCCGACGGCTATCCGGAGTCGCGCGACGCCCTCGCTGGTGTCGAGCTAGGCGCGGGCGACGACTGCGCGCTCCTGGTGCCAAGCCCTCATCACCTGCTGGCGGTGAGCGTCGATACCTCGATCGCCGACGTCCACTTCCCCGCGGATGCGCCGGCCGAGGCGATCGGTCATCGCGCATTGGCGGTGAGCCTTTCCGATCTGGCCGCGATGGGCGCTCAGCCGCGCTGGTGTCTGCTCGCGCTGAGCCTGCCGGAGGTAGACGAGGCTTGGGTCGGCGAATTCTGCCGCGGCTTCCACGCTTTGGCTGCGCGCAGTGGGACTCGGCTGGTGGGGGGTGACCTGACCCGCGGGCATCTTTCGATTTCCGTCACCGTGCATGGCGAAGTGCGTCCCTCCGCGGTGCTGCGCCGCGATGGCGCCGAGGCGGAGCAGCTGATCGCGGTGAGCGGCCCGCTCGGCGGCGCCCGGGGAGGGCTCGAGGCGTGGCGCGGCGGCAGTCGCGCGCTCGACTTTGACCCGCTGCTGCAGGCCTATCTGCGCCCGCAGCCCCGGATCGAAGCCGGAATCGCGCTCGCTGAGCTTGCGAGCGCCGCGCTCGATGTCTCCGACGGCCTCTTGGCCGATCTCGATCACCTTTGCCGGGCTTCCGGGGTGGGGGCGAAGATCGACCTGACTCGGCTGCCGCTGGCACCGGGGCTGATCTCGGCGCTCGGGCACGAACGCGCGATCGCCGCTGCCCTCGATGGCGGTGACGACTATGAGCTCTTGTTCACCCTGCCCGAACACTATCTCGCCACCGCCCGCGCTCGCCTCGCCGGCTGTGGCTGCGAACTCAGGGTGATCGGCAGAACCACCGAGGCTTTGGGGATTCGCAACTGGCAAGGCGCGCCCCTGGCCGCGAGGGGCTGGCGCCACTTCGATGGTGACGGGGACCAGGCATGAATCGAGCGCCCGCCAGCATCTGGCGCAACCCGATCCATTTCCTGGCCTTCGGGCTCGGCAGCGGCGCCGCTCCCTTTGCGCCGGGCACCTTCGGCACGCTGGCGGCAATTCCCTTCTTCTGGCTGCTCTCTTGGCTGCCGCTCTCGCTTTATCTGCTGGTGGTGCTGGTCGCCACGGCGGTCGGTATCTGGCTTTGTGGCCGTACCTCCCGCGACCTCGGCGTGCATGATCATTCCGGCATCGTTTGGGATGAATTCGTCGGTTACTGGATCACCATGGCCGCGGTGCCCTTCTCCTGGGAGGCGGCGCTATGGGGCTTCATTGCCTTTCGCGTATTCGATGTGATCAAGCCGTGGCCGATCCGCACCATCGACCGACGCGTCGCTGGTGGCTTCGGCATCATGCTCGACGACATCGTCGCCGGCATCTATGCCTGGAGCATCATCCATCTTTGGCTGTGGCTCTACTGAGCTCGCCTGGCGCTTCGCAAATCGCGGATTTCCTTCAGTTTCGATCGATCATCACTCATGCGCAGCCGCCGTCGGCGTGCCATCATGTCTGTGGAGTGTTCCGTCGGCGGGATGTGCCGACGGAGATCGGCGGCGGTGCGTCTTCGGCGCCCGGGCGAGTGACATGGAGAGGGTGCGACAGATGAGAAGAGGGGCGATGAAAAAGGGGTTGATCGGTGCCGGCGCGGTGCTGCTGGTGGTCGTGGTGATCGGCTATCTGGCCGGTATCGCCTATAGCCGCCACCTCTTCATGGAACGTCTCGACGAAACGCTGGTGAAGATCAGCGTGGAGAGCGGAGTCGCGGTTTCCAAGCAGCAGGTCTCGTCAGGATTCTTCTCCACCAGCATGCGGCTGGTCGCGCATCTCGATCGTTTCGACATCGGTGGCGAGCGCAGCGAGCTGGTGGTTCCGTTCACCGCCCGTCACGGTATCTTCTCCACCCGTCTCGATGGACAGCTCGACCTCGAGCACGTCGCAGGCGATGCGCGAGAGGCGCTGTTCGCCGACCTGCTCTCGCCCGGTCGATCGGCCGAGTTCACCGCCAGTGTCAGCCACCTGAGCGAGCGTCTCAAGTCGGAGCTGCGCCTGCCGCAGATCGATCGTGCAGGCGACGACCGCCTGCCGGCGATGACGCTGCATGCCGGTGTGCTCCGGCTGGATGGGGTCGAGGGCGACTTCGATCTCAGCGGTGAGTGGCAGTCGGCTAGCTTCATTACCTCGGACGCCCAGCTGCAATTCGGTCCGCTGCGGTTCGTGAGTCGCTATGCGGGTGAGGAGGACAACTTCCACCAGGGCGATGAGCTGACCCTCGATCGCGCACAGATCCAGGGTGCCCGCTCGCTGCCGGTGACCCTGGAGCGCATCAACTATCACGGCCAGACCTCCTTCGCTGCCGATAACCTGCGCTACACCCTGGCGCTCTCGGTGGGGGACGCCAGTGTCTACCAGCAGCGCCTGGGCAGTGCGCGGCTTTCGGCGACGCTCGATAATCTCGATGGCGCCGCCTCGCAGCGGCTTCTGAAGGGGCTCGAACAGGGGCTCTCTTCGCGCCGCTCGGCGGCTGAACCGTTCACCGACTGGACCGCGCTGGTCGAGCCGCATTGGAGCGACCTGCTGACCGTGCTGGCCGGTTCTCCGCAGCTGACCGTGGATGAGCTCGAGCTTGAAACCTCGATGCTCGAGAAGCCGATCCATGTCGAGGGCGCGCTGAATTTCGATGGTCGCGACATCGCAGGGCTCGAGCCCGATGCGCTGCGCGCCGAAGACGGCTGGCGGCCGCTGCTGTCGAGGCTCTACGGTGATTTCGATCTCGATAACGCCCCCCCACTGGTATCGCTGATCGCCGGTGTCGCCCCCGACCAGAGTTCGCTCAACATCACGCTCGACAACGGCACCTTGTCGATCAACGAACAGCCCTGGTTCAAGCTCTTCTGAGTTCCCGTCAGCACGAGCCGACGCATCATTCCCGATGAGCGTCGGCTCGTGCTGACAGCCCCAACCTTGATATGGGCGAGCTTCGCCCACATTGCACAGGCATCCCCATCAATCCTGTTCGCCGACCCCGTCAGTGCGGCCGGCGATGTGACGGCAAGGCCGTCTGGACAAGGAAGACGCCATGAGCGAACGCAACGAACTGCGTTTGAGTGATGAAATCGAAGTCTCCCCTCAGACCGAAACCCCTGAAGGCGTCCTCGAACTTTTCCTCGATGACGAGGCGAGCGTCGCCCAGCCAGGGCAGGGTAGCGCCTATGCGCAGGCAGGGCAGGCGATCGTACCCGCGGGTGACGTGCTGCCTGAGCGCATCTATCTGCTGCCGATCAACAATCGACCGTTCTTTCCCGCTCAGGTGCAGCCGCTGTTGATCAATCGCCAGCGCTGGGAAGAAACCATGCAGCGGGTATCCAACACCAGCCATCACTGCGTCGGGCTCGCCTTCGTCGGTGACATCGCCCGCGACGTGCCCGAGGACAGCGACTTCCCGCTGATCGGCACCGCGGTGAAGGTGCATCGCGCGGAGTCCCAGGACGAACAGCTGCAGTTCATCGCTCAGGGTGTGCGCCGCTTCCGCATCGTTCGCTGGCTGTCGCGCAAGCCACCGTTTCTGGTCGAGGTCAGCTATCCGAAGGAGCCTGTCGATCGCGACGCGGACGAGACCCGCGCCTACGCGATGTCGGTGATCAACGGGATCAAGGAGCTGTTGCCGATCAATCCGCTCTATGGCGAGGAGCTCAAGAACTATCTCAACCGCTTCAATCCCAACGACCCCGGCCCGCTGACCGACTTCGCCGCGGCGATCACTTCGGCGAAGGGGCCGGAGCTTCAGAAGGTGCTCGAGACATTGCCGGTGCTCCAGCGGATGCAGGCGGTGCTGCCGCTGCTGCGCAAGGAGATCGAAGTTGCCCAGCTGCAGAGCGAGATCTCCGAGCAGGTCAATGCGCAGATGCACGAGCGCCAACGGGAGTTCTTCCTCCGCGAGCAGCTCAAGGTGATCCAGAAGGAACTGGGGATCTCCAAGGATGATCGCCAGAATGACGTCGAGACCTTCCGCGAGAGGCTCGAAGGCAAGCTGCCGCCCGCGCGCGTGCAGACTCGGATCGACGAAGAGCTCGACAAGCTGTCGGTGCTCGAAACCGGCTCGCCCGAGTACGGTACCACCCGTAACTATCTCGACTGGCTGACTGCGCTGCCGTGGGGCATCACCTCCACCGACCAGCTCGATCTCACCCACGCGCGTGGGGTGCTCGATCGCGATCACGATGGGCTCGATGACGTCAAGGAGCGGATCATCGAGTTCCTCGCCGAGGGCTCTTTCAAGGGCAGCGTCGGTGGCTCGATCCTGCTGCTGGTCGGCCCGCCAGGGGTCGGCAAGACGTCGATCGGCCGCTCGATCGCCGAGGCTCTGGGGCGCCGGTTCTATCGGTTCTCGGTCGGCGGGATGCGCGACGAGGCGGAAATCAAGGGTCATCGGCGCACCTACGTCGGCGCCATGCCGGGCAAGCTGGTCCAGGCGCTCAAGGAGGTCGAGGTCGAGAATCCGGTGATCATGCTCGACGAGATCGACAAGCTGGGCCAGTCGTTCCAGGGCGATCCCGCCTCGGCGCTGCTCGAGGTGCTCGACCCCGAGCAGAACGTCGATTTCCTCGACCACTATCTCGATGTGCGCCTGGACCTTTCCAAGGTGCTGTTCGTGTGCACTGCCAACCAGCTCGACACCATCCCAGGTCCGCTGTATGACCGGATGGAATCGATCCGGCTCTCCGGTTACATCGCCGAGGAGAAGATGGCGATCGCCAAGCACCACCTCTGGCCCAAGCTGCTCAATCGCGACCGCATTCCGAAGAAGCGGATCACGCTCACCGACGCGGCACTGCGTCAGGTGATCGAGGGCTATGCCCGAGAGTCAGGGGTGCGCCAGCTCGAAAAGCAGCTGCACCGCATCGTGCGCAAGTCGGCGGTCAAGCTGCTCGAGGGCGAAGAGAACGTCAAGGTCTCGGTCAACAACCTGGAGCAGTTCCTCGGCGCGCCGCTGTTTCGTCGCGAGCGGGTGCTCAAGGGGACCGGCGTGGTCACGGGCCTGGCCTGGACCTCGATGGGCGGTGCCACGCTGCCCATCGAGGCAACCCAGGTCCATGCCTTGACCCGCGGGCTCAAGCTGACCGGCAAGCTTGGTGAGGTGATGCAGGAGTCGGCCAACATCGCTTATAGCTACGTGATTGCCAACCTCAAGGACTTCGGCGTCAGCCACGATGCCTTCGACCAGTCGTTCATCCATCTTCACGTCCCCGAAGGCGCGACACCGAAGGATGGCCCCTCGGCGGGGGTGACCATGGCTACCGCGCTGCTCTCGCTGGCCAAGCACCGGGAGATCAAGTCGGGCCTGGCGATGACCGGCGAGCTGACGCTTACCGGGCAGGTGCTGCCGGTGGGGGGGATCCGCGAGAAGGTGATCGCCGCCCGGCGCAGCGAGATCTTCGAACTGGTGCTGCCGAAGGCCAACCAGCGCGACTACGACGAGCTGCCCGACTACCTCAAGAAGGGGATGACGGTGCACTTCGCTGAGCGCTATCGAGACGTGGCCAAGGTAGTCTTCGTCTGATTCCAGGGCGTCTAGCAAGCGGCCCGCTGTCACCAGCGGGCCGCTTGCGTTTCAGCCCGGGGTCTCTGCGCTGTGCAGGCGGAAAGCCGCGTTGATCAGTGCGACGTGGGAGTAGGCCTGGGGGAAGTTGCCGACCTGGCGCCGGTGGCGGGTGTCGTACTCCTCGGCGAGCAGGCCAACGTCGTTGAGCAGCCCGACCAGGCGGCGCATCAGGTCGCGTGCCGGCTCGAGCTCACCGATCAGCGCATAGCACTCGACCAGCCAGAACGAGCAGGCGAGAAAGGTGCCTTCTTCGCCCGAAAGCCCATCGACGCCCTCTCCGGTGTCGTAACGCTGAAGCAGGCCGTCTTCCATCAGCCGCTCGGCGACCTTGTGGACGGTGGCGACCATGCGTGGATCGTCCGCTGGCAGGAAGCCCGAAAGCGGTAGCAGCAGCAGTGCGGCGTCCATCTCTTCGTGGCCGTAGCTCTGGACGAAGTGACGGCCCTCGGCATCGAGGCCATTGGCGCAGACATCGGCATGGATCTGGTCGGCGATGCGCTGCCAGCGGCGCTGGTGGCCGAGCAGCGAGCGCGGCAGCGGTGCCCGGCTGATGCGGTCGAAGGCCAGCCACGCCATCACCTTGGAGTGGACGAAGTGACGGCGCTCTGCACGAATCTCCCAGATGCCGTCATCCGGCGCGCGCCATAGCGTCTCGAGGTGGTCCATGAAGGCGACGATCTCGTGCTGGGTCTGCGGGATCATCTCGAGGCCCTTGGGGTCATCGGTGTCGAACGCGCCGACGAGTTCGCCCCAGATGTCGAGCTGGAACTGCTGGGCGGCGGCGTTGCCGATCCTTACCGGGCGCGCGCCCTCGTAGCCAGGCAGCCAATCGGCGATCCACTCGTCGAGCCGGCGCTCGCCGGCGAGTCCGTACATCACCTGGAGCTGGTGGGGCGCACCGGCCACTGCGCGGCGCACCCAACTACGCCACGCCACCGCCTCCTCTACATAGCCGGCCTGGCGCAGGGCCGACAGGGTGAAGGAGGCATCGCGGATCCAGCAGTAGCGGTAGTCCCAGTTGCGATGACCGCCCAGGGTTTCCGGCAGCGAGGTGGTCAGGGCGGCGGCGATGCCGCCGGTGGGGGTGAAGCTCAGGCCCTTGAGCGTGATCGCCGAGCGCAGCACGTGGTCGCTCCACTCTCCCGCCGGCCGGCAGTGGGAGGACCAGTCGTGCCAGAAGGCTTCGGTGTGATCGAGAGCGGCATAGGCATCGAAGTCGTCCGGGGCCGACGCGTGGGCGGGACAGTGCTGGAGCACGAAGACCAGCCGCTCGCCGGCGCAGACGTCGAAGCGCTGGGCGCCGTCGAGATGTTCGGCGAGGGTATGCGATGGCGCGCGCAGTACCAGCTGGTGGGGACCGGCGATCAGCGCCGTGCGCTCGTCATCGCGAGCGCGTATCCAAGGTATGGTGAGGCCATAGTCGAAACGTGCGCAGAGTTCGTGGCGAAGCCGCATCCGTCCCGATATCCCCTCGACCAGGCGAACCACGCAGCTGACCTGGTCATCACGCATCGGCATGAAGTCGATGATGCGAAGCTCGGCGTCAGCGGTGCTGAAGTGGGTCTCGAGCACCAGGCCTGAGTCACGGTAGTGGCGCTGGCTGCGGTACTCGGTATCCGGCGTCAGCGCCCAACGGCCGTGCTCGGGGCCGCCGAGCAGCGCGCAGAAGAAAGCGTCGGAGTCGAAGCGCGGCAGGCACAGCCAGTCGATCGAGCCGTCGGTGCCAACCAGCGCACCGCTGCGGCAGTCGCCGATCATCGCGTAGTCTTCGATGCGAAGGGGCATGGCAGTCTCCTGTATGGAAGCGGACATTCCCCAGACTAGACCAATGGTCAGCGACTTACGTCATCAGCGAAGTCAGTCGCGATCGACCGCGAACGAAGACCAGGCTTGGCGCGACGGCATCACTTCGAGCCGATTGATGTTGATGTGGTCCGGCAGGGTCGCGACGTAGAAGATCTGCTCGGCGATGTCTTCCGCGGTGAGCGGGGTGGTGCCGCGGTAGAGCTTGTCGGAGGCGCTCTGATCGCCTTTCGTGCGCACCAGGGTGAATTCCGTCTCCGCCATGCCGGGTGCGATGTCGGTGACCCGCACGCCGGTGCTGATCAGGTCGCAGCGCAGGTTGTAGCCGAACTGTTTGACGAATGCCTTGGTCGCGCCATAGACGTGACCGCCCGGGTAGGGCCATTGGCCCGCCACCGAGCCAATGTTGATGATGCTTGCGCCAGCGCCGGTCTCGAGCAAAGTCGGCAGCAGCGTGTGAGTGACGTTGACCAGCCCGGTGACGTTGGTGTCGATCATCGTCTGCCAGTCTTCTAGCGCCACCCCCTGCGCCGGGCCGGGGGAGAGGGCGAGGCCTGCGTTGTTGACCAGGGCCTTGACCGCGCGGAACTGCTCCGGCAGGGCGGCCACCATGTCCTGTACCGCCTTCGCGTCGCGTACGTCGAGTTCGGCGACGTAGACCGGCACCTTGGACTCGAGCTCGGCCTTGAGTTCGTCCAGGCGCTCTTTGCGCCGGCCGCTGAGGACCAGCGACCAGCCGCCCTCTGCGAAGCGGCGGGCGGCCGCACGGCCAAAGCCCGAGGTGGCGCCGGTGATGAAAGCGATCTGACTCATGGGTCGAACTCCTGATCAAAAATCCTGGGGGTGGAAGCGGGTGGCCAAGCCTGGTTCTCGGCGGCCGAATGGGTGCAGCCTTACAAGCGCTCTCTGGACTTTAGATTCCCGCGGCGAACGATGAAAGGTACAGATGGTGGCGGGTCGCGTGACATCCGCCCGGGCTGTCCCTTCACTGGACTCGCTCTGTCCCTGTGCGCCGTCGTCCAGAGTTCCTTAGAGTATCCGCAGAAGCGCGCGCGGTCCGAGGCGCGTTGCATTCGTCACGATCAACGATGGAGCGCACATGGATATCTCGATCGACCCCGTAGCGGCAGTCACCAACGACGACGTCAAGCGCCTCGACCGCCAGGGTGTGTTCCACTCGTGGTCGACCCAGGGCAGCCTGGATCCGCTGGTGATCAAGAGCGGTGCCGGCTGCAAGCTCTGGGACTTCGACGGTCGCGAGTACCTCGATTTCTCGAGTCAGCTGGTCAATACCAACATCGGCCATCAGCATCCCAAGGTGATCGCGGCGATCAAGGCCCAGGCCGAAACGCTCACCACCATCGCGCCAGCGCATGCCAATCTGGCGCGCGGCGAGGCGGCCGCACGTATCCTGGCACGCGCACCGAAGGGCTTCGCCAAGGTGTTCTTCACCAACGCCGGCGCGGATGCCAACGAGAATGCGATCCGCATGGCGCGCGCCTTCACCCAGCGCGACAAAGTGCTGTCCGCCTACCGCTCCTACCATGGCAGCACCGGTTCGGCGATCGCCGCCACCGGCGACTTCCGCCGTGTGCCCAACGAGTTCGCCCGCGGCCACGTGCACTTCTTCAATCCCTTCCTCTATCGCACCGAGTTCTGGTCACGCGACGAGGAGGAGGAGTGTGCCCGTGCGCTGCAGCATCTGCGCCGGGTGATCGAATGCGAGGGGCCGGGCTCGATCGCCGCGATCCTGCTCGAGAGCATCCCCGGCACCGCGGGCGTCCTGGTCCCGCCGCGCGGGTACCTGCAGGGCGTGCGCAAGCTTGCCGATGAATTCGGCATCGTGCTGATCCTGGATGAAGTGATGGCCGGGTTCGGGCGTACGGGCAAATGGCTGGCCCTTGAGCATTTCGACGTGGTCCCTGATCTGATCACCTTCGCCAAGGGGGTCAACTCAGGCTATGTGCCCGCCGGCGGCGTGATGGTGGCGCAGCCGCTCAGCGACTACTTCGACGAGCACTTCTTCTACGGCGGGCTGACCTACTCTGGCCATCCGCTGGCAATGGCCGCGATCGTCGCCACCCTGGATGCGATGGACGAGGAGGGCGTGGTCGAGAACGCGGCCTCGATCGGAAGCCGGCTGCTGGGCCCGGGGATCGCGGCATTGGCCGAACGTCACGAAGTGATCGGCGAAGTTCGCGGGCTCGGTGTATTCCATGCCATCGAGCTGGTCTCCGACCGCCAGCGGCGTACTCCGCTCGGAGCGGAGCAGATGGGCAGGCTCAAGCGCGCGATGGTGACCCGTGGCCTGCTGCCATTCGTGGTCGAGAACCGCATCCATGTGGTGCCGCCCTGCATCGTCACCCCGGCCGAGGTCGAACAAGGGCTTGCCATCATCGACGAGGCGCTCTCCGAGCTGGCGTGATCTCGGGTGCGGGCGGGTGGTTCACTCTCCGCTGAAAATCCGCGACAGCAGCTCGATCCCGGGCTCGATTCGTTCGACGTCGATCGCGTCGAAGCCCAGGCGCATGAAGTTGCGCGGCGGGACCTGGTCGAAGAAGTGCTGGAAGCCCGGTTCGATCAGTATGCCGCTCTGCGATGCGCGCCACGCCAGACGCTGGGTATCGCAGGCTTCGGGCGTGGCGATCCAGAAGGCGCTGGCGTGGTCGCCGCTGATCCGCCGGCAGTCCGGCAGGTGGCGGCGCAGCGCCCCATCGAGCAGCTCCCAGCGCTGGCGCGAGCTCTGCTGCTGCAGGCGCAGGGCGCGATCGTAGTGGCCCTGGGCGAGGAACTGGGCGAGCTGGCGCTGCAGGCTCGATGGCGGGTGGCGGTACATCAGCCGGCGCAGCGCGCGCAGTTCGAAGATCAGCTCCGCGTCGGCGACCAGGTAGCCCAGGCGCAGGCCGGCGGAGAGCGACTTAGAAAAGCTGCTCAGGTAGATCACCCGATGGCCGCGTTGATCGCTCTTCAGCGCCGGCAATGCATCGCGCTCGACGTTGGTCTCGGCGTCGTAGTCGTCTTCGATCACGATCTGGTCGCGCTGCACCGCTTGGTCCAGCAGTGCCCTGCGCCGAGCGCGGCTCATCGGTACGCCGCTCGGCACTTGGTGGCTGGGGGTGACGTAGAGATAGTCGCAGTCGTGGGTCGCAGCTTCGAGGGTGAGCCCTTCGGCATCGACCGGGCAGCCTACCAGCTGCGCGCCCTGACGGGCGAAGACGCTGGCTGCTTCGCGGTAGCCGGGATTCTCCATCGCGACGCGGGTCGCGCCGGTGAACAGCAGCTGGGTGACCAGGAACAGCGCATTCTGCGAGCCGAGGGTGATCAGGATTTCATCCGCATCGGCGAGGATGCCGCGCTTTGGCAGCACCCGGGTGCGCAGCTGCTCGATCAGCGCCGGGTCATCCTGGTCGTAGCGATCGTTGAGCCACTGGCGGTCGCGGCGCTCCTCGAGCAGCTGCCTGCTGGCTTCGCGCCACTGACCGAGCGGGAAGCGCTGGGCATCGCGCTGGCCGTAGATGAACGGGTAGCGATAGTCCATCCAGTTGCTTGGACGCAGCACGCCTTCGAAATGGCTGGGTCGATGAGAAAAACGACGGTGCCAATTCGGTGCATGCTCTGGCTCGTCGAGCCGCGTCGATGATTCGCCGGCGAACGGAGGCGCATGGTAGGACTCGTGGAGATAGTAGCCGCTGCGCGGCCGGCTGATCAGATAGCCGTCTTCGACCAGGCTTTCATAGACCAGCGCCACGGTGTTGCGTGAGACCCCGAGCTGGTGGGACAGCCGGCGACACGAGGGCAGCGCTTCGTTGACCGGCAGCGTGCCGGTGCAGATGGCATCGAGCAGCGCCTTGCGTATCTTCTCCTGTAGGCTGCCGCGCTGGTCTGATTCCAGCTGGAAGTAGCGCTCTATCATCTCATGCTCCATCGGTTCCCACGTCATTGGCTTGCAAGATCCGTGCCTTGTCAGACGCCCATCTGACACAAGCAATCCCGCCAACTGGCTCTATGGCTCCGTCGAGGCGATTCACTAGGGTAGGGCCAAGGCGATTCGCCCTAACGACTGATCGACTACAACGATAACGAAACGCCTTGGAGAGCTGACGTATGCATGCCCCTGCCCCTTTCTCCCGCTTGTTCACCGCCACCGCGCTGATGCTGACCACTCTCGGAATGCTCGCGGCCCCGCTGGCCCAGGCCGCCGATCTCGATGAGATCGAGTCGCGAGGCTACATGAGCGTGGCCACCGAGGATGACTACGCACCGTTCAACTTCATGAACAATGGCCAGCCCGATGGCTTCAACAAGGATGTGATCGACGAGCTGAGGCAGTATGCGTCGTTCGATGTTCGCCAGGATATCCTGCCCTGGACCGGGCTGCTCGCCTCGGTGGCCAATCGCCAGTACGACGCGGCGATCACCGGTGCGTCGTTGACCGTCGATCGGCTCCGTGCGCTCAATTTCGCCCCGCCGATCGCCTCGGCCCAGCACTTCTACGTCAAGCGCAAGGGCGATGACAGGATCAACTCGGTTGCCGAGCTCAGCGGCAGGACCGTCGGCGTCCAGGCAGGCAGTGCGCTGCTCGCCCGACTTCCCGAGCTCGAAACGATGCTCGAGGCTTCAGGTGGCGAGCTCGGAGAAGTGGTGCAGTACCAGTCCTACCCCGAGGCCTATGCCGATCTCGCCAATGGGCGGCTCGACTACGTGATCGATTCGATCGTGCCGGTCAACAATCTGGTGAGTACCCGGCCGGACGTCTTCGAGCGCGGCCAGGCGGTTTCGGGCGGCGGCTTCGTTGGCTGGCCGGTGCCGAAGACGAGCCCTGAACTGCTTGCCTTCCTCACCGAGTTCCTCGATCACCTGCGCGAGAGCGGCCGCCTGGCCGAGCTGCAAGAGAAGTGGTTTGGCGAATCGTTCGACGACCTGCCCACCGAGCCGATCACCACGGCGGATCAGTTCCGCGAGTTGGCCGGCCTCGAAGAGTAGTCCCGTCGTCGCGGCGGCGATGGCCGCCGCGGATTGAAATCCAGCCGCTTCGCCGCGCCTTGCGCGGTTCGAGGAGTCGTCTTTGAATTCGCAAACCTGGCTGCTGTTGCTCGAAGGGGCGTGGACCACGGTATGGATCTCGGCCGTCTCGATTGCCATTGGGGTAGTCCTGGGCCTTGGTATCGCCCTGGTACGGATGCTGAGGATTCCATTCGTCGATCAACTGCTGGTGCTCTACGTCAGCATCGCGCGGGCGACACCTCTGGTCACGCTGGTGCTGTTCATCTTCCTCGTCGCGCCGACCTTCGGCATCGTGATGAATCGCAACCTGGCCGCGATCCTCGCCCTGACGCTCAACACCGCTGCATTCAACGCTGAAATCTGGCGCAGCGCCTTTTTGTCGTTCTCCAAGGAGCAGCGCGAGGCGGCGATGGCCTGCGGGATGACGCCGTGGCTTTGTTTTCGCCGGATCATGCTGCCGCAGATGATCACCGTGAGCCTCCCTGGGCTGGTCAACGAGATGTCGTTTCTGATTAAGGGGAGCCCGGCGATCGCGGTGATCGGTATCGTCGACCTGACCCGCGTGACCAATCGGATCTCTGCGGTCACCTACGAGCCGCTGCCGCCTATCCTCGCTGCCGCCGTGCTCTACATGGTGGTGATCTACGCCCTGATCCAGCTGCAGGCGCTTGCCGAGCGGCGTGCTCACCGGCTAGCGGTCTGAGGAAAATCCGATGGAAAATTGGCAAATCGTCTGGGAAGCCCGAGACAGTCTGATCTCAGGTTTGTTTACCACGATCGAGATATTCCTGATTGGCAGCGTGCTCGCCTTCCTGCTCGGCTGCCTGGTGGTCTACCTGCTCGAGCAGGCCGGCCCATGGCTGCGCCGGGCGCTGCGGGTGGCGATCGACTTGATGCGTACGCTGCCGTTTCTGATCTTCGCCTACCTGCTTTACTACGGCTTGCCAAGCCTCGGGGTGCGGCTCGACGCCTGGACCGCGGGCCTGATCGCACTGGTGATCTACCACGGCGCCTATTTTGCCGAGATGCTGCGCGGTGCGCGGTTGGTGATGCCGGCGGGTGGCGTGGAGGCGGCGCGGGCCTGTGGCTTCCATGGCTTCACCCTGTTCCGTCGTATCCTGCTGCCGCAGCTTTTGATCCGGGTCCGGCCGCTGATTGGCAACCAGCTGATCTATTGCCTCAAGGACACCGCATTCCTGACCATCATCACGGTCAACGAGCTGACGGCGGCAGCCAATTCGATCCAGGCGACCTATTTCATTCCGATGGAGGCGTTCGTCGCCGTGATCGGGCTTTACTGGATGGTCAGTATCGTCATCGAACTGTTGGTCAAATGGGCCGGCAGGTTCGGCCGCAAGCGAGGATTCGATCATGTCTGAGGTTCCCGTCGTCAGCCTCGAGGGCGTGTCGAAGAGTTTCAACGGGGTGGAAGTGCTGCGCGATATCCATCTCGACGTCTCGCGTGGCGAGGTAGTCAGCGTGCTTGGGGCGTCCGGCTCGGGCAAGTCGACCATGCTGCGTTGCATCAATTGGCTCGAGCAGCCGGATCGCGGCACGGTCAAAATCAACGGCGAGCACATCGGTGTCGATGCCCATGGCAAGCAGATGTCGGTTCGCGCATTGGCCAGCCTGCGCGCGCGCACCGGGATGGTGTTCCAGAGTTTCAATCTATGGCCACACCTGACCGTGCTGCAGAACGTCATCGAGGCACCGGTGCACGTCAAGCGGATTCCGCGCAGCCGTGCGGTGGAGGAAGCGCTGGCGCTGCTCGACAAGGTCGGCATGGGGCATAAGCGCGATGCCTTCCCCTACACCCTTTCCGGCGGGCAGAAGCAGCGGGTGGCGATCGCGCGCGCCTTGGCGATGGCGCCGGAGGTGCTGCTGTTCGACGAGCCGACCTCGGCGCTCGACCCGGAACTGGTCGGCGAGGTGCTGGCGGTGATGCGCGCGCTCTCCTTGGACGGCTACACCATGGTGGTGGTCACCCATGAGATGGAGTTCGCCCGCGCGGTCTCCGACCAGGTGGTGTTCCTCGACAAGGGCAAGCTGATCGAGCGCGCGCCTCCCGAGCGTTTCTTCACTGCTCCCGAGAGCGAGCGGGTGCAGCGCTTCCTCGCCACTCACCGCTAGCGAGCGGTTTGCGCGCATGGCGCGAGATGCCCCCACTGTGGCAAGATGAGGGTCAATTTCCGCTTGGCGTATCGCTCGACGTCCCGTGCCGACCGTCACGGGGCGCTCCCAGTCCCGCCCACGCCGCGACGCCGCTTCACGAGAGCGGCGTCGCGGCGGCGTCTTTGCTCCCTCCTCGCGCCGCGAGGAAGGCTTGGCGTTGGCGAGGCTGAGCTTCTTTTCTCACCGGAACGAAGGCGAACACGGCCGTTCCGCCGGCGCTCGATCGAATGGTGTGCTGCGACGACCAGATGCGGGTCGCGACCCATCCGCTCGATCCATAGCTACGTGACGAGGAGGCTCCATGCCCACATACCGTTCCCGTACCACCACCGCGGGCCGCAACATGGCCGGCGCGCGCGCCCTGTGGCGCGCCACCGGCATGCAGGACGGCGATTTCGAAAAGCCGATCGTCGCGGTGGCCAACTCCTTCACCCAGTTCGTTCCCGGCCATGTCCACTTGAAAGACATGGGACAGCTGGTCGCTCGCGAGATCGAGCGTGCCGGCGGGGTGGCCAAGGAGTTCAATACCATCGCGGTCGACGATGGCATCGCCATGGGCCACGACGGGATGCTCTACTCGCTGCCCTCGCGCGACATCATCGCCGATTCGGTCGAGTACATGGTCAATGCGCACTGTGCCGATGCCTTGGTGTGCATCTCCAACTGCGACAAGATCACCCCCGGCATGCTGATGGCGGCGATGCGGCTCAACATCCCGGTGGTCTTCGTTTCCGGCGGGCCGATGGAGGCGGGCAAGACCAAGCTGCTCAACCACGGCCTCGACCTGGTCGATGCGATGGTGATGGCCGCCGACGACAGCGTCGACGACGAGACCCTGGCCGAGGTCGAGCGCAGCGCCTGCCCGACCTGCGGCAGCTGCTCGGGGATGTTCACCGCCAACTCGATGAACTGCCTCACCGAGGCGCTCGGCCTGGCGCTGCCGGGCAACGGCACGGTGCTCGCCACCCATACCGATCGCAAGCGCTTGTTCGAGCGCGCCGGCCACACCATCGTCGAGCTGGCGCGGCGCTACTACGAGCAGGACGACGCCTCGGTGCTGCCGCGCTCGATCGGCTCGCGCGATGCGTTCAAGAACGCCATGACCCTCGACATCGCGATGGGCGGTTCGACCAACACCATCCTGCACCTGCTCGCCGCGGCCCAGGAAGGCGAGGTCGACTTCACCATGGCCGACATCGACAAGCTCTCCCGAGAAGTGCCACAGCTCTGTAAGCTGGCACCGAACACCCAGAAGTACCACATCGAGGATTGCCACCGCGCCGGTGGGATCATGGGGATCCTCGGTGAGCTCGATCGCGCCGGGGTGCTCAATACCAGCCTGCCGACCGTGCATGCCCCGAGCCTTGCCGCTGCGCTCGACGAGTGGGACATCATGCGCAGCCCCTCGCCCGAGGTGGTCGAGTTCTTCAAGGCCGGCCCCGGGGGCGTGCGTACCCAGCAAGCGTTCTCGCAGAGTGCGCGCTGGCCGAGCCTCGACGGTGACCGTGCCCAGGGCTGCATCCGCGATCTCGAGCACGCCTTCTCTCCCGAAGGCGGCCTCGCGGTGCTGTTCGGCAACATCGCCGAGAGCGGCTGCGTGGTGAAGACCGCAGGGGTCGACGACTCGATCCTGGTGTTCGAGGGCCCGGCCCATGTGGTCGAGTCCCAGGACCAGGCGGTCGAGCACGTGCTCAGTGGCAAGGTGAAGGCGGGTGAAGTGGTGGTGATCCGCTATGAGGGACCGAAGGGAGGGCCGGGTATGCAGGAGATGCTCTACCCGACCTCGTATCTCAAGTCCAAAGGGCTCGGCAAGGCCTGCGCTCTGCTCACCGACGGGCGTTTCTCCGGTGGTACCTCGGGGCTCTCGATTGGCCACGTCTCCCCCGAGGCCGCGGCGGGCGGTGCGATCGGGCTGGTCGAGCAGGGTGATCTGATCCGTATCGACATCCCCAGCCGGCGTATCGACGTGCTGCTCGAACCCGCCGAGCTGGCTCGTCGCCGGGAGGCGATGGAGGCGCGCGGTGACAAAGCGTGGAAGCCCTCGATCGAGCGTGTCCGTCGGGTCAGCGCCGCGCTCAAGGCCTATGCGATGCTCGCCACCTCTGCCGACCGCGGCGCGGTGCGGGACCTGGCCAAGCTCGAGGGTCGCTGATCCCGCGTTATCGCTTGCCCTTCTGACACACGCCCCCGCAATCGCGGGGGCGTGTGCGTTTCAGGCCCTAGAACACGTATTCGACGCTGGCGCCGAAGTTGCGTCCCGGCTGGGTATAGCGGTCGATACCGGCGCTGGTGGCAAGACCGCGAACGTCGTCCCACACCCAATACTGCTTGTCGGCGAGGTTGAACACGCCGCCGCGCAGGGTCAGGTGCTCGCCGACGCGCAGGTAGCCGGTCAGGTCGTAGAGCTGGTAGGCGCCTGGGGCGTAGGGGCTTTCGCCGGCGTCGGCCTGGCTGACGTGATTGACGAAGGTCGCCGCCAGTTCGCTGCCCCAGCGCTGGCTCGGGGCGTCGTAGCCGAGGCTGACCACGCCCTGGACCGGCGGTACCGATTGGATCGCGCCGCCATCCTCGAGGTTCTTGCCCTCGATGTAGGCCAATGCGCCGCGCAGCGACAGGCCCTGGGCCCAGCCTAAGGCCTGCGCCAGGTCGAGCACGCCCTTGGCCTCGAAGCCGCGGATCAAAGCACGATCGAGGTTCTGGGTGGTGTATTCACCCAATGGATAGTTGGTAGGATCGATGCTGACCGAGGCGTTGCTTTCGATGAAGTTGCGATAGTGGGTGTAGAAACTGGTCACTTCCGCGCTGCCCAGGCGACCGTCGAAGCGCAGGCCGAGCTCGACGAAGCGGCTGTACTCGGGCTGCAGGTCGGGGTTGGCGACGATCCGATAGGGGCGTCCGGCGACGGCATAATCGTAGTAGAGCTCGTCGTAGGAGGGCGCGCGGAAGCCGAAGCCGGTCTTGCCGAACAGCTGGAGGTTGGGGGTGAATCGCCAGGTGCCGCCGATCTGGCCGGTGAGCGCGCGATCCTCGGCGTCATCGTAGGACTGCGAGGTCAGGCCGTCGTTGTCCAGGTCGTAGGAGTAGCGGTCGAAGCGCAGCGCCGGGGTGAGCGAGCCTCGATCATCGGCGAACGATAGCCGATCCTGCAGGTAGAGCCCTATGCGGGTCGCCGTGCCGGGAGGCGAGAAACGGGTGGCCTCCACGGTCCCTGCATCGAGGTTGAAGTCGCTGTTGCGGTTGTTGTAGGCGTCGCGCTTGATTACCACCCCATAGGCGAGCTGCTGCGGCACGCCGAGCTCCAGCGCCTTGGCGAAGTCGGCCTTGAGCTGCCAGCTGTTCTGGGTGTATTCGCGGTCGACCTTGCGCTCGTAGACACTGGGGCCGGAGGCGTAGGTGAACGAACTGTCGTCGATCGTCGAGGTGCGCTGCCAGTCGAGGCGCCAGCGGACGTCGTCGAACATCGTGGTGTCGAGCAGCGCGTCCTGGTAGATGCCGAGGCGAGTGCGGGTCAGCGAGTCATCGGTGAAGTAGTCGCGATAGCTCGAGGTCTCCGAGGAGAACGCGTGCAGCTGCGAGGAGGCGCGATACTTCTGCGCGACCATGCCGATGCGGCCGTTGTCCATCACCCGCTGTAGCTTGAGCAGCAGGTCGTAGTTGTCGATGTCGCCAGGGTCCGGGGTGGTGCGCGAAGCACCGCTGGTGCGGTCGTCGCTGCCATTGCTTTCATGGTTCCTGGTGGCTTGGCCGTGGCGGTTGGTCAGTACCAGCAGCGATTCGAACTCGCCTCGACGCGCCGCTAGGGTGGTGCTCTCGAAGAACGCCTTTCGATCGCTGCGATATCCCGCTTTGAAGCTGGCGTAGCTGTCGTTCCCGCTCGGGGCGAGGAAATCCTCCGGCGCCTTGAGCCGCATGTCGACCACGCCGCTGAGCCCCGATCCCGCCACGGCGTCGCCGCCCTTGATCACGTTGATCCCAGCGAGGGACTCGACGTCGACGCTGACCCGGCTGCTTTTCAGATAGGTCGAAGTAGGACCGTAGCTCTCCGCCATCTCGAGTCCATCGAGTCCGATCGATACCCTGTTCTCGTCCAGTCCACGCACGTTGAAGCCGGCGAGGCCGAAGCGTCCTTTGTTGGTCACCAGCACCCCGGGTTCGTAGCGGGTGGCATCCGCGATCGAGTAGGACAACGTGCTGGCCAGCTTCTCTGCGTCGACCGTGGCGACGGTACTCTGTTCCAGGGTGGTTCGCTCGACCGCGGAGGGCGCGCGCTTGGCGTTGACCTCCAGAGTCGGCAGCGAGACCGGGTGCTCGTTTTGCGGTGCGATGGCGGTCTGTGCCTGGGCCGCCGATGCGGCCAGCGATATGGCGATCGCCAGCGGAGAGACGAGCAGGCTGGCCGGCCGGCGTTGGCAACGCGTGGCCGAGTGTGACGAGGTCTTCATGATGGCTGGTTGGGTGCCCTTGAATGTTATATGGCGAAAGGTTCGAGGATCGTTTTTTAATGATATTTATTGTCATTGGTATTCTAATGTCGTTCGCATTCCTGCGCTACGTCCGCATAGGGTCCAAAACCCAGCATTAGGAGGGCGCCTGTCCGGCATACCACCATCGATCAGGCTCGATGCCCGGGCGAAGGCTGTCGTGTGCGCGAAATTTTCTTGAAGTTGGTGTTTTTCTTGCACGGAGTCCGCGATGAGCAGAGGGGATTTAAAATGAAAAGGCTGCAATGCAGGGTCGTCGCCGTGCTGCTGCTGTTCGGTTTGCTGGGCGGTGTCCGCTTCGCTTGGGCGGCCGCAGACACCGTGGTCATCGGTGGCGATGTCGCCGAGATCGTGGCCGAACTGGGGCGCGCGGAGGTGCTGGTGGGCCGCGACGACACCGGCGTCTATCCCGCTGAGATCGCGCTGCTGCCGTCGGTCGGTTATCTGCGCAGGCTCTCGGCGGAGAGCGTGCTTTCGCTCGGTGCCCGGCGGCTGCTGGTCAGCGACGCGGCGCAGCCGCGCGAGACGCTCGCCCAGCTCGAGGCGAGCGGAGTCGAGGTGGTGCGCATCGACGCTGGGCAGGATTTCGACGCGCTGGAGCGCAAGGTCCGGCAGGTCGCCACCGCGCTCGATGCAAAAGCCCAGGGTGAGGAGCTGATCGCACGTATCGACGAGCAGCGTGCGCGGGTCGAGGGCCTAGCGCCGCTCGACGCGCGTGCGCTGTTCATTCTCGGCCACGGCGGTGCGCCGATGGTGGCGGGCCGAGGCAACTCGGCGGATGCCGCGATGCGCCTCGCCGGGCTCGACTGGCGGCCCGAGTTTTCCGGCTACAAGCGAGTGGGTGGTGAAGCGCTGGTGGCGCTCGCGCCCGAGGTGGTGCTGATCTCGCGCATCGGTCTCGAAGCGCTGGGCGGCGAGGAGGCGCTGTGGCGCATGCCGGGTATCGGAATGACCCCCGCGGGACGCGAGCGGCGCTATATCGAGATCGACGAGCAGGCCTTGCTCGGCTTCGGGCCGCGCACGCCCGCGGCGATCCTGGCGCTCCACGCAGCGCTGGCCGACGAGGAGGCCGGCGGATGAGCGGTGGGCAGGCCAAGCCCGAGGCGAAAGTAATGCTGCTGCTCGGTCTGCTCGCGCTGGCATTGATGATCGGTGCCAGCAGCGGGGTGATCGGCCTGTCGCCCCGGCTGCTGTTCGGCGACTGGCCGGATGCGCTCGGCTGGCAGGTGTGGTGGCAACTGCGCCTGCCGCGGCTGCTGCTCGGCGTGCTGATCGGGGCGATGCTGGCCGCCGGTGGCGCTGCGATGCAGGGGCTGTTTCGCAATCCGCTCGCCGATCCGACCCTGCTGGGGCTGGCCAACGGTGCCGGGCTCGCGGTCGCGGCGCTGATCGTCCTCGGTGGGGGATTGGCTGGGCCGCTCGGCCTCTATGCGCAGTTCCTCGCCGGCTTCATCGGCGCGTTAGTGGTCAGCGCGCTGGTGTTCCAGATCGGTCGGCGCTATCAAGGCCGTGAGGCGGTGGTGACCCTACTGCTCGCGGGACTGGCGATCAATGTGATCGCCGGTGCCGGGGGAGGGCTTCTTGCCTTCATCGCCAGCGACGAGCAGCTGCGCCAGCTGAGTCTTTGGGGGATGGGGAGCCTTGCCCATGCGCTATGGCCTGCGACCCTTGCCGCGATGGTGCTGCTGCCGCTGGCGCTGCTAGGGCTCGCCCGCTGCGCGCGTGGTCTTGACCTGCTGCAGCTCGGCGAGCTGACCGCGCACGCCGCCGGCCTCGATGCGCAGTCGCTGCGTCGCCGAGTGATCCTCGCGGTCTCCCTGGGGGTGGGGGCGAGCGTCGCCCTGGCGGGAATCATCGGCTTCATCGGCCTGCTCGTGCCCCATGTGCTCAGGCTATGGCTAGGGCCGGGCCACCGCTTGCTGCTGCCGGCGTCGATGGTGGGCGGCGCGCTGCTGTTGGTGGTCGCCGACACCCTGGCGCGGACGATGATGTCGCCCGCGGAGGTGCCGGTGGGGCTTTTGACCAGTCTGCTTGGTGGTCCTTACTTTTTGTGGCTGCTGCTGCGTCGGCGCCGTACTGCGATGGAGTAGCGAACATCGATGTTGACCCTCGAAGAAGCCTGCCTCGACACCACGCCGCGCCTTGCGGCGATCACCGATCGCCTGGCGCCGGGCGAGTTGCTTGGTGTGATCGGCCCTAATGGCGCGGGCAAGAGCACGCTGATCTCGCTGCTCTCTGGCTATCGCGCTCCGTCCCGGGGGCGAGTCCTTTTCGACGGGGTGGCGCTCGCCGACCACGACCCTGCGGTCCTGGCGCGCCGGCGTGCGCTGGTTGCCCAGGCGGAGGCGCCGGCGTTCGACTGGCGGGTATCCGAGTTCCTGGGGCTGGGCGGCGGCACCAGCGATGGCATTGCCCGTGCGATCCATGCGCTCGAGCTCGAAGCTTTCGAGGCACGAGGCATCGGTGGCCTGTCCGGTGGCGAACGCCAGCGAGTGATGATCGCCCGAGCGCTGTGCCAGCTGGATGCGCTGGAGGGTGATAAGGCGCTTACGCGTCTGCTGCTGCTGGACGAGCCGAACAGTGCCCTCGATATCGGTCATCAGCAGCGTTTGATGCGCCTTCTGCAGCGGCTGGCCCGTGAACGCGGGATGGGAGTGGTCTGCGTGCTGCACGATCTCAACCTTGCCGCCACCTACTGCGACCGGCTCTGGCTGTTGCGCGATGGCGCGCGCGTGGCCAGCGGCAGCCCGCGGGAAGTATTCGCCAATGGCGGGATCGCCGAAGTGTTCGACGTCGAGCTGGAGATCAGCCTGTGCGATGAACGGCCGCGCCTGCGCTTGCGGCGGTAGCTGACATCACCACGGCAGCGGGGTGTCGTCCGCGTGCGATCCGGTGATGTCGTAGCCTGAGAGGTTGTCGAGGTAGTCACGCGCCATGTAGAGCGCCGCGATGCTGCGTGCTTCGTGGAAGTCGTCGCGGTTGAGCAGTTGATCGAGCTGGTCGAGGCGAAAGCGAACCACCTCGAGCGGTTCGGGCTCGTCGCCCGGGAGGCGTTCGGGATAAAGGCCGGTGGCGAGGACCACGGTGATTCGATGGGCCATGTAGTTGGGCGCGATGCTCAGTTCGGTGAGCGGTTCGATCGAACGCGCGCCGAAGCCGCACTCCTCCTTGAGCTCGCGATTGGCCGCGGAGATCATGTCCTCGCCCGGGTCGATGGAACCCTTGGGCAATCCGAGCAGGTGGCGCTCGAACCCAGCGGCGTACTCTCGTACCAGCAGGACGTGCTCGGGGTCGGGCATCGCCACGATCATTACCGCGCTGAAGCCCCCCGAACTGCGCAGACGCTCGAAGGTGCGCCGCTCGCCGTTGGAGAAGCGCAGATCGAGCTCCTCGATGCAGAACAGGCGTGAGCGGGCGAGCTCGCGCCGGGCGATGATGGTCGGTTTGTCGGTGGGCATGGCCATATCCTCGGCAGGTCGCGCGATGGGCGCACGTTTCCTCGGATCGCGCGCGCCATGCTAGGTTCCATCCTTAGCCTTGGGCGAGCGATTGTCCACTGCTTGCGGCGTTGCTCTTGGTGAATTGTGACTTCGCCCCCATCTTGATCCTCAACCCAGACGCCGGCCGGTTCGGCGACGAGAGGAGCAATGATGGATCAGGTTCGACTCGACAAATGGCTGTGGGCTGCGCGCTTGTTCAAGACCCGGGCACTGGCGAAGAAGGCGATAGAGGGCGGCAAGGTCCACTACGATGGCGAGCGTGCCAAGACCAGCAAGCAGGTGGCTGCGGGTGCGCGGCTCAAGGTGACCCAGGGGTGGGACACCCTCGAGATCGAGGTGCTGGCGCTGAGCGACCAGCGCCGTGGTGCGGACCACGCGCGCACGCTCTACACCGAGACGCCGGCCAGCCGCGAGCGTCGCGAACGCGAGGCGCAAAATCGCAAGCTTGCGCACCAGAGCATGCAGGCGCCGCCGCATCGGCCGGACAAGAAGTCTCGCCGCGAGATCCATCGCTTCCAGCGCCAAGGGTTCGACGACTGAAACCCCGTGCCTGCCGGTGTTCTCTGCGCGCGTCCACGCCGGGCGTGGACTTTCCAAGGCTATCGCGCCCGCGCTCGCTCGCGCGGCGCCCTCGATGGATTTTTTACCGATGACTCAATCCGAATCCGATCGGCTGCAGCGTTTCCTGTTCGACGATACCCAGGTACGCGGTGAGCTGGTGCAGCTCGAAGACAGCTATCAGAGCACGCTCTCCCGCCACGATTATCCCGCGCCGGTCGAGCGCCTGCTCGGCGAGCTGCTCGCGGCCTGCGCGCTGCTCACTGCGACGATCAAGCTCGATGGCGTGCTCAGTCTCGAAGTGCGCGGCGATGGGCCGCTTTCGCTGCTGATGGCCGAATCGAATCCCGGCGGCACCGAGATCGCGCAGCGGCTGCGCGCGATCGCACGCTTCGATGAGCAGGCGCTGGTAGCGCTCGACGATGCGAGCCTGTCCTCGCTGGTCGGTACGGGGCAGGTGGTGATCACCCTCGATCCACGTGGCGGGCAGCGTTACCAAGGGATCGTCGCACTCGATCAAGCGACCTTGAGCGGCTGCCTGGAGGAGTATTTCGCGCGTTCCGAGCAGCTGCCGACCCGGCTCTGGCTCGCTGCGGGCGAGCGCCGCGCCGCAGGGCTGCTGGTTCAAAAACTGCCCGAGGACGGCCGCCAGCCGGATATGGACGCATGGGATCGGATCAACGCGCTGGCCGAGACCATCACCAGCGAGGAGCTGCTGGAGCTTGCGCCCGAGCAGGTGCTTTATCGGCTGTTTCATGAGGAGCGCGCCCGGCTGTTCGAGCCGTCACCGCTCGCCTTCGGCTGCACCTGCTCGCGTGAACGCTTCGCCCAGGCGCTGCATCGGCTCGGCGCCGAGGAGCTGCGCTCGGCGGTCGCCGAACAGGGGCGCATCGATACCCACTGCCACTTCTGCAACACGCACTACGTGTTCAGCGCCGCGGATGTCGAGGAGCTGATCCAGCGCCCCGATGCACCTTCCCCGACCTTGCACTGATCGTTCGCCGAACGAGTCATCGAGCCCGCGCATTTAGCGCGGGCTTCAGACTGCTCGCCGTATACGGCGAGCAGCATCCCAGAACTATCGCTACCGGCTAACAAACTACGTTTCGCCATGGATGAATGAAAAGTACCCATCTACAAAAACCAATATGACCATCCTCAGCGAGAGGCTCGTTATGCGACTTCTATTTGCAGGCCTATTCTGCGCCATCAGCCTGACAGCCTGCGGCAGTACTCCACCCTTCCAACCCGTACCGGACTCTTATCTGCTCTGGGCAAAGCCAGGCGCCTCCCAACTCGAGGTGAAGAAAGCCCTGCTGGAGTGCGGCATGGCCAGCCCCAGCTCACCGGCACGACCACCACTGGATCCGCGCACACCCGATCAATTGGCAGCAGCAGAGAATTGCATGCAGGCAGCAGGCTTCAAGGCCCCCCAGCCGAGCCATCGTATGTGCGCAGCACAACCTCATCTGGCTACTTGCCAACCCGATGCGGCTCCCACCTCGCGAAGCGTCGAGCGGCGCCTGGATAGCAATTATTGCCAGGCCAAGAAGGACGTTGAGTTCTGCCGCCGCACGGCAAGTAACCCCTCGGCATGTGAAGAAGGGCCGGTGGTACCAGAATGCCTGCCTTGAACCTAGAAGTACTTACTAAGACATCCCAGTTTCGTCCGCTCCGTACCGGCAAGCGCTGCGGGGAATGTCGGCCCGCCGGGGGAGGAATGGAGGCTGATGTTGCAGCGAAAGGGTGATCGAGACTTACTCTATCGACCTTCGTCGCATCGAAAAGTGGTAATAAAACTCCGAAAGAGACGTAAGGGTGCTGTCTCGATACGCTCTTCGGGCTAGACGAAAGTAGACTTTCATTCATCGTAAATATCGGTGCTGAAAGGGATTTTACCCTCGATTGCTTTTTGACATACTGGCTGGCCTAGGTGCTTGAACAGCCGTGTGGAGCACCGCCCAGGTCAGTGCGACGGGGAGACGCCGTTCCCGTACGTGCGTGCCGATAACTGAAGCCTGGCCCTAAGAGGCTGGCCAACGAGAGAGAGCGGCTTTTCGCCACCTAATGCCATGACCATCGAACAGTCGAAATCCACCTTCTCGGTGCAGTACGACCCACGCCATCGGGTGCGGCTCAATCCCTGTGCCACTGAGCTGATCGAGCTGTCGCTCGCACGCGGTGAAACCCGCCTCGCCGCCAATGGCGCGTTGACCGCCGAGACCGGCGCTCGCACCGGACGCTCGCCCAAGGATCGCTTCATCGTCGACGAGCCTGGTTCGCGCGCGCTGATCGACTGGGGCGAGGTCAATCAACCCTTCGATTCGACCCGCTTCGAAGCGCTGTGGGGGCGGGTGGAGAGCTATCTCGGTGAGCGTGAGAACTTCGTTTGCACGCTGCATGTCGGTGCCGACGAAAACCACTACCAGCCGGTTCGGGTGGTGGCCGAGAACGCCTGGCACGCGCTCTTCGCGAATACCATGTTCGTGCGCCCCGAGGCCTACAACCCTATGGGCAAGCCGGAGTGGACGATCCACAGCGCGCCCTGGTTCGTCTGTGAGCCGGAGCGAGACGGCACCCGCTCCGAGGCCACCACGATCATCGATTTCGCCGGCCGCAGGGTGCTGCTCGCCGGGATGCGCTATGCCGGCGAGATCAAGAAGGCGATGTTCTCGGTGCTCAACTACCTCCTGCCCGAGCAGGACGTGCTGCCGATGCACTGCAGCGCCAACGTCGGCCAGGACGGTCGCACCACGCTGTTCTTCGGTCTCTCCGGCACCGGCAAGACCACGCTGTCCGCCGATCCCGAGCGCTACCTGATCGGTGACGACGAGCACGGTTGGGCCCCGGGTGGGGTATTCAATTTCGAAGGCGGCTGCTACGCCAAGACGATCGACCTGTCGGAGCAGAACGAGCCGATCATCTGGAACGCGATCCGCTTCGGTACGGTGCTCGAGAACGTGGTACTCGACGAGCACCGGGTGCCCGACTACGCCGATACCCGGCTGTCGCAGAACGGTCGCGCCGCCTACCCGTTGGAGCACGTCGAGCGGCGCGTACCCGAGAACCGTGGCCCCGAGCCGAGCTCGATCGTGTTCTTGACCTGCGATATGACCGGGGTGCTGCCGCCGGTGGCGCGACTCTCCAACGAGGCCGCCGCCTACCATTTCCTTTCCGGCTACACGGCCAAGGTCGGTTCCACCGAGATCGGCTCCACCTCCGGGCTCGAGGCAACCTTTTCGACCTGCTTCGGCGCGCCGTTCTTCGCCCGTCCGCCGCGGGTCTATGCCGATCTGTTGATCAAGCGTCTCGAAGCGTTCGGCACCCAGGTCTATCTGGTCAATACCGGTTGGACCGGAGGGGCCTATGGACAAGGGGGGAAGCGCTTCAGCATTCCCGTGACCCGAGCGGTGATTCGCGCGATCCAGAGCGGTGAACTCGACCAGGCCGAGACCCGGCATCTGCCAGGGATCAATCTGGATGTTCCGGTGGCGGTGGAGGGGGTCGATCCCCGACTGCTCGATCCGCGCGAGGCCTGGGACGATACGCCTGCCTTCGAGGCCCAGGCAAAGCAGCTCGCTACTCGCTTTCGTGACAATTTCGCCCGCTTCAAGAGCGTCGACCCGCGGATCGAGGCCGCCGGTCCCCAGCTCTGAAGCCCGACTCGAGCATTACCGCGCAAGCCCCGATTGTGCCACCGGCGCAATCGGGGCTTGCGCGTTTTGGCCCGCGGCGGCCAAAAGTGGTCTAATCGGCGCTCGTCGCAACCAGGAAGACTTAGGTGCCATGATTGACCGCCAAACGCTCGATCTTTCCGCCGTCATCTCCGCGCGCATTGCCGCTGAGCTCGATGTTCGCCCCCAGCAGGTGGTCGCCGCCATCGCGCTGCTCGACGAAGGGGCGACGGTGCCGTTCATCTCGCGCTATCGCAAGGAGGTCACGGGCGGTCTCGATGATAGCCAGCTGCGTACCCTGGAGGAGCGGCTGCGTTATCTGCGCGAACTGGAGGAGCGGCGGCGCGCGGTGATCGAGGAGATCGCGCAGCAGGGCAAGCTCGACCCCGCGCTCGAGCGCCAGCTGCGCGGTGCCGAGACCAAGCAGCGGCTCGAGGATCTCTACCTGCCGTTTCGCAAGAAGCGTCGTACCAAGGCGCAGATTGCCCGCGAGGCGGGGCTCGAGCCCTTGGCGGATGCCTTGCTCAACGATCCGGGCCTCGATCCCGAGGAGGCCGCCGAGCCTTACGTCACGGCCTCCAAGGCGCTCACCAACGATGATGGCGAATCGATCGCCCTGGCCGACGTCAAGGCGGCGCTCGATGGTGCGAAGCAGATCCTGATGGAGCGTTTCTCCGAGAATGCCGAACTGCTCGCCCGACTGCGCGACCGGCTGTGGGACGAGGGCGAGCTCAATGCGCGCGTGGTCAAGGGACGTGAGCAGGAGGGCGCCAAGTTCTCCGACTACTTCGAGCATACCGAGCGCCTGGCTTTGGTGCCTTCGCATCGGGCGCTGGCGATGTTCCGCGGTCGCAACGAGGGCGTGTTGAGCCTGAGCTTGACGCTGCCCGACGAGGCGCAGGCCAAGGTGCACCCTGCCGAGATCGAGATCGCCCGCACGGTGGGTATTCGTGACCAGGGGCGCAAGGCAGACCGATGGCTGGCCGAGGTGGTGCGCTGGACCTGGCGTGTGAAGCTTTACACCAGCCTTGAAACCGAGCTGTTCTCGCGCTTGCGCGAGCAGGCCGAACTGGGCGCGATCGGGGTGTTCGCCGCCAACCTCAAGGACCTGCTGCTCGCCGCACCAGCGGGCGCGCGGGCGACGCTGGGGCTCGATCCGGGGCTGCGCACCGGGGTCAAGGCGGCGGTGATCGATGCCACCGGCAAGCTGGTCGATACCGCGACCATCTATCCCCACGCGCCGCACAATCGCTGGGACGAATCTCTCGCCACGCTTGCCCGGCTTTGCACGCAGCATGGCGTCGAGTTGATTGCGATCGGCAACGGTACTGCCAGCCGTGAGACCGATCGCCTCGCCCAGGCGTTGATCCGTGAGCTGCCACCGGTGGAGGGGCGCCCGGTCGGCAAGGTGGTGGTCAGCGAGGCCGGCGCTTCGGTCTATTCGGCCTCCGAGTACGCGGCGCGTGAGTTCCCCGGGCTCGACGTGACCCTGCGCGGCGCGGTATCGATCGCCCGCCGGCTGCAGGACCCGCTGGCCGAGCTGGTCAAGATCGAGCCTAAGTCGATCGGTGTCGGCCAGTACCAGCACGATGTCTCCCAGCTCCAGCTCGCCCGCGCGCTCGACGCGGTGGTCGAGGACTGCGTCAACGCGGTCGGCGTGGATCTCAACACTGCGTCTCCCGCGCTGCTGGCGAGAGTCTCGGGGCTGAACTCGACGCTCGCTGCCAATATCGTCGCCGCCCGCGACGAGCGCGGCGCGTTCAGAAGCCGACGTGCGCTGCTCGAGGTCAGCCGGCTTGGACCGAAGACCTTCGAGCAGTGCGCGGGATTTCTCAGGATCATGAACGGTGACGACCCGCTCGATGCATCCAGCGTCCACCCCGAAGCCTACCCGGTGGTCGAGCGCATCGCCGCTCGTGCCGGGCGCGACAAGGGTAGCCTGATCGGTGACAGCGCCTTCCTCAAGAAGCTCGATCCCGCAGAGTTCGTCGACCAGCGCTTCGGGGTGCCGACCATCACCGATATCCTGAAGGAGCTCGACAAGCCGGGGCGCGATCCTCGTCCGCAGTTCGCCGTCGCCGAGTTCAAGGAAGGGGTCGAGAAGCTCTCCGATCTGTCGCCCGACATGGTGCTCGAAGGAGTGATCACCAACGTCACCAACTTCGGTGCGTTCGTCGACATCGGTGTGCACCAGGATGGGCTGGTGCATATCTCCGCGCTGTCCGAGCGCTTCGTCAAGGACCCACGCGAAGTGGTCAAGGCCGGCGACATCGTCAAGGTCAAGGTGCTCGAGGTCGATGTGCCGCGCAAGCGCATTGCGCTGACCATGCGACTCTCCGAGCGTGCCGAGCGCCAGCCTGCGCAGGCCCGGGGTGAGCGCCGCGGCGACGACCGCCGTCGGCCGGGACGCGACGAGCCGCGAGAGGGCAGCGCGCCGATGGGCGCGCTCGGTGCTGCGCTGCTCAAAGCGGGAGCGACCAAGCGGGATCGTTGAGCGATAGCGTCGAAGAGTGGCGACGAATCTGCAACGAAGCTTGAAAGCCCACGGCGCGTATTCATAATGAGTGCCAATTTGGTCCCGTTCCGTTCGTTCATCGGATCGGACAGGATCCTGGATCCCGAGGGCGCGGGTCGTTGCGCCGCGCGACAGCGTGGCGTCGGGTTCGATCCGCGCTGACTTAGAGAAGGTGCACATCCTTGTCGGAACAATTCGCCCGAATCGTCGCGGGTCTCGAGGCGCCGGTGCGCCAGGGCAGGACCGGTCGTATCCGCCGCGGTATCGAGAAAGAGGGCCTGCGCGTCGACCCGCTCGGCAGGATCAGCCAGCTGCCCCATCCGCGTCAGCTGGGCTCCAAGCTCACCCACCCCTACATCACGACGGATTACTCCGAGGCGCTGCTCGAGTTCGTCACTCCGGTCTACTCTCGGCCGAGTGACGCGCTCGACTTCCTCGCCGACCTGCACCGCTTCAGCTATCGCCAGCTGGGTGACGAGCTGATCTGGCCTGCCAGCATGCCTGCCTGGCTCGACGGCAACGCGAGCGTCCCGATCGCTGACTTCGGTAACTCCAATACCGGGCGGATGAAGCAGGTCTACCGGCGTGGCCTCGACGTGCGCTACGGGCGGATCATGCAGTCGATCGCCGGCATTCACTACAACTTCTCGCTGCCTGACGCGATGTGGCGCGAGCTGGCCGCGCTCGAAGGAAAGTCGGGAATTGCGCTTTGTGAGTATCGCTCCCAAGGCTACTTCCGGCTGATCCGTAACTTCCGCCGCACCAGCTGGCTTTTGATGTACCTGTTCGGCGCCTCGCCCGCTTTCGATCGCAGCTTCCTCGATGGGCGCAAGGTCGAGGGCTTCGAGGCGCTGGGGCGACGAACGCTGGTGTCGGAGCATGCCTCGACCCTGCGGATGAGCGATCTCGGCTACCACAACAAGGTCCAGGACCAATTGAAGGTCTGCTTCGACTCGCTCGACGAGTACGTCGATACCCTGCGTCATGCGGTGAGCACGCCCTGGCCGGACTACCAGCGCACCGGGGTCGAGGTCGACGGGCAGTGGCAGCAGCTCAACGCCAACATCCTGCAGATCGAGAACGAGTACTACAGCGACATCCGGCCCAAGCGGGTGGCGCGCCATAACCAGACGCCGACCCAGGCGCTAGAGGCCGATGGTGTCGAGTACATCGAGGTACGCTGTCTCGATATCAATCCGCTGCTGCCGCTTGGCATCGACGAAACCCAGATCCGCTTCCTCGACGCCTTCCTGATTCGCTGCCTGCTCGCCGACGACGCGCCGATCGGTGCGGTCGAGTGCGCGCGACTCGATGCCAACCGCGCCCGGGTGGTCACGCAAGGACGGGATCCAGGCCTGATGCTCGAGTTCGAGGACGGGGCGCTTTCGCTCGCCGAGGCGGGCGGGCGGCTCTTCGATGAGCTGCGCGCCGCCGCGGGGCTGCTCGATCTTGCCGAACGCAATACGCCGCACGGGGACGCGGTCGAAGCGCTCGCACCGCGGATCGGCGATCCCGCGCTGACGCCGGCGGGAGAGATATTCGCCGCGCTGTCGCGCGAGGGTGAGGATTTCATCGATTGGACCCTCGAGCGGGCCAGGGAGCAGGCGGCCGAGTTCCTCGGCACGCCGATGGATCGTGCCCGCGAGGCGCTGCTCGACCAACTCGTCGAGACCTCGCTGATCCAGCAGCGCGATATCGAAGCCGACGACGAGCTCTCCTTCGGTGAGTACCTGGCCGGCTACTTCGCCCGGGCCGAGGCCGTCGCCAAGCGCGCCTGAGGCTGAGCGTCCGGCGGTGGGCGCCGCTGGACCCTTTATCCGAACACTTCTCATGACATGGAAGATCTTTGAATCATGATCGACAAGCTGAGCCGGATCATTTGTCGCGGCTGGTGCCTGCTCGGGGTACTGATATGCATCCTGATGATGGCGGTGGCGCTGCTGCTCGAGCATCTATGGGGACTCGAGCCCTGCCCGCTGTGCATCTTCCAGAGGATCGCGGTGATCGCGACCTTCCTCGTGCTGCTGCCGGGGATCTTCCATAACCCCAAGGGCAAGGCCGGCGCGGTCTACGGAGTGGGGGCGCTGATCACCAGTGGCGCGGGCATCGCACTGGCCGGGCGCCACCTGTGGCTGCAGAGCCTGCCGCCCGATGCGGTGCCTTCCTGCGGGCCGGGGCTGGACTACATGCTCGAGGTGCTGCCGTTCTGGGGCGTGATCTCCCAGGTGCTCTCTGGCTCGGGAGAGTGCGCCGAGATCCATGGCATCTGGCTCGGCATCACCTTGCCCGGCTGGACGATGATGGGCTTCGCCGTGCTGGCATTGATCAGCATCGCGTTGATCCTCTCTTCGCTGCGCCGCGGCCGGCGCGGGCCGAGCAAACGCCTGCTCTGAGTCGTGCCGGGTCCCCGGGCCGCGTTGAACCCGGGCCACGCTTAAGAAGCCCTCGTGCATCCGTGCCGGAGGCTTCGTCGTATTCGCGGGGTGCGACCAAAACGCGCGGCTGCTCGCTTGCACCGCCTGTGGGGCTGGTTGATCATGATTGTTCGGATTTGGATCAGGGCAGGCGGCATGCCGCCCTTTCCAGCAAGCGAGTCATGGGATTGATCAAGCGAGTCGAGGAGAGACACGTGCTTATCCAACAACATGTTTCCAACGTCGAGCGCTGGGGTGGCGTCAACCTGGTGATCGATCGCTGGCTCGAGCAGCGCCATCAGCTGCTGCTCTCATTCAGTGCCCTCGATGATGCCTGTGATCGCGACCTCACCACTTTCGATCGCGGCCTGCTCGACCGCTTCAGTGAACAGCTGCTCGACTACCTGAGCCTTGGCCACTTCACGCTCTACCCCATCCTCCAGCAGGAGGCGCGGGAGCATGCCGACGGCGATGCGCTCGCCGCCGCGACCCAACTGCTCGAAAACCTCGACCCCTCCACCCAGATGGCACTCGCCTTCGAGAGCGATTTCTCCGACGCTCATCGCTGTCGCGAGAATCTAGCGATGCTGCCGGCCTGGCTCGAGAGGATCAAGCGAGGGATGAGCGAGCGCTTCACGCTGGAGAACCTGCTGATCGCACGGCTCCACGCCGTGCACGCGCCGACCTCCGAGTTCGTCGCCGGCCTCAGTCAGCGGCTCGGCGAAAGCTTCCAGCACTGACGAAGAAGAGGGGCGCGCCATCGAACCTGATCAGCGCAGGCTCATCACCGTCCAGCCGCGTCGCTCGGCCTCGATTTTCAGCATCGGGTCGGGGTCGACCGCCACCGGGCGATCGACCTGTTCGAGCAGCGGTAGGTCGTTGCGGGAGTCGCTGTAGAACCAGCAGCCTTCGCGCTCGATCTCGGGATGCTCGGCGAGCCAAGCCTCTAGTCGAGTCACCTTTCCTCGCTGGAAGCTCGGTACGCCGGCGACTCGGCCGGTGTAAGCGCCATCGCGCTCCTCGACCTCGATCGCGATCAGTTCGTCGACCTTGAAGCGCTCGGCGATCGGCGCGGTAACGAATCGGTTGGTGGCGGTGATGATCATCAGGAAATCGCCAGCCTCCCGATGGTGGTCGAGCAGCGCCTCGGCCTTGGGCAGCACCATCGGCTCGATCACCTCCGCCATGAAGTCGCGCCGCCAGGCCTCGAGCAGCTTGCGTGGGTGCTGGGCGAGCGGCTGGAGCGAGAACGAGAGGTAGTCGTCGATGTCGAGGGTGCCTGCTTCGTAGCTGCGCAGGTATTCATCGTTGGCGCGCCGGTAGCGTTCTTCGTCCACTGCGCCGACGCGAATCAGATATTCTCCCCAGGCATGGTCGCTGTCGCCGCTGATCAGGGTGTTGTCCAGGTCGAAGATTGCGAGTCGCAAGTTGGTCATCTCCTAAATATTCAAACGCAATGTGTAGCGCGATGCTTGGCTTGGAAATCCTTTCGAAAACCGTTCGTTTCCCGGATGTTCGCCATGAGCGGGTTTTGAGAGGAATTCCTAGCGCATGCTACCCCAAGCGTTCCGCGGTCGCTCGCCCGGAGCAAGGCGTATTGATGCCCTTTCTCGCTTTGTGGAAGAATGTCTGCAATAGGTGCCGCCGCTTGCGCGGTACCGTCGAGAATCACAGTGCATGCCGGGGAGCGGGATCCAAACGATCAGCCCCGGCGCTGGCACCGGTGAAAGAGATAAGGGGTATGACCCGTGATCGACCCTGATGGCTTCCGCCCCAACGTTGGCATCATCATCGCCAACCCTGGAGGGCAGCTGCTCTGGGCCAGGCGGGTGGGGCAGGACGCTTGGCAGTTCCCGCAGGGCGGGATCAATTCCGATGAAACCCCCCAGCAGGCGCTCTATCGTGAGCTGGAGGAGGAGATCGGCCTTTGTGCACGAGATGTCGACGTCATTGCCTGCACTCGTGGCTGGCTGCGCTATCGTCTGCCGAAACGAATGATCCGCACGCATTCGCAGCCGCTGTGCATTGGCCAGAAGCAAAAATGGTTCCTGCTGCAGATGCGCTGCAACGAAGCGCGGATCTGTTTCGATTCGACGCCCAGCCCTGAGTTCGACGGCTGGCGCTGGGTCAGCTACTGGTATCCGCTCGGTCAGGTGGTGTCGTTCAAGCGCGAAGTCTACCGGCGTGCGCTGCGTGAACTGGCACCGCGCCTGCATCACTCGGTGGGGCTCGAAGAGCACAGCCGGGGCTGAGGAGAGCACCTGGAAAGCCTCTCACCCTGTGGTGAGAGGCTTTCTTGCGCCTGTACGTCGAGGCCCGGCGCATGCGCGCTCGATCGAGGGCGCGCCATGACTTGATCAGGCTGCCCAGGTAGAATGGCGCCCGCGCTGGGCGGGCACTCTTCGCTGGCTCGCCACCTGCGCGATTTGGTGCCGGCCGGCCCCAGCAAGCCTGCGCATTGGCGCGCCGTGATAGGAGAGATGACCGCATGCGCTATCCCGATTTCGACCCGGTCCTGTTTTCGCTGGGCCCGATCCAGATCCACTGGTATGGCCTGATGTACGTGGTTGGCTTCGTCTCCGCCTGGTGGCTGGCGCGGCTTCGCGCCGAGCGGATCGGCCTCGACCGTCAGCAGGTCGGCGATATGATCTTCTACGGCGCGCTCGGCGTAGTGCTCGGCGGTCGGTTTGGCTACACGCTGTTCTACGGCTTCGATCAGTTCCTCGCCGACCCGCTGTGGATCCTGCGGGTGTGGGAGGGCGGCATGAGCTTCCACGGTGGGCTGCTCGGGGTGTTGGTTGCAGCGCTGCTGTTCGCGCGTCGGCACAAGCTCGCCTTCTTCCAGCTCACCGACTTCATCGCACCGATCGTACCGGTGGGGCTCGGCGCCGGCAGGATCGGCAACTTCATCAACCAGGAGCTGCCCGGCCGGGTGAGCGACCTGCCCTGGGCGATCGACTACCCCCTCTATGGGCCAGAGATGCGCCATCCCTCGGCGCTCTACCAGTTCGCCACCGAAGGGGTAGTGCTGTTCGTGGTGCTCTGGTGGGTATCGAGCAAGCCTCGCCGCCGCGGCCTGATCTCGGGCCTTTTCATGGCGCTTTATGGCGGCTTGCGTTTCATCACCGAGTTCTTCCGCATGCCCGACCCGCAGCTGGGTTTCATCGCCTTCGGCTGGCTGACCATGGGCCAGCTGCTTTGCGTGCCGATGGTGCTGATCGGTATCCTGCTGGTGGTCTGGTCACGTAACCAACCGGTCGACCGTAGCGCACGGACGGCTCCCACTTCGGATTCCGCGTCCGCGCCTTGAGCGCGGACGAGCGAGAGGCCCCAGATGCAGCCCTATCTCGACCTGATGCGGCGCGTCCTCGACGAGGGGACGCGCAAGAGCGATCGCACCGGTACCGGCACCCTCAGCGTGTTCGGCCACCAGATGCGCTTCGATCTCGCCGCGGGTTTTCCGCTGGTCACCACCAAGAAGCTCCACTTGCGCTCGATCATCCATGAACTGCTGTGGTTCCTGCGTGGTGAAACCAACATCGCCTACCTCAAGGAGCACGGGGTGAGAATCTGGGACGAGTGGGCCGACGAGAACGGCGAGCTCGGTCCGGTCTACGGCTATCAGTGGAGAAGCTGGCCGCGTCCGGATGGCGGCCACGTCGACCAGATCGCTCAGCTGGTCGACTCGATCAAGCGTAATCCAGACTCCCGACGGCTGATGGTCTCGGCCTGGAACCCGGCGCTGGTGGACGAGATGGCGCTGCCGCCGTGTCACGCGCTGTTCCAGTTCTACGTCGCCGACGGCCGGCTCTCCTGTCAGCTCTATCAGCGCAGCGCCGACATCTTCCTCGGCGTGCCGTTCAACATCGCAAGCTATGCGCTGTTGACCCAGATGGTCGCGCAGGTCTGCGAGCTGGCGCCGGGGGAGTTCATCCACACCCTGGGCGATGCGCATCTTTATCTCAATCATCTCGACCAGGCTCGCGAGCAGCTCGCACGGTCGCCTCGCCCGCTGCCCCGGCTGGTATTGAATCCCGAGATCGACGACCTGTTCGCTTTCCGCTTCGAGGACATCGCGATCGAAGGCTACGATCCCCATCCGCACATCAAGGCCGAGGTCGCGGTATGAGCGCGACGCGGATCGCGATGATCGCCGCGCTATCGCGCAACCGGGTGATCGGTGTCGATGGCAAGCTGCCCTGGTACCTGCCCGAGGACCTGCGCTTCTTCAAGCGGATGACCAGCGGCAAACCACTGATCATGGGACGGGCGACCTTCGACTCCATAGGTCGCCCGCTGCCCAACCGGCTCAATCTGGTGGTCACTCGCGATCCCGGCTTCTCCCATCCCGGCGTGCGGGTCTGCTCGAGTCTGACTGATGCGCTCGAGGCCGCCGAGCACCAGGCGCTGCTCGACGGCGTCGAGGAGCTGATGGTGATCGGTGGAGGGCAGATCTATGCCCAGGCGCTGGGGCGGGCGAGCCGGCTCTATCTCACCGAGGTGGATGTCGAGATCGAGGGCGACACCTTCTTCCCGATCCTCGATGCGAACGAGTGGGAGGAGCGGGAACGGGTCGAGGGCAGCCCCGATGGAGGTCAGCCCGCATATCGCTTCGTCACTCTCCGGCGCTGCGCGCCAAAGGTGAATGAATGACGTGTCCCCTTGTCGACGAAGGGATTTAATCTATCATGGCGCAGAAAGGATAAGCGTTTTCGTGGTAGTAACGGGGGCAGGCAAGGTGACAGATCATCTCGATACGCTGATCGACGCACTCGATCGAAGGGCCCATGCAGCCATTCTCGAGCTCGAAGCGGCGACGCAGCGTGTCCGTGTGTTGGAAGCTGAGAATCAGGCGCTACGACAGCGTCTCGGCATGCTGGAACCACAGCATGGCGCGGTCGAACGAGCCCGGCCGCCAGACGTCGAAGCCTCTTCCGACGTACCTCTCGAAGTGCCTTTAGAAGTACCTTTAGAAGTACCTCTCGAAGCATCTTCCGAAGCGCCCTCCGAGGCGTCGCCGACCCTCTCCACCGAAGTTCCTGTCGCGCCTGCGCCCCATTCTCCCGCGCCCGTCGAAGGTGAGCCGCATCCCTCTCCCCAGGCGCTGCTGGATCAGTGGTATCAGCGCTACCCGGCGACTTTCTTCAAGGCCCATACCCGTCCGCTCAAGGTCGGCATCCATCAGGATCTGGTCGCTCGCGAGCCCTGGCCAGCCAAGCTGATTCGTCGCACGCTGGCCAATTACGTCAATCTTCCCCGCTATCTCAAGTCGGTACGCACTGGCGTCGAGCGTGTCGACCTGGATGGCCAGCCGGCCGGTGCGATCAATGAAGACGATGCCCGCCATGCCCGCGAGCAGCTCGAAACGCTGCAGGCGCGCAAGCGCGAGCGCGAGGCGCGCCTGAGTGCTGAGCGGATGTCCCGCAAGCTCGCCGAACTGAGTGCGCGACACGGGCATTGAAGCGACGATCGGGCTGATGTGTCGCAGGCTAACTATTTGCGTTCGGCCAAATGCCGCATGATCAGCCGCATTCGCCCAGTAATACCGAGCGGGACGATACGGTTTCGTGGCGCCTCTCCCTCGGGTCCGGACCGAGACTGGAACGTTGGACTTTGCGACCTGCGTCGATGGATAGAGGGAGATAGCCCTTCATGTACCTTCGCGAGCTTTCCTGGGGTGGTGTGTTCTTCAGCCCCATGCTCTTTTACACCTTCATCAGCCTGGTGCTCGCCGCGGTGATCCGCGCGCTGGTGCACAAGTCCCCGTTCGGGCGTTTGATCTGGCAGGAAGCCTGGTTCGACGTGGCGCTGTTCGTATGTCTGCTTGCCGGGGTGACCTACGTCGCCGGTACTTATCAATGGTGATTCAATGGTGATCGCTCGATGCGTACGTTGACGAGACTGCTCTTCTCACTGGTCATGCTCGCCCTCGCGGTGGCCGCCGGGGTGTGGACCTGGAACTACTACATGTACACCCCCTGGACGCGTGACGGTCGGGTGCGCGCCGAGGTGATCACCATCGCACCTGACGTTTCCGGCTGGATCGCGCGCTTGAACGTTCGCGACAATGAGCATGTCGATCAAGGGGAGGTGATGTTCGCGGTCGACGACGCACGCTATCGCGCCGCCCTCGACGAGGCCAAGGCGCGCGCGGAGAGCGCGCGGGTGACGTGGGAGCAGAGCCTGCACGATTACCAGCGCCGCCAGCGGCTTTCGAGCCAGTCGATCTCGCGCGAGGATCTCGAGACCTCCCGGCTCACCGCCGCCGCCAACGAGGCCAGCTACCACGCCGAGCAGGCCGCCGTGGCCAGCGCCCAGCTCAACCTCGATCGCACGCTCTACCGTGCGCCCGTCTCTGGTCATGTGGTCAATCTGGCGCTGCGCCAAGGTGACTACATCAATCAGGGCAGCGCGCAGATGTCGATGATCCGCGACGGCTCCTATTACGTCACCGGCTACTTCGAAGAGACCAAGATGCCCTCGATCCGGATTGGCGACGCCGCCGACATCTGGCTGATGAGCGGCACCCAGCGCCTGAGCGGACGGGTGGTGAGCATCGGCAGGGGGATTTCGAACAGCAACACCACGCAGGGCAACGAACTGCTTCCCGACGTGGCGCCCACCTTTACCTGGGTGCGTCTGGCCCAGCGCATCCCCGTCGACGTAGTGCTCGACGAAGTGCCCGAGGGCACGCTGCTCACCGCGGGGATGACCGCGACGGTACGGATACGCCCGCCGGTGGAAGAAGAGGCACAGACGCCCTCGCCCCAGGCCCCGGACGAGACGGCGCCGAGCGCCGGCTGAGACTAGCCCATGGCCGAGACCTTCAAGCTCAATCCCAAGCTCGCCGTCTTTCTCACCCCGACGCCCTTCGCGCTGACCTTCGCGCTCAAGGGCATCATCGCGATGGCGCTGGCGCTCTACGTTTCGATGCTGATGGATTTCGATCGCCCCTACTGGGCGATGATCTCGGCGGTGTTCCTGCAGATTCGTCCCGAGAGCGGGCAGGTGATCGAGAAGGGCATGTTTCAGCTGCTCGGCACCATCGTCGGTGGCGGTATCGGCCTGCTGGTGCTCGCGCTGTTCGTTCAGGCCCCGGCGCTGGCGTTGGCCACGCTTTCGATGCTGGTGTTCGTCTGCGCCACGCTCTCGGCGATGACGCACAATTTCAATGTCACCTATTTCTGCGCGATGATCGCCGCCACCATGATTCTGGTGGTGGTGATCTCGGTGGCCTCGACGCCGACCAGCAACAGCATCTTCGAAGTCGCAGTGCAGCGGGTCAGCGAGATCGGCATCGGCTCCATCTGCGCCACCCTGGTCAGCATGCTGCTCTGGCCAGTGCGGGTGCGCCAGGCCATGGTGCTGCATGCCAACGACGTGATCGACAAGGCACTCGCCAGCGTCGAGCTGCATCTCGATCCAGAGGACAAGCGTACCGAGCGCCACGCCTCTCTACTCGATGCGATCGAGTCGGTGATGCTGCTGGAAGCCGATACCAGCCCGGTGATCTACGAAGGCCCCACCGGCCCGGGTCGCGCGCGCGCAGCGCACCTGCTCTCCCAGCGCACGCTCAGCCTGATCGCCGAAATGCAGGTGCTGGGCCACTTCATTCGCGAGCACCCGGACTGGATCGACGACGTCGTCAGCCCGCTGATGGATGACCTGCGCAATTCGGTCCGCCAGGCCAAGGCCGAGCAGGACCACCTCGCGCGGCGTGAACTCCTGGTCGCACTGCGCAAGCGGGTCAACGCTTTCGATGTCTCCCGGCTCAATACCGCGCTCCAGCACCGGGCGGTGCAGGTGATCCAGGAGGTGGTCCAACTGATGCTGGTGATGCTGGATGCGCGCAGCGCGGTCGAGAACGCCGAGAGCCTGCGGCTCAAAGCGGTGCGCATCTCACGCCATCACGATGTGCTGTTGAGCGTGATCATTGGCCTTCGCTCCTCGCTGATGTTCGCCCTGGCATCGATCCTGTGGATCTCCTCCGGCTGGGACACCGCGTTTCTGATGATGGTGATGCCGGTGATCTTCAGCGTCATGTTCGCCTCGTTTCCCGCGCCGACGATGATCATACGTTTCCTGATCGTCGGTACGGTCGCCGCCCTCCCGGTTGGGATACTGTTCGGTGGGGTGCTGCTGGCGAATGCGCCGCGCGATTTCGAAATGCTGATCATGGTGTTCGGTGCGCCATTGTTCGTCGCGCTGATGGGGTTTACCAACAGGATGACCCTGGCCTACAGCCTGGGGTTCTGCCTCACCTATATCATCATGACGCTGCCGGGCAACACCATGACCTTCGATGTGGTCGGCTCGGTCGAGCGAGGGTTGACGGTGCTGATCGGGGTAATCGTGCTCCATACGCTATTCCGGCTGGTGGTCGAGCCGAACGCACTGATCATGCGCAGGCGCTTGATCAGCGCCACCGCGACGGATATCTCCGAGTTGAGCGCGACGAGGCCGGATGACGTGGAGGAGTGGTTCAACGGACGAATGTTCGGGCGCATCCAGCGGCTTGCCCGCTACGAGAATAACCTCTCCGACCGACAGCGCAGCCGGCGCAACCTGATCGAGCAGGGGCTGCTCGGGCTCAACCTTGGCCACGTCGTCATCAAGCAGGCTCGCCGCCTCTCGATGGTCGACGACCAGCCGCGGATGCGCGTAGCGATGCGTCGCTGGCAGCAGTCGCTGGCGCAGAGCTACCAAGCCAGCGCCTGGGGGGTGGCCGATGATCAGGAGTTCCTTCGTCACAGTCGGCTGATCTATCGGCTGATGCGCGATTCTGGGCAATTCGAGTCGGGGCAGCTCAAGCAGTTCGAGGGGCTGTGCTACCGCCTGTTGCTGTCGCTGCGTCGCAATGCTGGGGTCAGTGAGGATCAAATTCAGGAGTTGGAAACACGCCTGCTCAGCGACGAGCCCAATGTTTCCGAGCCGTCGTTGGACCCTGACAATGACCGCGACCTCACCGGCGATGATGGGCGAGAAGAGCCGCGTGCTTAGTGGCGAAGCCTCTCGGCTTGTACGACGCTTGATGTCGGGCGCAGCATCGCGCCCGACACTGCGATGAGGAGGCACCTCAATGGATTTGGGTATCAAGGGCCGAGTGGCATTGCTCACTGGTGCGGCGGGTGGCATCGGTTTCGCCACCGCCACGCTGCTCGATCAGGAGGGCGTGTCGCTGGTGCTGTCGGATCTCGACCAGACGGCGCTGGAGCGATGCGCCGAGACGCTCACCGGTAAGCCGCTTTGCGTTGCCGTTGACATGACTGATCAAGGATCGGTCGATGCGTTGGTCCAGAAGGCGCGTGAACGCTTCGGCGCAATCGATATCGTCGTGCATGCGGCCGGGGTGACCGGTGCCAAGGGCGACCCGCTCGAGCTCAGCGATCAGGACTACGAGGAGGCTTGGGAGATCGACTTCATGTCGGCGGTGCGTGTCGCCCGTGCCACCGTGCCTTCGATGCGCGAGCGGGGCTGGGGGCGATTGGTCTGCATCACTTCCGAGAACGCAGTGCAGCCCTACTGGGAAGAGGCGGTCTACAACGCCGCCAAGGCCGGGCTCGGTACCTTCATCAAAGGGCTTTCCTACCGTGAGGCGGCGTACGGCGTGCTGTGCAATACCGTGGCACCGGCGTTCATCGAGTCACCGATGACCGACGGGATGATGGAAAGCCGTGCCAAGCAGCTCGGTGTTTCTTTCGATGAAGCGGTGGCGAGTTTCCTCGAGGAGGAGCGCCCGGGCATCGTGCAAAAGCGCCGCGGCCGGGCCGAAGAGGTGGCCGCGGCGATCGCGCTACTGGTTTCCGAGCGGGCCTCTTTCATCAACGGCGCCAACCTGCGCATCGACGGCGGCTCGGTGGTCGCGGTGCAGAACTGATCCGGTACGGCAAATGAACGAGCGCGGCACCGAAGCCCTGATGCTCGCCAGCCGTCCGGTGGCGGCACTCGGCGTCGAGCATTTCTCCCGCGCCTGGGTCGACCTGGGCGCGGGTGCCTTGCTCCTGGCCCCGCGCTATCTGAGCGTCGATCCTTACATGCGCACCCGGATGCAGCCCCAGGGCTATGGCTACATTTCGCGTTGGGACGCCGGCTCCAGGCTCTCGGCCTGGACCCTGGCCGAGGTGCTGGCCAGCGACGACCCGGCGTGGATGCCGGGGCAGTGGGCAGTGGGTCATCTGCCGGTACAGCGCGAGATTCGCTGTGACGGCGACGGCCTGGTCGCATTGCCACCCGGCCGCGCCGCTCGCCTGGCTGCATCCGCTTGGCATGACCGGCTTCACCGCGTGGCTCGGCATGCGTGAGATTGGCCGGGTCGAGCGGCGGGACCGGGTGCTGGTCGGTGCCGCCGCCGGCGCAGTGGGGTCCATCGCCGCCCAGCTTGCGCGGCTCGAGGGTGCCGAAGTGCTGGTGACCGCGGGGCGCGGCGACAAACGCACCTGGCTCGAGGAGATCGGCTTCTCCCATCCTCTCGATCATCGCGCACCGGAATATGCCCAAGCGCTGTCGGCGGCGGTGGGTGAGGGCGGGCTGACGCTCAACTTCGAAAATCTCGGCGGCGGCGCTTTCGAAGCCGCCAACCGCTGCATGCGCAGGAATGGCCGGGTCGTGCTGTGCGGGTTGATCAGCCAGTACCAGCAGCCCGACCCTCGAAGCGCTGCCGCGCGCGCTGCTCGCGCTCTTCGCCGGTCACAACCTTGGCAAGTGCGTGGCTCGCCTGTCCGGCTGAGGAAGACTCACCGCAATGCTTGGGCGGCGATAGGTTCGCATGCGTTGTTCCGTGGCGCAGCTGGGCGAGCGTTCTCCCTCCCTCGATTGACAACAATGATAATCATTAGTGATGATGGCGGGTTTGCGAGTATTCCCGGCGACTTCTCCCTGCCTTGGTCGTCGTAAGGAATCTTCAGTCGATCTATCGTTCACTCGGATGGCCCGTCGAAAACCACATGGCGAAGTTGACGCTCTTTCTGGCCTACAGGTCCGCGCTGGTCAATTACGCCACGCCGATCGTCGGTGATCGTGCCCAGGCCGAGGATGTGGTGCAGGAGGCTTTCATCCGCTTCATGCAGGCGCAGGGCAGTGCCATGCACCAACCCGTCGCCTATCTGCATCGTATCGTGCGCAACCTCGCCCTGGATAGCGTCAGGCGGCGGGCGACGGAGCAACGTCATCAACTCGAGCCCCCCTGGTGGATGACGCCGGACTCGCCACGCACGCCAGAGCAGGAGCTGCATCACCGCCAGGATCTGCAACGCCTCGCCCGCGTGCTCGAGACGCTTCCAGAGCAGGCTCGAATGGCGCTGACCATGCATCGCTTTCAGGGGCACACCCTGCAGGAGATCGCACAGCGACTGGATATCTCCCTCTCCAAGGCGCATCGCTTGGTTCGGGACGCGCTGGTGCTGCTCGCCCGCGAACTCGTGCCTGCGGAGGACACCCCATCCGATACCCTCCCATGAACCGTGTCCGGCAAGCGCGGCGGAAGCGGAAGGCCGTCGAAGTCGCGAGGCATGGACATGAGTGATCAAGGCCACTGTGAGCAGCGCTTGGCTGAAGCCATGGACTGGCTGCTGCGCTTGAATGAATCGCCCGACGATCCAGCGCTGCTGGCCGGATTCGAGGCCTGGCTGGCCACCGGTCCCGACCATGCGGCGGCCTGGCGCAGGGCGCTCGATACTTGGGCACTGCTCGGCGAACTCGAATCCCCACGTTCGGCCCCTACCGATCATGCCTCGCCTTCGCTGCGCGGTAGCACTGCCGCAGAACCCAAGGCTCGCCCGCTGCGCGTTCGGTCGCGGCGGCATCTTCCCGCTCGGCGCCGGCTGTTGGCGGGCATGGCGTCGATGGCGCTCTTGCTGGTGACGTTCGTGCTGCTCGCGCCTGAGCTGTCTTTGCGCCTCGAGGCGGATTATCTCACCGGGACCGGTGAGCAGCGCCGCGTGGAGCTGGAGGACGGCAGCGTCGTCCATATCGGGGCGAAAAGCGCGATACGAACGACCATGGGGCCCTCGCAACGTGGGGTCCGGCTGCTTGCCGGCGAGGCCTTCTTCGAGGTGGCGCCGGATCCCGCGCGTCCCTTCATCGTCGAGGCGCAGGGCCTCAAGGCGACGGTCGTGGGCACCAGCTTCGATGTCCGGCTGTCTGCGCAGGCACTGTCGCTTGCGGTGAAAAGCGGTACGGTGCGGGTCGATTTCCCGCCGTCGGCCAATGCGCCCGAGCGCAGTATGCGTGCCGGTGAGCGGGTGAGCATCGATCGGCGTTCGGGCGCGATGGTCGATGCCCAGGTCCCGGTCGATCAGATCGCCATCTGGCGCAGCGGCTACCTGTTCGTCCAGGACATGCGCGTCGAGGATGCCATCGGCGAACTCGCGCGCTACCAGCAGGGGTGGACCATCATCACCGATGCACGACTGAAGAATGCGCGTGCCACCGGGCTTTATGATCTCCATTCGCCCGATAGAGCGCTGCGCGCGCTGCTGCTGCCGTTCGACGCCGAAGTGCGCCAGGTGACCCCGTTTCTCAGAGTCGTGTCGCTCCGAGCGCCGGGCGATGAAGAATAATCGCCGTGGAGTGAAAAAAAATCCCGACCTCCTCGTCACCCATCAGGGCATGAGATTTTATGTCATTTGAGATGGACTGATTTTTTCGAGGAACGGCCATGAAGCCATCGGAGCATTCGCTCTGCGCGCGGTTCAAGACGCCGCGCGGTTTTACACGTTGGATGACGACCAGCGCCTTGACGGCCGGTTCGCTGGCAGCGGTGATAGTCGCCGCGGACGCTTTGGCTCAGTCGCCGGGGGCGCCTGCGTCTCGTGGGGATGCCTCCGCGCGCCAGGCCGCAGAGGGGCAGAGGCGCTTTTCGATTCCCGCTCAGCCTTTGAGCGATGCGCTTGCCGCATTCGGTCGCCAGGCCGGTTTGCAAGTCAGCGCCGACGCTGGGCTCGTCGCCGGCGTTTCGGCCGCGGCGGTGGACGGCGTGATGGCACCCAGCGAGGCGCTCGATCGCCTGCTCTCGGGAACCGGCCTGGCCTGGCATCGTTTCGATGGCGACACGGTGACGCTTTCGAGCAGGCCGGTGACACAAGAAAACGCCGCACTGTCGACGCTGACCGTGGTCGGGTCGAGGATGCCGAGCGAGTGGGCGCCGGTCGACGGCTACCGCGCAGTCTCCAGCGCCACCGCGACCAAGACCAACACTGCGCTGCGCGACATACCGCAGTCGATCCAGGTGATTCCCAGGAAGCTGCTCGAGGACCGGCAGGTCATCCAGCTCTCCGAGGCGGTGGAGTCGGTCTCGAGCGTCCAGCAGTCGTCCACGTCGGGTAACCGTGCCGAGTCGTTCCGGATCAGAGGGTTCGACACCCCCGGCTACGCTATCGACGGGGTCATGCTCAATCCCGTTGGCGACCGGCCTGAGACCTTCCTCGACATGGCCAATGTCGAGCGCGTCGAAGTGCTGAAAGGACCGGCATCCGCGCTTTATGGTCGTGCCCAGCCGGGGGGACTGATCAACATCGTCACTCGCCGTCCCTCCGATACCTTCGAAGGAGACGCCACTGTTCAAGCGGGCAGCGAGGCCTTTCGCCGTGCGGAAGGTTCGATCAGCGGCCCGATCGATGCCGGCGGCGAGCTGACCGGCAGACTCACCGGTGCGACACAGCGCGAGGATGGCTTTCGCGGGCCGGCCGCGGCGCGAAGCGAGCGCCAGTTGGCCAGCCTCGCGTTGCGCTGGAGCGCAAGCCAAGCCACGACTTTCACCTTCGGCATCGACCATACCGAGCAGGAAACACCCTTCGACCGTGGCCTGATCGTCACCGCCGACAATGCGGTGAGCCTGCCCAGGGACCGGTTCCTTGCCGAGTCATGGTCACGAGTCGAGGCACGCAAGACGCGTTTCTCTTTCGGCGCCGAGCACCTCGCCAACGACTGGCTCACTCTGCGCGGCACTGTTCGCTACGACGACGCGAAGGTGCGCGACACGGGGATCGATTTTCGCGGTCTCGAAGACGACGGCAGGACGCTCAACCGGCGCTACACCGACCGCATCGAGGACTCGACCAACCTGGTGGCGCAGTTCGAAGGGATCGCGACCTTCGACGTCGCGGGCATGACCCATCGCCTGCTCGGCGGGGTCGAGTATGCGAAGTCGCGCATGGACTTTCTTTCCTATCGGGCCAACATCGATCCGATCGACATATACACCCCGGTCTATGGCGCGGTGCGGCCCGCGGCGAGCCTGAACTCCGACTACACCGAGGATATCGAGCTCTATTCCCTCTTCGCCCAGGACCAGATCGATCTCTCCTCGCAATGGAAACTGCTCGCTGGGCTGCGCTATGACCAGGTCAGGCAGACCATGGAGCAGCGCGCCGGCACGAGCGATCCTGACATCGACGATGGCTCGATGACCGGAAGGCTGGGCATCGTCTACCAGCCCATCACGCCGCTGTCGCTGTATGCGAGCTTTTCGCAGAGTTTCAGCCCGCAGAGCGGCATGGCCCAGGATGGCGCCGCGCTGATCCCGGAGGAGGGCGAGCAGCTCGAGCTTGGTCTCAAGGCCGATCTCATCGCCGACCGGCTCTCGCTGACCACCTCGATGTTCCAGATCACCAAGCAGAACGTCGCCACCAGCGATCCGCGCAATCCCGATGCGGATTACTCGCTGCAAACGGGCGAGCAGCGGGTCCGGGGAGTCGAGCTGGACATCATTGGCCAGCTCACTCCCGGTTGGGAGGTCGTCGCGTCGGCTGCCTATCTCGATGCGCGGATCACCGAGGACGAGACCCTCGAGATCGGCAATCGCCTGACCGGCGTGCCGCTTTGGAGCAGCAGCCTGTGGAGCACCTACGAGTTCCAGAGCGGGCGCCTGGCGGGACTGAGCCTGGGCGGCGGCGTCACCACGGTGGGAAGCCGCAAGGGGGATCTCGACAACAGCTACCAGGTGGACGGCTATCAGCGCTTCGATGCCACGCTCGGCTATCCGCTTAGCGAGCATGTCGAACTCTCGCTGACCGCGAAGAATCTTACCGACGAGGAGTACATCGCGACCCCTGTCAGCCGTACCGAGAACCATCCCGGCGCTCCTCGCAGTCTGATCATGGCGGTGCGGGCGAGTTTCTGAGCCAGCGTCGCCACGCCTCGCCGCCGTGTGAAGGACGTGCACGGCGGCGATTGCGCAGCCCAAGGACCGACTTTGCCTTTCATCGTAGGGGAGAAGCGGTGCCCCGATGGGTCGCGCCAGCGTGATACGCTGGTCCGCCTCGTTCCCGACCAACCTGGAGCCCGGCAATGCAGGTCACCCTCTATCACAACGGCCGCTGTGGCACCTCGCGCAAGGTGCTCGACAAGCTTCGCGCCGCGGGCATCGAGCCTGCAATCGTCGAATATTTGAAAACCCCGCTCGATCACGTGGCGATCGAGGCGTTGCTCGAGCGTCTGGAGCTTCCCGCACGCGGCCTGCTGCGTACCAAGGAGGCGCTCTATCGCGAGCTTGGGTTGGACGATCCGGCGCTCGACGATGCGGCGCTTATCGAGGCGATGGTGGCACACCCGATCCTGATCGAACGGCCGATCGTAGTCTGCGACCGAGGCGCCCGGATCTGCCGCCCCGCCGAGACGCTCGACGCCCTGCTCGGATGAGTCCCGCCAATGCTGAGTCGGTCACTCTCGGGGTGATCGCCGACACCCATGGCCTGCTGCGCGCGGAGGCGCTCGAGGCGCTGGCCGGGGTCGATGCGATCGTGCATGCGGGCGATATCGGTCCGCCTGAGCTGCTCGCGCGACTCGAGTGTATCGCGCCACTGCACGTCGTTCGCGGCAATGTCGATCGAGACGCCTGGTGCGATTCGTTGCCGGTCAGCCTGACGCTCGAATTCGCCGGCCAGCGGCTGCATATGCGCCATATCCTTGCCGAGCTGGATATCGACCCGGTGCGGGAAGGCATTGCCGTGGTCGTCAGCGGGCATTCGCACAAACCATCGATCGAAACCCGCCAAGGGGTGCTCTATCTCAATCCCGGCAGTGCTGGACCGCGTCGTTTCCGGCTGCCGATCACGCTGGCCAGGCTCGAACTGAGCCGCGCCACCGCCAACGCGACGCTGGTCGAGCTTTGTTGACGTGCCATCGGTGGCGTCTTGGCGCTATGCTTGGGCCACGGCGACGTCGCCGCGTCACGGATGAATGGGAGCGTGCATGACCACGTACCGTGTTTTCAGTGAGGATCGCTCGGTCGATCTGTTGGTCGAAGCCGAAAACGAACGCGATGCCCTCAATCAAGCCGCACGCGAGAAAGGGTACTCGAGTCACACCCAGATGTGCCGTGACCATGGAGAGGAGTCGGGGGAGGCGGTACTCAAAGCGGTCGAAGTCGAAGTAGGCGATTGATTCGCTGCCATCGAGCGGCAGATGACGCGCCGCCTTCGGGCGGCGCGTGGGATATTGCCTTCAGCCGGCTTGCTGCTTCTTGCGCTTGGCGAGCGCCCGCAGCAGCGGATTGTCGGTGGCCAGTCGGCGAAGCTGACGGAGCTCTTCTTCGGACAGCCATTTCTTCGGTGCGCGCATGGCATTTCCTCCTCTTTGTGCATCCACTTCAGCTTACTCTTCCAGTATTGCCAAATTTTGACCCTGCGCCAGTGGGGACGGATTCTTTTTTAGCTATCTCGCCAGACCCATCGATATCTTTCGCTTCGCGTGTTCGCCACCCCTCCTTCGCCTAGGGTGAGGGCTTGCTCTATCGCTACCACGCCAAAGTCTTGGGCACGGCTTGCAGTAGGGGGAACTATACTTCGCGAACACGCGTAGTACGGGGGGCGAGCGATGAATAGATGGTCGATGGGTGCGCTGCTGCTCGTGGTCAGTGTGCCGCTGGCTGCGCAGGGACTGACTCCCACCGCCTATGTGCAGGCGCTGATCGCACCGCTTTCGGTAGCGGCCGACCTGGGACGCAACTGCCGCGCGGCGATCTCCTCCGGCGGTGATGCAGCGGTCTGCGAGCGTTTTCGGCGCTCCGTGCGTCATCTCTCGAGCGAACAGCAACAGATCGAACGACACTCGCCCCGGCCGGTCGACACGTCGAGCGTCGCGCCTGAGTTGATGGCACGCTTCGATGAGCTGTCGCGTGAGCTCCAAGACGATGTGAACTATCTGCGTGCCTATGAGCAGAGCCAGTGAAGGAAATGACCAGATCCATTTCCGGCCGCAAAAGCCGGATCAAGGAGGGAGCGATGCAGAGTGAATACGAGATTCGAGCGATAAAAGGGGGCTGGGTGCTGGTCGAAGTCAGCGACAACGAGGATATCGAGATCGAGCGTTTCGAGGATCGCCAGGACGCCCAGACGCTCAAGCAGGAGCTCGAGACTCAGCAGAATTCATAGCTTTCAAGCGTCAGGTAAGTACGCCCTGTTCTACCCGTCATACCCAGCCGGGCTAAACCGGCTCGGCTGGCCGATATCTCCGGTCGGGCCGTTCGCGGCCCGCCCGGCGAATCCGATCAAAGCTGCGCTGGATCTGGTCGAGACCGCCAAAGAGAGAGGTGTCGCTTTCCCGGCTCATCGTGGCTTTCGATGATCCCCGCCATTTCTACGAGTCATCGGATATTGCCATTATCGCGACGGTGATGGCGCTCTCGCTCGTCTATTTTGTTGGTATGAGTCGAGCGATCTTTATAGCTCGATGATTGTTTTGACCATCTTATTGGCGATACGAGCGAGGGTGGTAAATCCGCATATTATGAATGGATATAAAATCGGAAAATTCCCACAGTGCACTCGAGGTAGGATGCCGACGGTTTAGTGGTTGACCAGCCAGCGAAGGATGGCGAGGAGCCTATATGCAGCAGTCCGAAGAGCAGCAGTGGGTGTTACGTCTCGATGCGATTCTGAGTGAAGCCGAAAGCGACGAGGAGATCGAGCGGATGCTCGAGCTGCTCGACCAGTGGGCCGACGAACAGCTATCGGTCTCGTAAGTCGCAGGCGCGTACCTGCAACGAGCGAGGCGGCCATCAGGCCGCCTCGGTGAGCGATCTTCGCCGATCGGCGTGGGATCGTTCGATGCGCAGAGTGTCAGGCGTTCAGGTCGAGCACGATACGCCCGTTGATCTTGCCCTCGTGCATGCTCGCGAAGATATCGTTGATGTCTTCGAGCTTGCCCGGCGCCACGGTGGCCTTGACCTTGCCGTCGCCGGCGAAGTCGAGCGCCTCCTGGAGATCGAGACGGGTGCCGACGATCGAACCGCGCACGGTGGTGCCATTGAGCACCATGTCGAAGATCGATAGCGAGAACTCGCCCGGGGGCAGCCCGTTGAGGGTGATGGTGCCGCCACGCCGGGTGATCCCCATCGCCTGCTGGAAGGCGATCGGCGAGACTGCGGTGACCAGCGCGCCGTGAGCGCCGCCTATCTCGCTCTTGGCGAATTTGGCCGGATCGGTGACCCGGGCGTTGACCGTAAGATCGGCGCCAAGCGACTTGGCCAGGTCGAGCTTCGCGTCATCGACGTCCACCGCGATCACGTTGAGTCCCATCGCCTTGGCATACTGCACCGCGACGTGGCCGAGACCGCCGATCCCCGAGATCGCCACCCACTGACCGGGTTTGGTTTCGGTCATCTTCAGGCCTTTGTAGACCGTCACCCCGGCGCAGAGAATTGGCGCGATCTCGATGAAATCGGAGCCGGCCGGCAGGTGGCCGACGTAATTGGCGTCGGCCAGCGCATACTGGGCGAAGCCGCCGTTGACCGAGTAGCCGCCGTTCTGCTGCTTCTCGCAGAGTGTTTCCCAGCCGCCGAGACAGTGTTCGCAGTGGCCGCAGGCGGAATAGAGCCACGGGATGCCGACCCGATCGCCTTCCTTGATGTGGCTGACGCCAGCGCCTACCGCGACGACGTTGCCGACGCCTTCGTGACCGGGGATGAACGGCGGGTTGGGTTTCACCGGCCAATCACCTTCGGCGGCATGAAGATCGGTGTGGCAGACGCCGCAGGCCTCGATCTTGACCAGCAGCTCACCGGGGCCGGGGCGGGGAACCTCGACCTCCTCGATCACCAGCGGTTGGCCGAACTCGCGTACTACCGCGGCTTTCATTGTCTTGTCCATTGCACTCTCTCCTAGGTTTCTCTGCTTCGGGGCGCTTCGCTTGCTCGAGGGCGGATCAAAATAGACCTATCGGCTTGGGGTCGTAACTCACGAGTAAATTCTTGGTCTGCTGGTAATGATCAAGGATCATCTTGTGGGTCTCGCGACCGATCCCCGATTTCTTGTAGCCGCCGAAAGCCGCGTGGGCCGGATATAGATGATAGCAGTTGGTCCACACGCGTCCGGCCTGGATGGCGCGGCCCATGCGATAGGCGCGGTTGATGTCGCGAGTCCAGACCCCGGCGCCGAGACCGAACTCGGTATCGTTGGCGATGGCGAGCGCTTCCGCCTCGTCTTCGAAAGTGGCGATCGCCACCACTGGGCCGAAGATCTCCTCCTGGAACACCCGCATCTTGTTGCTGCCCTTGAGCAGCGTCGGCTGGATGTAATAGCCCTTGGAGAGACTGCCCTCGAGCCGTTCGGCGCGGCCGCCCGAAAGCAGCTCAGCCCCTTCGCCGCGTGCGATCTCGAGATACGACATGATCTTGTCGAACTGCTGTTCCGAGGCCTGTGCGCCGACCATCGTCTCGGTGTCGAGGGGGTCACCGCGCTTGATCGTGGCGACCTTGTCGAGCACCCGCTGCATGAAGGAGTCGTAGATCGAGGATTGGATTAATGCGCGAGAGGGGCAGGTGCAGACTTCGCCCTGGTTGAAAAAGCCGAGCACCAGCCCTTCGGCGGCCTTCTCGATGAAGCTGTCCTCGGCCTGCATGATGTCTTCGAAGAAGATGTTCGGCGACTTGCCGCCGAGTTCGACGGTGCTCGGGATGATGTTCTCCGCCGCGCAGTGGAGGATGTGGGAACCCACTGGGGTGGAGCCGGTGAAGGCGATCTTGGCGATGCGCTTGCTGGTCGCCAGCGCCTCGCCAGCCTCCCTGCCAAAGCCATGGACGATGTTGAGCGTCCCGGCCGGGAGCAGGTCATTGACGAGCTCCGCGAACAGGGTGATCGACAGCGGCGTCTGCTCGGCGGGCTTGAGCACTACGCAGTTGCCGGCGGCCAGTGCCGGCGCGAGCTTCCAGGCCGCCATCAGCAGCGGGAAGTTCCAAGGGATGATCTGGCCGACCACGCCGAGCGGTTCGTGGAAGTGATAGGCGGTGGTGTACTCGTCGATCTCCGCAAGGCTTCCCTCCTGGGCGCGAATGACACCTGCGAAGTAGCGGAAGTGATCGGCGGCCAGCGGTACATCGGCGTTGAGCGTCTCGCGGATCGGTTTGCCGTTGTCCCAGGTTTCGGCAACGGCGAGCTTTTCGAGATTCTGCTCCATCCGATCGGCGATCGCGAGCAGTATCAGCGAGCGCTGCTGCGGCGACAGCTTGCCCCAGGCCGGCGCCGCGGCGTGAGCGGCATCGAGGGCGCGATCGATATCGGCGGCGCTGGAACGCGGGAACTCAGCGATGTCGTTGCCGGTGACCGGAGAAGAATTGCTGAAGTACTTCCCTTCGATTGGGGCGACGAATTCGCCGCCGATGAAGTTGCCGTAGCGGGAGGCGAATTCGACGATGGCACCGGGTGAGCCGGGGTGAACGTATTGCATGGTGCGCTCCTTAATGCGAATGAAGGTATTTCCGCCAAGATAGGAGCAAAGCCTGGACCAAGAATTTTTTTTCTTTTATTTTCAGATCGTTGTTGCTGTTTTTGCGGTGTGGGGCCTGCCCTTGGGTGTACCTGTGACGTGACGTGGGTGTGACACTTTGTCACGCCCCTGGGGCGGTGCCGACCAATGTCACATTGTTCTCATCGCCTTGCCCGATCATGCTGTTTGAAAACTTGATCGATTTACTGGGAAAATGAACGACGCCGCTGGCGATGCCTGCCGCTTTGGCAACGACCGGGCTCGATTTAAGCGCTTCACCGATTCAGCCGAGGTAGTGGACGATGCACGACTCGACGCCCCACCACGCGCGTCAGGTGTGGGAGGTGGGACAGGACCCCCACGCTTTGCTTGCTTCCAGCACCGATCCCGCGATTGCCCATTCATGGCATCGCTGTCTCGCCGAGCACCGTCTCGATCCTTCTCGCCCCTTGCCGCCCCAAGTGCTCGAATACCATCAGCTGCGCAGCCGTCGCCAGCACCTCGAACCGCTGCTCGAGCTCTCCCGTCATGCGGTAGCCGGGCTCGAACGCACCCTTGGCGAGCGTGGCCAGGCGATCCTGATCACCGATGCCGATGGCGTGATTCTCGAAAGCGCGGTGCACGATGGTGACCGCGACGATTTCATCGCCGCGGGGCTGTGCGAAGGGGCCGATTGGAGCGAGGGATGGGAGGGTACCAACGGCATCGGCACCTGTGTGGTCGAACGCCAGGCGCTGACCATTCACCGCGACGAACACTTCCGCGTCAGGCATACCGTACTGAGCTGCTCGGCGGCACCGATATTCGCGCCCGATCATGCGCTGCTCGCAGTGCTCGACGTCTCCTCGGTGCGTGGTGACGTCCATCGTCATGGTCAGTTCCACGTCACCGCCCAGGTCGCCTTCGCCGCGCGCGCGCTCGAGCATGGCTACTTCCTGCGCCAGTACGAGGCGCACACGGTGCTGCGTTTTCGCACGGTGCCGGGGCTGCTCGGCATGTACTGCGAGGGCCTGATCGCCCTCGACGGCGCCGGACGAGTGCTGGCGATCAATCGCACGGCCTGCGAGCTGCTCCATCGCAGCCGCGAGCGGCTGCTCGGTGCATCGGTGACGGCGATCTTCAGCTTCGGCGCTGGCGCGCAGGACGAGCTCGAGAGCGGCCAGGAGCTGCTGATCCATGACCTCGATGGTCGCGCATTCAAGCTGATTCGTGCCCGCGGCGCGCGCGCAAGGATCGAGCGGCGTCCGCCCAGGACCGCGAGGCTACCGGTTGCCCCTGAATCGCTCGAAGCCCCCGCGGTGCCGGGACTCTATTGGCGAGATCCCTCGCTGCTCGCCGAGCTCTCTCGGGCCAGGCGGGTCTACGAGCACGACATCCCGCTGTTGCTCCAGGGCGAGACCGGCACCGGCAAAGAGGCGTTCGCGCGTACGCTGCACCAGAGCGCGTCGCGGGCGGATGCGCCGTTCATCGCGCTGAACTGCGCTGCCATCCCCGAGGCGCTGATCGAGAGCGAGCTGTTCGGCTATCGCGGCGGCAGCTTCACCGGGGCGCGGCGCGAAGGGATGCGCGGCAAGCTGCTCGAAGCCAACGGCGGCACCTTGTTCCTCGACGAGATCGGCGACATGCCTTTAGGGCTGCAGACCCGGCTGCTGCGGGTGCTGGAGGAGCGCCAGGTCACTCCGCTGGGTGGCGAACCCTGTGCCCTCGACGTACGCATCGTCGCCGCCAGCCTGCATGATCTGGGGGAACGGGTCGCGACCGGCGCTTTCCGTGAGGACCTGTTCTATCGACTCAGTGGATTGAGCATTCGGCTGCCGCCGCTGCGCGAGCGCGCCGATCGCGAGGCGCTCATTGATGGTTTGCTCGCCGAGTTCGCCGCCGGACGGCCGCTCGAGCTGGATACCGAGGCCCGGCGCGCACTGCTTTGCCACCCCTGGCCTGGCAATGTGCGTCAGCTACGCAACCAGCTGCGGACCCTGGCCGCGCTCGATGACGATGGGGTGATCTCGTTCGACGAGCTGCCGCTGGAGCTGCGCGAGAGGGGACGACGCGCTGCCCCCGCCCCGGTGCAGGAGGAGGGGGTGCTGGAGAATGCCGAGCGCCGCACGCTGCTCGAGCTGCTCGAACAAAGCCACTGGCAGGTCTCGCGAGTCGCCGAGCGCATCGGGGTGAGCCGCAACACCCTCTATCGCAAGCTGCGCAAGCACGGCATCCAGCGTCCCGCCTGAGGACGGGCGCACGCCCGAGCGTCATCGGCCGGCCTCGGGCGGATCAGCAGTAGAGTATCAGCACACCCAGCGGATGGATCGACAGCATCAGCACGCCTTCGAAGCCGATGCTGCCCAGCCTTTCGCCTGCCGGATCGTCAGTCCCGCGAGCAGCATCGCAGTCGTTAGCAAAGACCGCGCGGTTACCAGCAGTTCGTCGTTGCCAGCGGCGCGATAGAGCGAGCCGCCTTGGTAGGCGAGATCGCCGATCGCCGGCCAGGGTTCGTCGATTCGAATATCGAGGGAACCGATCAGCGGGATCGCTGTCTTAATCAAGTATGCATGGACGCTTATGCCAGGGACGGAGCGGGCATGGAGCTCGAACATAGGATGTAGCGCTGCACAAGACGACAGGCCTGCGAGGGCCTGTCGTCTTTTCGGCTGTACGCTGCGCTCTTCGGCCGTCTGGCCAAGGCGCTGCGCGAGGAGGCTCAACCCTGATCCTGTCTAGGCAGGTTGAGCGTGCCGCCAGCGATCGCTTCGCGGCATGAACCTCATCCCCGCCCCTGGAGGGGCGTCTCAACGGCAGGAGGCCTGGGCGGTATGAGCACAGCATCGAATTTCATCACTCCGCTACGCGGCAGTTGGCTCGACGCACCGTCGCACCATCACTGGCTCGAGAACGAAGGCCAGAGGCTGCTTGCGTTCTATCGCAATGCGCGCCACGAACAGGGTGGTTTCGCGCCGCTCGACGTAAACGGCGAACTGGCCGAGGACGCGCGTCCCGATACCGTGATCACCGCCCGGATCACCCACTGTTTCGCGCTCGCGACGATGCGCGGCGAACCCGGAGCGGCACTGCTTGCCGCGCATGGGATAGCGGCGCTGAGCGGGGAACTGCGTGACCATCGGTACGGTGGCTGGTACGTAGAGCTGCCGGGGCCAGACAGCGACGACGCCAAGCAGGCCTACGTGCACGTCTTCGTCGCGCTCGCCGCTTCGAGCGCCGTCCAGGCGGGGATCGAAGGTGCCAAGGCGCTGCTCGATCAGGCGCTCGAAGTGATCGAGACCCGCTTCTGGTCGGATGAAGAGGGCCGCCTGCGAGAGAACCATTCGCGTGACTGGAGCGAGCAGGAGGCCTATCGCGGCGGCAACAGCAACATGCACGCCACCGAGCTGTTCCTCCAGCTCGCCGATGTGCTCGATGAGGACAAGTGGCGCCATCGGGCGCTGTCGATCGTCACCCGCCTGATCCACCAGCACGCGCGTGCAAACGGGTATCTTTTGGTCGAGCACTTCGATTCCGGCTGGCAGGAGTGGCGCGATTACAATCGCGACAAGCCGACCGACGACTTCCGCCCTTATGGCGTCACCCCTGGGCACGCCTGTGAGTGGTCACGGCTGCTGCTGCACCTCGAGGCCGCACTGCTGCGCCACGGCGAGCAGGCGCCCGGCTGGCTGCTCGAAGACGCCATCGGCCTGTTCCATGCGGGGCTCGAGCACGGCTGGCAGGTGGATGGCGAGCCGGGGCTGATCTATACCCACGATTGGGACACCGCACCTGTGGTCCACCAGCGCCTCCACTGGACCGTGGCCGAGGCCTGCGCCGCCGCCAGTGCGTTGCTCAAGCGCACCGGTGATCGCGCCTTCGAGGATTGGTATCGGCGGCTGTGGGACTACATCGATCGTTACTTCATCGATCGCCGCCAGGGTAGCTGGTGGCATGAACTCGATCGCCACAACCGTCCGGCAAGCGAGGTATGGAGCGGCAAGCCTGATCTCTACCACGCCTATCAGCTGACCCTGGTGCCACGGTTGCCGCTGGCGCCGACCATCGCCCGCGCGATCGCCGAGGGCGGCGCTGGGTCTTAGCTTAGCGCGAACGGCGAAGGTCCTTGGCTTGCCAGTCAGCCTCGGCGCCCCCATCTTCACTCGAAGAGACGTGGTTTTGCATAGCTTGGAATCTACTCCAGCCCCCACCTGTCGTGGTGCGCTGGGAGGAGGATGAGATGGCCAACGGTTGGGCGCGCGATGGCGCGGTGCAGGATCAGATCGACAGTACCGTCGAGGACGGCGTGAGTGCCGCTCGTCAGCGCTTGGCGCACAGCGGCCCGAGTCTCACTCACTGCGAGGAGTGTGACGAGCCGATACCACAGGCGCGGCGAGAGGCGGTGCCCGGGGTGCGGCTGTGCATCGAATGCCAGGCCAAGTGGGACCGTCGCCAGCAGTATGACTCGGGCTACAACCGGCGTGGCAGCAAGGACAGCCAGCTGCGCTGAATTGGCGGGTGAGTGGATGGAAACGACCAGGGGCGCCGCGAGGCGCCCCTGGTCGTCAAGACTCATAGCCGGAGAAGGCTCAGGCCGCCGTGCGTGCCTGGCGTTCGATCTCGCTGGCCACTGCAGGGTCCAGCGCCAGCGCTGAGGCCAGGCGGTCGAGCCAGGCGCGCTCCTGCGGGTTCTCCTCGTCGACCACCGCGACGCTTGCGAGGTAGATCTCACGCGCGGCCTGAGGAGAATCCGCCTGCCGCGCGAGCGCCTCTGCGTCGAGCGGCGCCTGGAGCTGCTCGATCAGCCAGCCGTTGAGCTGCTGGTCGGCGCCGGCGGCCTCGAAGTGCTGGGTGATCAGCGCTCGCTCCTGGTCGTCGATATGTCCATCCGCGCGCGCAGCCATGATGATCGCCTGGAGGATCTCCTGGCTACGCCGTTCCTGGGCTTCGCCTTCAAGCGCCTCGATCGGCTGGCCTTCTCCGCTTGAGGGCTGCGAGGTATCGGCGCGATTGGCCTGGGCGTTTTGCCATGCCTTCCAGGCCAGCCCGCCGACCGCGGCGATGGCGCCGAGCTTCAGCGCCTTGCCTCCCATGCTGCGTCCGCGCTTGGAGCCGAGCAGCAAGCCCAGTCCTCCACCGCCGAGCAGGCTCTTCACATCGAGCCCGCCCAGCGCGCTTCCCCCCGTCGAGCCCTTGGCACCGCCCAGCCCTAGGCCCTCGACCACCCGGCCGAGGTCGAAGCCGCCGCCTTGGCTATCGCTACCTTGCCGGCGGGCCCCGGAGGCCTGGCGCATCAGTTGATCGAGAATCTGCTTGGCATTCATCGCATGGCTCCTTGTCGTTCGACTTCGCCCCGCGCAGCGGGGCGCCATATCAATGGACAAGCTCGAGGTGGAAACATTCTTGCGTCCAGCTGAACTCCAGGCGTCGCCTATAGCGTCGACGGCAGCCAAAGCGCGATCTGGGGGAAGGCGATCAAGGCGGCGGCGAGGATGAACATCGCGACGATGTAGGGCAGGGCGCCGATCACTACGTCGCTGAACGGCTTGCCGGGACGGGCCGACTGCACGATGTAGAGGTTCAATCCGACCGGGGGAGTGATCAGCGCCATCTCGACGAACAGGATCACGATGATGCCGAACCATACCGGATCGAACCCGGCGGCGAAGATCAGCGGCGCGAGGATCGGAATGGTGATCACCATCAGTGACAGTGTCTCGATGAAGAAGCCGAGCACGATGTAGACCAGGATCACCACCATCAGCAGCATGAAGGGGCTCAGCTCATGTGCATTGATGAACGCGGTGAGCTGGCGCGGTAGCCCCGCCGACGACAGGGCGAAGTTGAGAAACGAGGCGGCGAGAATGATGAACAGCAGCATCGAGGTGGTTCTCAACGTGCTATCGAGGCTTTGCTGCAGCATGCGCCAATCGAGCCTGCGATTGCAGGCAGCCAGCACTATGGCGACCAGTACGCCGATCGCCGCCGCCTCGGTCGGCGTGGCGAGCCCCGAATAGATCGAGCCGACGATCGCGGCGAACAGCACCAGGAGCGGAAACAAGAACACCGAGCTTCGGATTCGCTGCGACCAGGTGGAGCGGCGGATCGGGCCGCCCAGCGAAGGCTTCAGTCGGCAGGCCACCAGGGTGACCAGCATGAACAGCGCGGTGAGCAAGAGCCCGGGGATCAGCCCGGCCATGAACAGCCTCGGGATCGAGGTCTCGGTGAGGAAGCCATAGACGATCAGGTTGATCGAGGGCGGGATGAGGATGCCCAGGGTGCCGCCCGCGGCGATGCTGCCGCAGAACAGCTTGGGGTTGTAGCCGAGCTTCTCGCCCTGGGGCAGCGCGACCGTCGATACCGTGGCGGCGGTCGCCACCGAGGAACCCGAGGTGGCGGAGAACAGCATCGACGTCATCACGTTGGCATGCAGCAGCCCGCCGGGCAGCCAGGAAAGCCAGTGGTCGAGCGAACGATAGGCGCGTTCGGCGATGCCGGCGCGGACGATGACCTCACCCATCAGAATGAACAGCGGAATCGCGATCAGCAGGAAGGAGTTGGCGGCGGACCAGAGGTTCTGGCCGAGTGCGCGGGTGAGCGGAAAGATCGCGAACCATTGATCGATGCCGAAGGCGAGCAAAAACAGCACGATGGAGATCGGGATGCCGGTCAGCATCAGCACCATCACGCCGATCGAAAGGAAAGGCAGCATCAGCGGCGCTCCTCCTTGGCTGCATCCAGGATCGGCGACTCGCTGGTCATGCCGATCAGCGCCTGTACCTCGGCGCGGCCCTGCAGCAGTGCGGCCAGCACCGCGCGTACGCCGAGCACGCTCGCCGCGATGGCGAACCAGATATAGCCCAGCGCCCAGATCAGCTGGGGAATCCACAGCGGGGTGGAAAGCGGGGTGTTGGCCAGCGAGCCGTTGCTCCACGAGCGCGCCAGCACCGGCCAGGCATGCAGCGCGATCACCCAGCCGACCAGTACGACCGAGAAGATCGAGACGAGATCGAGCAGCGTGCGCGCGACCGGCGGCATTTTCGAATAACCCAGGTCGATACGGATGTGGGCACGCTCGATCAGGGTGTGGGCGAGCGTCCAGGATGACAGGATGGCCAGTACGTAGCCCGAGTACTCGGTCACGCCGCGCAGCGATGCCAGGCCGAGCTTGCGCAGCACGACTTCGACCACGATCAGCGCTACTACCAGCAGCAGCATCCCGCCGATGAGTCGGTTGGCGAAGCGGGAAACGAAGCGTGTGGCATCGAGCAGACGGCTGGCCAATGAGGTCAGGATGTTCATAGTGAGCTCCTCGAAAGACGAAGGGAGGCCGCACCGAAGGTGCGGCTGCATGGCTCGTTCAGTCGATGGAAAGGCCGGTGAGCGGGGCGACGTGCTGGTTGTAGAGCGCTCGGGTATCGGCGTCGACGCGGCTGGCCCAGGCTGGCAGCAGCTTGGTGGAGAGGATTTCCTTCGCGGTCTCGAGATCCGCCTCGTCGGTCGCGACCAGGGTCATCGAGGCTGGGCTGCCTGCGCGGCATTCGCCTTCACCCGTCAGGCAGGCGATGCCCTGTTCCGCGCTGTCGGCGATATTGCTCCAGACACCATGGGCGAAGACGTCGCGCGCCTGGGTGGCGATCAAGGTCTGATCCTCGGTGGAGAGCCCGCTCCAGAAATCGCCATTGGCGGCGGTGATCGCGTGGTCCCAGCCGCCGATCGGCAGCGGTAGCAAATGGGTGGCCACGTCGTACCAGCCGGCGTTGTAGCCAGACAGGGAGCCGGTCACCGCGCAGTCGATCACCCCGCGCTCCATCGCGCCCGGCACTTCGCTGAAATCCATCACCTCGCTGCGCGCGCCGAGCGCGTCGAGGAACTCGGCGGTCGAGCGCCCGCTGGCACGCACCGAACGGTTTCGCAGGTCGCTAAGTCCTGAGATCGGGGTGTTGCAGAACACCACCTGGGGCGTGTTGGGAGCGATCGCAAGCAGCTTGGCACCGTAGCGGCTTTGCATGGTGCGTTCGACGATCGGCCAGAATGCTTCGGATACCTTCTCGGCCTGGATTGGATCGACCGCGAGCATCGGCAGGTCCAGGCCCTCGAGTTCGGGCGCGTCGCTGACCACATAGTCGGAGAGCGTCACGCCGATATCGAAAAGGCCATCGCTCAGGTAGCGGAATACGTCGGCGCTGTTGATCCCCATCTGGTCGAAGCTGCTCAATTGCACCTCCAACCTGTCATCGCTGGCTTCAGGCAGCGTCTCGGTCCAGAACGGCAGCTCGTAGTCCTTGTGCAGCGATACCGAGCTCCAGCTGCCGACCACGGAGATCGGTTGGGCCTGGGCGCTGGTGGAGAAAGCGAGGCCTGCGGAGAACGCCAGCGCGCAGGCGGTCGCGAGGGTGGATGGCTTCATGCGAGGATTCCTTGAGTTGTTGTTATGTTCATCGGCCCGGGTTTTCTTACCGGTGGCGTCGTTCGACGCAAAGCTTCGGCCTCAACGGTACTTGAGCCGGCTGTTGGGTATGTCGGTGATCAGCATGTGGCCTGGCGCATGGGTGATCGCGAAGGGCAGCTTGGCATTCATCAACGCCACCTGCGGGGTGACGCCGCAGGCCCAGAACACCGGGATGTCGCCGTCCTCGATCACCGCAGGATCGCCGAAATCCGGCTGCATCAGGTCGGTGATGCCGATCTGCCCGGGTTCGGCGAGGTGGACCGGTGCGCCATGCACGCTCGGCATGTCGGTGGTGATCTGTACCGCACGGATCGCATCCCGGGGCGGCATCGCGCGCATAGACACCACCATGGTACCGGTGAATGGCCCCGCGCCGACCAGCGCGATGTTGGTGCGGTACATCGGCACCACACGCTGGTGGGTGATGTGGCGCAGCTCGATGCCATCGCGCATCAGCGCACCCTCGAACGAAAAAGAGCAGCCGATCGAGAAGCTGACCAGATCGTCTTGCCAGAACTCGCCGATCTCGCCGGGCTCGGCGACCAAGCGGCCATGCTCGTAGATCCGGTAGCGCGGGACGTCGCTGCGCAGGTCGATGTCCTCGCCCAGCGAGACCGGGTGCGGATCGCCAGGCTGGGTCACATCGAGCAGCGGGCAGGCCGCGCGGTTGGCCATGCAGAAGCGAAGGAAGTCATCGGCGTAGCGCGCCGGGATGATCGCCAGGTTGGCCTGGGCATAGCCGTCGCTGAGACCGGCGGTGCTGCGTGGCCAGTCGCCCTGGCGAATGGCGTGCCGCGCCTCGAGCGGGCGGTATTGGCGGATTTGCTCGAATGACAGCCCGGTGGCGGAAGAATCATTTGAAGGCATGGCGGCATTGTACTTATTGGAAGTTGGATTGATTCCACCATATGGAAGTCATTCTCGATCAGTCAAATCCAATAATAATATGTATTTCGATCGGAAAAACCTTTCATCTGGCGCTCAGTCACTTGCTTCAGCGGCGTTCGCTATCGCTATTGCCCGCTGGGTCAGCGCCTCGAGACGCGGGTCGCTGCTACTGGCGAGCCAGGACGCGGTGAATTCGTGCGGTGGCAAGGTGAACGGCAGAGGGATCAGCTCCCCACGTACGATCAACGGCTCGGCGATCGAGAGCGGCACTGCGCCGACGCCGAGCCCGGCCTGGGCCATCTGGGCGATCGAGTTCATCGAGCTCGAGCAGTGGATACGGGTCTTCTCCAGACCTCGAGCGTCGAGAAACGCCCGTACATCGATATAGGCACGGCTGTTGCGCAGGGGGGCGATGAAATCGCTCTCCTCGAGCAGGCGATGAGCGTCGCCTCGATAGCGTTCGAGCAGGGAGGGATGGACCACGAGCGTGGTGGGATACTTGCACAGCGCGTGATTGACCACGCGTTGCGCACTCAGTGGTCCGATCAAAAAGGCGAGGTCCAGCTCCTGGCTGATCATCCGTTCGGCGAGATGCGGCGTGACGTCGATTTCGACCTCGATGACCAGGCTGGGGAAGCGCTCCCGTGCGTCTTCCAGCAGCCGTGTCAGCCAGCGCTGGGCGAGGCTCTCGACGATGCCGAGGCGGAGCTGGCCGCCGATCGCCTCGGATGGCAGCAGCGCCGCTATCGCCTCATGGCGGGCCTGGATCAGGCGTTCGGCGTGGCCGAGCAGGGCGTGGCCCTTGCGGGTGGCCTTGATCGGTCGTTGGCGACGATCGAGCAGGGGAGCATCGAGGGTCTGCTCCAGCCGATGGATCCGTTCGGAAATCGCCGGCTGGGTAATATGCAGGCGCCGTGCGGCCAAACGAAACGAGCCCGTGCGGACGATCGCGACGAAGGCTTCCAGCTCCTTGAAGTCGAACATGACAGGCCACCGATTGAAATGAGCGATCGCTACGATAACGGCTTACGCCTGTAGCGATAAGCCTGAGATAATGCTCGGCATGGAAATCGCGCGGCGCCTTCGCCGATGTGGCCTGCTCCAGCGCTGGGAGAAGGCCCTGGTGCGCCATGCCCGTCGCCATCCATCCGTCGTCATCGAGGAAACGCCCATGTCCGCACTCTTTCCCCAAGCCCGGCTGCGCAGGCTGCGTCGTACTCCGCAGATGCGCGCGATGCTGCGCGAAACCAGGCTCGCTCCCGAGCAGCTGATCTACCCGATCTTCGTCGAGGAAGGCATCGACGAGCCCAAGCCGATCGAGGGTATGCCGGGGCAGTTCCGGGTGCCTGAGAAGCTGCTCGCCCGAGAGGTCGAGCGGCTGGCCCGGCTGGGCCTGACCGGCATCATGCCGTTCGGTATCTCGCACCATAAGGATGCGATCGGCAGTGACGCAATGAAGGCCGATGGCCTGGTGGCGCGGATGGTCGGCACGATCAAGGATGCGGTGCCTTCGATGCTGGTGATCCCCGACATCTGCTTTTGCGAATACACCTCCCACGGCCACTGCGGGGTGATCGAGCACGGGGAGGTATGCAACGACGCGACGATCGAGAATCTGGGCAGGCAGGCGGTGATCGCCGCGGGCGCCGGCGCCGATGTGATCGCACCCTCCGCGGCGATGGATGGCCAGGTCGCCGCGATCCGCCGCGCGCTCGACGGCGCCGGATTCGGCCAGGTCCCGATCATGGCCTACTCGACCAAGCTCGCCTCGTCGCTCTATGGCCCCTTCCGCGAGGCCGCCGGTACCGAGCTCAAGGATGATCGCAAGCAGTATCAGATGGACCCGATGAATCGCCGCGAGGCGCTTCGCGAGTCACTGCTCGACGAGGCCGAGGGCGCCGACATGCTGATGGTCAAGCCCGCGCTCGCCTATCTCGACCTGCTCAGCGACATTCGCCGCGAAAGCCTGCTGCCGCTTGCCGCCTACCAGGTCAGCGGCGAGTACGCGATGATCCGCTTCGCCGCCGCCGCCGGGGTGATCGACGAGAGCGCGGTAATCCGCGAGACCCTCGGCTCGATCCGCCGCGCCGGCGCCGACCTGATCATGACCTACTTCGCGCCGCAGCTGCTCGAAGAGGGACTCTAGGATAACCAGCCAGCCCCGCGTCGAGTCGGCGCGGGGCTGGCTGGTCGGCGATCCCGCTGCGCTCAGAGGCCTTTGATCAAGCCGCCGTCGATCGGGATCTGGGCGCCGGTCACGTAGCTTGCCAGGGGGCTTGCGAGGAAGGCCGCCATCGCGGCGAACTCCTCGACATTGCCATAGCGCCCGACCGGAATCGTCTGCCGGGAGCGGGCGGCGATGGTCTCGACGTCGACGCCTTCGCGTTTCGCGGCGGCCGCGTCAAGTGCCGCGACCCTTTCGGTGGCGATCCGGCCGGGCAGTAGCAAATTGACGGTGACGCCGTCGGCGGCGACCTCGAGCGACAGTGTCTTGGCCCAGGCGGCGAGCCCTGCGCGCAGGGTGTTCGAGATCCCGAGCTGGGGGATCGGCTGACGCACGCCGGAGGAGGCGAGCAGCAGTACCCGCCCGAAGCCGCGGTCGCGCATCTCGGGCAGCAACTCATGGGTCAGCCCGATCAGGGGGGTGACCATGGCATCGAAATGGGTTCGCCATGCGCTCTCATCGACCGCGCTGATCGGGCCGGGGGGCGGCCCTCCACCGTTGAGCACCAGGACGTCGACGCCGCCGAGTCGCCTTCGCGCGGCATCGGCCAGCGTGCGTGCCGCGCCGGCCGCGGCGAGATCGCAAGTCTCGGCGATCAGTTCGCCGGGAAGACCCTGTCCTTCGTTGATCACTTGCTCAAGGCGTTCGGCGTTGCGGCCGACGATCATCACGCTTGCGCCTTCTGCCGCGAGCGCCAGGGCGATGCCGCGGCCCAGTCCGCGCGAGGCGCCAAGCACCAGCGCGCGTTTGCCTGTCAGTCCCAGTTCCATCTCGTTTCCCCATTGATGGCGGTGTGTGCTCGTCTCGAGCGGTGATTCGTCGCGGTCTCAGCGCTTCACACGAAGTGCATTGGAGGCTTCCAGCGCCTGGTCGAGATGCCGCGTCATCAGCTCGGCGGCCTGCGCGCGCTGGTCGGACAACAGCGCTTCGAGTATCGCGATGTGTTCGAAGCACCAGTCGGTGATCCTGCGTCGATTGCCATAGCCGAGATACTCGAGCATGCGTCGCTGGCGATTCTGGCGCACGATCGCCTGCAGGATCAGAGGATTTCCCGACAGGCGGGCGAGGCTCTCGTGGAAGTTGGCATCGAGCCTGAACAGCGCGGTGCTGGTGGCCGGGGTATGTTCATCGAGGGCGATCACCCGGCGATGTTCGTCGATCTGGCCTTCGAGCACCGCGCGGTCGAGCTCGAACCCGGGCAGCTGTAGCCCGGCGGGCTCGAGCGCCCGGCGAAATTCGTAGCTGGCGCGCTGCGAGGACTCACTGTCGAATGCGCAGAGGAAGGTCCAGCCCTGGCCGGTATTGCGCTCGATCAGCCCCTCTTCGGCCATCTGCTCGAGGACCTTTGCCAGCATCGCGACATTGGTATCGTAGCGCTTGAGCAGTTCGACCTGGGTGATCGAGTCCGGCAGCTCGCCGCGCACATGGTCCTCGACGATCATCAGGTAGAGCTCCTCGTCCTGGGACTTGGGCATGCTCAGCGATAGCGCATGCAGGTGATCGGCCGCGCAGTCGATCACATAGCCCTGGTGCGGGATCGACCGCACCACACCCTGCTCGGCGAGCAGCTTGAGCGCGTTGCGTACCGGTGTGCGCGACACGCCGAAGTGCTCGGCGAGCGCCACTTCGCGCAGATGCGCGCCCCGATCCAAGCCCTGCTGATGAATGTGACCGAGGATTCGCTCGGCCAGGACGACTTGGCGCCGTTTGCCTGAAATACCGCTCATGCCGTTCTCGCTGTTGTTTTTCGTGGATCGTCTTGGTGGATCGTATTGGTGGATTGTCGCCGCTCGGCCGGCCCGCTTGAAGCGGCTCGTTTGGGTGACGATCATCGCTTGACAGTGGATTGTACTAAATTTAACGTTAAAAACAATTCTGCTCGCCTCGCTGCGACCAGGTGAAAAAAAACAACATCCATCCAGAGTCGATATCGCCATGACCCACGCCAAGACCGTGTATCGCACGCTGCTGGCCGCAGCCCTGCTCGGCGCCTCCTTTTCCCACACCGCTACCGCCGCCCAGCCGCCGGAGGGTTTGGTCGCCGCCGGCAAGCTGACCTACGGCACCGCGGCCACCTTCGCGCCGTTCGAGTACCAGCAGGATGGCAAGCTGACCGGCTTCGACATCGAGCTTGGCGAGCTGATCAGTGAGCGTCTCGGCCTCGAGGCCGCACCGTTCAACGTCGAGTTTCGCGGTTTGATCCCTGCGCTGCAGGGCAAGCGCATCGATCTGATCAACTCGGCGATGTACATCAACGATGAGCGCTCGGCGCAGGTCGACTTCGTCCCCTACCTGCGCATCGGTAGCGAGGTGGTGGTCGCCAAGGGTAATCCCAAGGGGATCTCCGGGCGCGAGGACGTCTGCGGCCAGCGCATCGCGGTGACCCTGGGCGGGATCGAGGAGAGCCGCGCCAGGGATGACGTCACCCGCTGCCAGGGCGAGGACCGCTCGCCGCCGACCATCGTCACCTTCCCGACCGCCCAGGCTTCGGCGATGGCGCTGCGGGTCGGTCGCGCCGACGTGCTCTACACCTCGACCCCGGGGGCTGCGGTATTGATGCGCGAGGTGCCCGACACCTACGAGACCTCAGGCCCCACCTTCGAGGCCGATACCCGGCTGGGTCTCGCGGTGCGCAAGGGCGACACCGAGCTGGCCGCCGCACTCGAGGAGGCGCTCGGCCAGATCGTCGCCTCGGGAGACTACCTGCGGCTGATCCACGCCTACCAACTGCCCGACAGCGCCGCCCTGCTCGAGCAATGAGGCGATACCCGATTACCTCTTGACCTGATCGGATCGCGCCTTGAACCACCCGGAGAACGAGAATGACCGAGTCACTCCATCTGGTGCTCGAATACCTGCTGTCGCCAAGCTTTTTCAAAGGCGCGCTCACCACCCTGGCGCTGACCGTGGTGTCGATGCTGATCGGCATGCTGATCGGCCTGCCGCTGGCGCTGTTGCAGGAGCGCCGCTCAGTGTTCGTGCGCCTGCCGGTGTTGCTCTACCTATGGCTTTTTCGCGGTACCCCGGTGCTTTTACAGATCGTCTTCGTGTTCAACGTACTCCCGCTGTTCGGCGTGGTGCTCTCGGGGTTCGCCAGCGGCGTGCTGGCGCTGGCGCTCAACGAAGGCGCCTACATGGCCGAGATCTTCCGTTCGGGCATCCAGGCGGTGAGCCCGCGCCAGCGTCTCGCCGGGCGTGCGCTGGGGATGACCTCCGCCCAGGTGATGCGGCTGGTGGTGCTGCCGCAGGCGCTGCGCACGGTGGTGCCTCCGACCGGCAACCAGTTCATGGGCATGCTCAAGTCGAGCGCCCTGGTCTCGGTGATCGCGGTGCAGGACCTTTTGTTGATCGCGGACCAGACCGCCAGCGCCAACTTCCGCTACATCGAAGCGCTCTCCGCCGCGGCGATCTACTACCTGATCTTCACCACTTTGTTCATGGTCATCCAGGGATACATCGAGCGCTGGGTCGCGCCGCGCCGCTCTTCCGGCCGGCGCTCCTGGAGCCAGCGCTTGATCAGCCTCACCTCCGCGCAGCCGAGGAGTTCGCAATGACCACGTCCACTCCCACTCCCGCGGCCGATGCGATGTTCGAAGTCCGCAGGCTGAACAAATCCTTCGACCAGCAGCAGTGGGTGCTCGACGACATCGACCTGAAGCTGCTGCGCGGCAAGACCACGGTGATCCTCGGTCCTTCTGGGTCGGGCAAGTCGACGCTGCTGCGCTGTCTCAACCTGCTCGAGGAGGTCGACTCGGGGGCGATCTGGTTCGACGGTCGCGAGATCACCAAGGAAGGCCCGCGCGGTCACTTGCTTCGTCGCGAGATATCGATGGTGTTCCAGCACTACGAGCTTTTTCCCCATCTCAGCGTGCTCGAGAACCTGATGATCGCCCCGGTCAAGGTACTCGGCGTCGCCCGCGAGCAAGCGCTCGAACAGGCGATGGAGCTGCTCACCAAGGTGCGGATCCGGGAGAAGGCCGATGCCTATCCGGAACAGCTGTCGGGCGGCCAGCAGCAGCGTGTGGCGATCGCGCGGGCGCTGATGATGAATCCGAAGGCGATTCTGTTCGACGAACCGACCTCGGCGCTCGATCCGGAGATGGTCAAGGAGGTGCTCGATGTGATGGTCGAACTCGCCGGCTCCGGGATCACCTGCGTGGTGGTCACCCACGAGCTCGGCTTCGCTCGCCGCGCCGCTGACCGGGTGGTGCTGATGGAAGGCGGCCGGATCGTCGAGGAGAGCGCCAAGGAGCATTTCTTCAGCGGCCAGGCCAGCGAGCGTACCCAGCGTTTCCTTCAACAGATGAGCCATTGAACGAGGAATGATCCATGTCCTTCATCGAACGCACCTCCCTGGGCGGACTACTGGCCGGGCTGGTCGAGTGCGATACCCAGAACCCGCCGGGTGCGGAGGGCGATGCCGCGGCGCTGGTCGAGGCCCGGCTGGCGGCGCTCGGTTTCGATACCGAGCTCGACGAGTTCGCGCCCGGCCGGGTCAACCTGGTCGCACGCCTGGTCAACGGCGAGGGGCCACGGCTCGCCTTCAATACCCATTTCGACGTGGTCCCGGTGGGGCAAGGCTGGGCGAGCGACCCGCTGCGCCTGGATGAGCGCGAGGGGCGGCTCTACGGCCGCGGTGCCTGTGACGCCAAGGGCCAGATCGCGGCGATGGTCGAGGCGCTCGCGCGGCTGAGCAAGGACCGCGACGGCTGGCGCGGCACCCTGCTTGCGGTGTTCGTCGCCGATGAAGAGGTCGGAAGCCTTGGCGCCCGGAGGTTCAAGCAGCGTTACGCCGAGTACGCGCCGATCGATCACGTGATCGTCGGCGAGCCGACCGGCAATCGACCGGTCAATGCCCACAAGGGCAGCCTCAGGCCGGTGGTCGCGGTACGCGGCCGAAGTGCCCATTCAGGCACCCCGGAGCTCGGTGTCAACGCGATCTACGCCGCCGCCAGGCTGTGCGCCGCGGTGGACGAACTCCATCAGCAGGTGCGCGAGCGCAACCACCCGAGCGTTGGCCGTGCGGCGCTGAGCGTTACCCGCATCCATGGGGGGCATGCCGATAACGTGGTGCCCGAACGCTGCGAACTGATGCTCGACCGGCGGATGATTCCCGGCGAGAAGGAGCAGGATGCGATCGCTGAAATAGAGGCCCTGCTGGCAAGGCTCGATGCCGAGCATGGGATCGAGGCTGCGATCGAACGCTTCCAGGCGACCACCGGAGGAGCCAGCGAGACCCAGCCGTCGAGCGCGGTGGTATGCGCCGCGCTCGAGGCCGCGCGCGCCCATGGCGTGGCGGTCGAGGCGCCGGGGGGCTTCCCGGGCGGTTGCGACCTGGTCCACTTCCGTGAGCTGGGCATCCCCGGGGTGGTAATAGGTCCTGGCGATCTGGGCGTGGCCCACCAGCCGAACGAGTTCGTGCCGATCGATGAGCTCGAGTCCGCGGTCGCGATCTACGCTGACATCGCCCGCCGGCTGCTGCCCGTGGAGCCACGAGGCTGATGCGCGCACGTCTGTTTGCGGCGCGCCTGCACTATGTGCCGGGGCTCGAGCTCCACACCGCGGCCTCCGGCGCAGTGGCGGCACTCGATGAGCGTTATCTGCTGATCGAGGACGACCAGGGCGGATGGGGCCTGGGTGGGATCAGGGTCAACATCGAATATCTCAGCGGCGTTGCGGTGGCGCGGCTCGCTGGGCTGCTGCGCGACTCCTTCGACTGGTGGCAGGCGCAGCCAAGCGCCGAGCAGGCGCTGGCATCGCTTGCGGGCACGGGCTGGCCCGCGCTGTTGCGCACCCTGGCCGAGCAGGCACTGCTCGATCTCATGGCCCGGCGCGCAGGCGTCGCGCTCGCCGAGCTGATCGCCGAGCGCGCTGGCCTCGAGGCGCCGGTGCTGTCCGAGCGGATGTGCCTCGACAGCAACCAGACGCTGTTCTGGCAAAGCGAGGCGTCCTTGCTCGCACGCGCCGCGGCCTATGCCGACGCGGGCTTTCACGAACTCAAGCTGCGCGTCGGGATCGAGAATTTTTCCACTGACCTGCGCAGGCTCGAGCAGCTGAAAGTGCTGCTCGGCGATCGTGTTCGCCTGGCGGTCGACGTCAATGGGCAGTGGTCGCTGAGCGAAGCGCAGGCTTGCCTGCCTGCGCTTGCCGAGCTCGGCGTGGCCTATGTCGAACAGCCGCTTCCCGCTTGCGCCTGGGAGCAGATGGCGACGCTTGCCGCGGGCACCGAGCTGACCCTGCTGCTCGACGAGGCGCTGGTCGATTCGCGCTCGCTTGCCCGGCTCGACACCCTGCCGGCCAACGTCGGCGGCCATCTCAAGCTGGTCAAGCTGGGCGGGCCGCAGGCGCTGGTCGAGGCGGCGCTTAAGCTGCGTGACCAGGGTCGAGCGCTGATGATCGGGCAGATGAACGAAGGTGCGCTCGCCACTGCCGCCTGCGCCCACTGCGCGCTCGCGCTCGGCAAGCGACGCGGTGAGCTCTATGGCGCTTTCGGCCTGGTCGACGAGCCCTTTGCACTGCTCGACTACCACCAGGGGCGCTTGCGCCTTCCCATCGGCCACGGCCTTGGCGTCGAGCGTGAGGCGCTCGACCAGGCATGGCGATGCAACCCCAGTTTCGAGGAGATCAAGCGATGAACGAACGCCCCATCCAGGCCCGCGAGGCCACCTTTGCCGCCGAGGTGTACGCGCAGCGCCAGCGCGCGGCCCGAGAAGGCATGCAAGCACGCGGTATCGACGTGTTGATCGTCACCGGGCCGGAGAACCTCTGCTACCTCACCGGCCAGCAAACTCCGGGCTACTACACCTTCCAGGCCTTGGTACTGCCGCTGGAGGGAGAGCCGAGCTTCATCGTTCGCCGCCTCGAGGCGATGAACTGTCGCGCCAACACCTATCTCGAACGGCTCATCGAGTACGACGATGGCATCGACCCGCTCGAGCTGCTCAGCGCCGAGGCAGCGGCGAAGGGCGGCAGGGTGGCGATCGACAAACGCAGCTGGTTCATGCCGATCGTCACCTTCGAGGCACTGGTCGCGCGGCTCGGCGATCTGAGCGACGGCGCCGGTATCGTCGAGGCGCTGCGCGCGGTGAAAAGCGCTGAAGAGATCGCTCGGATCGAGCGTGCCGCCGGCTACGTCGACGCCGGTATGCGCGCGGGGCTTGCCGCGATCCGTGAGGGCGCTGACGAGAACGCGCTGGTGGCGGCGATGATGCAGGCAGCGATTGCCGCGGGCTCGGAGTATCTCGGCATGGAACCCCTGGTCTCCAGCGGCGAGCGCAGCGGTGTGCCCCACGGCACTTGGCGCCGCCGCCGCCTGGCCAGGCATGACCCGGTGTTTCTCGAGCTCGCCGCCTGCCACGACCGCTACCACGCAGTGATGATGCGTTCGGCCTGGCTCGGCGAGCCGCCGGCGCTCGCCCAGCGCATGATGACGAGCTGCCAGGAAGCGCTCGCCGCCGCGCTCGAGGCGCTCAAGCCGGGCAACACCTGCGCCGATGTGCACCGCGCCGCGCAGCGGGTCATCGATCGCGACGGCTTCACCGACAACTACCGCAAGCGCACCGGCTACAGCGTCGGTCTCGCCTTCGCTCCTGACTGGGGCGAATGGCAGGTGGCGAGTCTGTTCGATGGCATCGACCGGCCGCTGGAGCCGGGCATGGTGTTCCACATTCCGCCGGCGTTGCGCGACTACGGCCGTTTCACCGTCGGCGTCAGCGAGACCGCCGTGGTCACCGAACATGGCCACCGGGTGCTCGGCAAGCTGCCGCGTGATCTGCAGGTGGTCGACTGATGCACGATCTCGCCGCGATCCTCCATCCCCCTGGCCGCTTCGAGCTGGCTGCGCGGGCGGCCGCGCTATGGCTTGCGCGTGAGGAATGCGGGCGGCAGGTGGCCAGGCTGGCTGGCTTGGGAGCGAACGCGGCGGTCGAACCGGGGGCACGGCAGTTCGTCACCGCCGACGGACGATTGGTCGACAACGGTTGGCTGTGGCTCGAGCGCGCGTCGGTGCGAACGATCGAGGCCGCAGAGCAGGTCTTCCATTCCGACTCGTCCGCGCTGCTGCTCGGCGAATACAGCCAAGCGGCACTCATCGCGAGCTCGGGCGAAACCAAGCGCATAGCGCGGGTCGAGCCGCTCGGTGATCGATGGCGACTGGTCGACGAAGCCGGGCGGCTGCTGCTTGGCGGCAGCCGCGACCGCTACGACAGGCCATGTCCGGCCGAGGAGGCCGGGCAGGGGATGGATCGAATGCCGATCAGGGTCGCCTTGATCGGTGAGCGCGACCATCTGCGCGAGGTCTATCCGGCCAACCAGGCGGCGCTGGGAGATGCCGCCGATCATCTGGGCGTTACCGTCGAGGTGCGTATCGTCTCTCCGCTGGGCCTCGAACGTGCGGATGCGCGGTCGCTGCTCGGCGAGGTCGATGCACTGGTGCTGCCGGGAGGATGCGACGGTCGTCAGATCGAGGGGCAGATCCTGCTCGCCGGGCTTGCGCTTGCGCTGCAAGTGCCGACCCTTGGGCTCTGTTTCGGGATGCAGAGCATGGCCACCGCAGTGATCCGCGACCGCCTGGGGCATCTCGAGGCGGTGCTCGAGGAGCTCGACCCCGAGGCACCGGTGCATAGCTTCATCGCGCTGCGTGACCAGCGCGGCGCGCAGCGCCACCGCCTGGGTGCCGCTACTTCCCGGCTGCGCCCCGGCAGCCGGGTCGCCAATTTCCATGCGGCTCACACGATTGGCGAGCGAATGAATCACCGCTATCGCCTTGCACCGCGCTGGCGTCATTCGCTCGAGACGGCGGGCATCTCGATCAGCGCCTGGTCCACGGACGATCCCGGGATTACTGACGCGATCGAGGCGCGAGGCGAGGCGTTCTTCGTCGGCATCCAGGGCCATCCCGAGCTTTCGAGCAGCGCACGGCATCCACATCCTGGCTTCATCGCCCTGCTCGAGGCGGCGCTGGCGCGTCGCTGAGCCAGCTTGCAAGCGTTCTCCGATCGATTTCTCCAACCCCGCTATGGAACATTATTGATGACTTCGAACCATCCGCTGGCCCCACGCATCGAGGGCCTGTTCAACATCTGCGTCACCCCCTTCGACGACCGCGGTGAACTGGACCGCGCAGCACTCGAGCTCAACCTCGAACGCGCGATCGGCCACGGCTATGACGGCATCCTGATCGGCGGCACCTATGGGGAGTTCGCCGCGCAGACCACCGAGGAGCGCGCAGAGCTCTTCACCGCAGCGATGGCGATCGTCGACGGCCGGCTGCCGGTACTGCTGTGCGCCGCATCGGGCGACGCGCGCGAGGCTTGTGAACTGACCGAACTCGCAGGCCGGCTCGGCGGCCTGCCGATGCTCACGCCACCCTATGCCTGCGAGATCACCTTCGAGCACACTGAGGCCTACTTCGCCGAACTTGCCGCTCGCAGCGCTACTGGGGTGATGATCTACAACGCCCCCGGCGTCGGCGCCACCCTGAGCCCGGCCGAGATCGAGCGATTGGCCGCGATCGACGGCGTGGTCGCGCTCAAACAGGGGGAGCTCTCGCCGACCAGCATCGATCGTCTGCTCCATCGTCTGCAGCCCAGGCTCAAGATCATTGCCGCCTCCGATCTGTCGATGGTCTCGACGCTCAGTGCCGGCGTGGATGGACTGAGCAGTACCAATAGCTGTGCGCTTCCCGAGCTGATCAAGGCGATTTTCGACGCCACCCGCGCGGGGCGGCTCGACCAGGCTCGCGCACTGCACCGGGCGTGGTTCCCGCTGCGCGAACTATGTCGCCGTTTCGGCCAGCCGCAGACCACCAAGGCGATGATGCGCCTGCGTGGCTGGCGTGCCGGCGGCGTGCGTGCTCCGCTGCGCGATCTCGACGCCTCCCAGCTGGCCGAACTGAGCGCTGTTTTCGCCGACTTCCGCCGTCAGCCGCTGATCGAATCCCTGCTGGTGGATTGAGCCCGGCCAGCGTCCACTGCCATCGCCTCGCGGCGCCGCCGCGAGGCGATGTTCGTTGCTATCGCATTGATTTCAATCCAGCCGCGCGCAGCACTCCGCCAGCCGGGCCAGCGCCTCGCGCAGCCGCGCGCTCGGCTGGCCGTAGGCCAGGCGCAGGTAAGGAGATAGCCCAAAGGCCGTGCCAGGCACGACGCCGACCCCGGCCGAGGCGGCGAAGTGGTCGGCGACCATTTGGTCGTTCTCCAGCCGCAGGCCCTGCGGGGTACGCTTGCCGATCAGCCCGGCGCAGTCGACGTAGAGATAGAACGCCCCCTGGGGTGTGGCGCAGTCGAGCCCATCGATCGCGCGGATGCCTTCGACCATCAGGTCGCGGCGGCGGCGCAGCCGCTCGAGCCGCTCGGGAAGGAAGTCGAGAGGCGCTTCGAGCGCGGCCTGAGCGGCTGCCTGGCACATGCTGGCGGGATTGGTGGTGCTCTGCGACTGCAGCCGGCCGATCGCCTCGATCAGCCATTCGGGGCCGGTCGCGTAGCCGATCCGCCAGCCGGTCATCGAGTAGGCCTTGGAGACCCCGTTGAGCGTGAGGATGCGCTCGGCGAGATCAGCGCGCAGCCCCGCCGGGGTGAAGAACTCGCCTTCGAAGACCAAGTGCTCGTAGATGTCATCGGCGAGCAGCAGCGCCTGCGGAGCCTCGGCGAATACCTCGAGCAGCGCCTCGAGCTCGGCGCGGGTGTAGACCGCGCCGCTTGGGTTGTTCGGAGAATTGAGGATCAGCCAGCGAGTACGCGGGGTCAGGGCCGCGCGCAAGGCGCCTGCGGTGAGCTTGAAGCCCTCTTCGGCGCTGGTGGGCAGGATCCGCGCGGTGGCGCCGGTCAAGGCGACGATGTCTGGATAGGAGACCCAGTAGGGCGCGGGTATCAGCACCTCGTCGCCCGGTGACAGGGTCGCCAGCATCGCGTTGAACACGATCTGCTTGCCGCCGACGGACACCACCACCCGCTCGGGAGAGGTATCGATGCCGTTGTCGTGGGAGAACTTGGCGCATACCGCACGTTTCAGCGCCTCGGTGCCGGTGACCGCGGTGTACTTGGTATCGTCGCGCGCGATTGCATCGATACCGGCGCGCTTGGCCACCTCGGGAGAGGGGAAGTCGAGCTCTCCCTCGCCGAGGTCGATGACGTCGACGCCTTCGGCGCGGCGCTTGCGCATCAGCGCGGAGACCATGGCGGTGGGGGATTGGCGCAGGGTGGCCATGCGCGGGGCCAACAGGGATTCGGGATTCACGAAAGAGTCGCTCGTATTGGTCTTATGGCGGAGAAATGACGCGAGGTGCCGGGCAAACGGCGCCTTCAGCTATTGTACGTTTTTGATAAAAAAATACAAAAGCCGCGCGATATTCGCCCGACGCCCGAGGGCCCCGCCGACTGCTCCGAGATGACCAGCTACAATGAACAGCGCCCGGCTGCGCGCACCGCGGCCGAACGGGTCGCAAGGGCTGGCCTTGCGCCGAAGCCTCGACACCGCAGGGCCTGAATTCGACCGCCAACCCAGCAGGGTGACCAGGAGCCGTTTCGATGGACGATGCCTGCCCTCTCGACCACCGTCGCCATCCCGAGCGCTACCGCATCGGGCGTGGAGAGCAGGGGGTGATGAACGTCGAACCCTACAAGAGCGAGCTGCTACCGCACTGGAGGTTCAAGACGCCGGAGCTTGCGCGGGCGTCTGCCGCCAAGCTCGAGGAGATGTTCTTCGCCTACAAGGCCGCGGGCGACTTCGTTGGCATGGACATGGCGCGGAAGTACCTGCAGATGGGCTATACCCGCTCACGCCGCTATGCCAAGCGCCCGTCGGGGCGCAAGTACGACGCGCAGGGCGCGCTGCTGCCGATCGGCGAGGAGGACCCCATCAAGGCGGCGTCGGCGCGAATCTTCCACGCCGCTTGGCGGCGGGTGCGTGAGGACCGCGAGTACCTGTCGATGAAAGAGCAGCACCGAGAGCGTTACGAGCGCGGTTGATGGGGGGTCAGGAGGCTGGCGTCATGCTCTTTCGCCGTCGTCTGCGTGGCGCTTGTGCCAGGCAGGCATCCAACCAGTATTCGATCTGTTCGGGCGTGGGCGGGTTAGGGTCGAACAGGATGCGATAGACCAGCGGAGCAACCACCGCGTCGACCAGCGCCTCGATCGCCGGCGGCGTCTCACCGCGCCGCTTGGCGCGCGCCAAAAGCCGATCGAGGCGCTGGGTGAGCAGCGCAGCGCAGCGCTGGGGGCAATCGTTGGCCTGGCTCGAGACCACGTCTCGCAGCAGATCGCGGCCGAGTGGCGAGCCCACCTCGTCGAGATAATCCTGCGCCCAGGCGAGCAGGTCTCCCCGTAGGCTGCCGGTATCCTCGGGAAGGGCGTCGGGGTGCATCTGCTCGAGGGCGACATCGCCGAGCAGGGTGGCGAGATCTCCCCAGCGGCGATAGAGCGTCGAGGGAGTGACACCTGCGCGCTGGGAGATTTGCGGAACGGTCAGCGCCTCGCGCGGCTGCTCGTCGAGCAGCTCGCGCACTGCCCGATGCACTGCCGCCTGGACCCTCGCGCTGCGTCCGCCTGTGCGTATGCCTAACGTCTTGTTCATGATCGAAAGGCTAGCACAAATTGATTGCATCAATGGCATCGGGCCGGCGGTCGGCTTTAAGGCTGATTTTTAGTTAAAGCGGTGTTGATGAGCCGCCCATTCGCTAGGACCGATGCGGCTCACGTCTGGCTGGTGGCGAACGATCGTTGCTTCGACGCAACGCTCGGCGCGCACGGTACCGGCACAGCTGAACCGGCTTGCCGCGCCCTGGGCGCCATGTTCAATTTGAGCTGTCCGCTCATCGTTTCATCCCCCTCCGAGACAGGAAATGCCAATGACGCCAGACAGGATCGACTGGAACGAGCTGCGCGTGCTGCTCGAGGTAGCCCGCAGCGGCGGGCTCGGCGGGGCGGCCAAGCGTCTTGGCGTCGATGCATCGACCGTCAGCCGACGCATCGCTCATCTGGAGACGATGCTGGGGGAGAGCCTGTTCGAGCGCAGCCGCGGTGGATTGGTGCTTAACGCCTTGGGTCACCGGCTGGTTGAGCATGTCAGCGGGATGGATAGCGAATTCACGATGATCGTCGAGCGCCTCGGCGAGAGCGGTGGTGCGCATGGCCGGGTGCGAATCGCATCGATGGAGGGGATCGGCTCGCTCTACCTGAGTCGGGTCTTCGCCGAGTTTCGCGAGCAGTTGCCGACCATCGAGATCGAACTGGTCACCTCGACCCAGCAGGTCCATGTCACCCGCCGCGAGGCGGACATCTTCCTGAGCTTCTTCGCTCCGAGCGGGCGTGGGCTGGAGGTCGAGCGAGTCGCCCGCTTCGGCCTTCATCTCTACGCCAGCCAATCCTACCTTGCACGCCGTGGCGAACCGCAGAGCTTGGCCGATCTCGCCGAGCACCAGTTCGTCGGCTACATCGATGACCTGGTGCAGATCGACGAAGTGCGCTGGCTCGAATCGCTGCTGCCCGAGCCGCCGCTTTGCTTCTACTCCACCAGCATGCTGGCGCAGATGTTCACCGCGGCGGCCGGGGCTGGACTGGTCATGCTACCGAGCTTCTCCGCGGCCGAGCGCTTCGGGCTCAAGCGTGTGCTCGAGGGGGAGTTCGAGCTCGGCCGGGATCTATGGCTTTCGGTCCACCGCGACCTGCGCTACGCGCCGAGGATCAAGCGGGTGGTCCGGGCGCTGGAGGATGCGATTCGCGCCGACGATGCGTTCACGAGTTGAGAATATCCCGCGGCTGAGCCAGCGGCTCTTCGCCGTCCACCCAGGCGACCGGTCGCTGGCGACGACGTTCGACGCTCAGGGAGAACACGTCGTAGCGCTGGTAGTAGCCGGTGACGTCGTGGAACTGCTTCGGTTCGATGCAACGGTTGAGATCGAGCTCGGCGTAAAGAATGCCTTCCTCGCGGCTCAAGGCCGGCCCCAGCTGGCGCCCGGTGGGGTCGACGAAGAAGCTCTCCGCGCGCGAGGTGTCGTCGACCACCGCAGCGATCGCCGGGTCGCGCTCGACCAGGAAGTCGCGCATCGGTGCATCCATGTAGCCGGCGCAGACGATGCCGAACGCCTTGGCCTCGAACGAATGTGCGCTGGCGCGGATACGGTTGGCAGCGAGATTGTCGAAATTGCCGCCTGCGCTGGGTCGTCGAGTCGGCCACAGCGCGGGCCAGGCGGAAATATGCACTTGTTCGCCCTGGGCCATCAGCGCATAGCGGGCCAGCGGGTTGGTGTTCTCACCGCAGATCAGTGCGCCGAGCCGGCCGATCGAGAGAGGATTCACCTTGAGTCCTTCGCCGTCGCCGGGTGCCCAGATCAGCTTCTCGTAGAAGGTCGGCACCAGTTTGCGATGATGATTGACCAGCCGCCCCTGGTCGTCGATCACCAGGTTGGCGTTCCAGATGCAGCCGACGCTGGCATGGCTGCGTTCGCTGATTCCGATCGATACGTTGACCCCTAGCCGAGCGGCGGTTTGTTGGAGTGCTGCGACCTCGGGACCATCGACGTAGAGGCTCTGCTCGACCATATGCTCGAATAGGTCGTGGTTGTCGATCGGTGGCCACAGCGCCGCCCAGATCGGAAAAGCCGGGATGAACGATTCGGGGAACACCACCAGGGTGGCGCCGTGGGCGGCTGCCTCCTCGATCAGTGCGATGGCCTTGTCGGTGGTCGCTGCTTTGTCGAGGAAGACAGGGGCGGCGTGGCAGGCCGCCGCGGTGAAGATCGGTAGCGAGGACATCGGAACTCTCCAGCGATGGGAATGCCGCGAGTGACGGCCTCGCGGCAGTGAGGAAGTCAGTGGCCGACGGCCTGAGCGACGCCTTGGCCGGTGTCGCGGCGAACCGCGAGCTCCGCCCAGCGCGTCTGGCTCAGCCGGTCGGGGCAGAGCAGCGAAAACACCACCACCAGAGCGAAGCCGAGCGGGATCGAGATCACCCCGGGGTTACGCAATGAGATGAGCGGCGCTTCGAGTCCGACCAGGCTGGTGCCGCCGGTGGGATAGCTCATGTTCGGCGACACCAGTACCAGGGCGATCGCGATCGCGGTGCCGCCGAGCACGCCGGCCAGCACGCCAATCGAACTGCAGCGGCGCCAGTAGAGGGTCAGCAGCAGCGCCGGCAGGTTGGCCGAAGCGGCCACCGCGTAGGCCAGCCCGACCAGGTGGGCGACGTTCTGGCCCTTGGCGAGGATCCCGACCACCAGCGCCACTGCGCCGACCAGCAGGGTGGCGAGGCGCGCGGCGATCACCTGCTCGCGCTCGCTGGCGCTCCCTCCCTTGATCGCACCGACGTAGACGTCGTGCGCCAGCGCCGAGGCGGAGGCCAGGGTGAGGCCTGCGACCACCGCGACGATGGTGGTGAACGATACCGCGGCGATGAAGGCGAGCAGCAGGTTGCCGAGCAGGCTGTCCGCGCCACCGCCGAGGTACTGGGCGAGCAGGGGGGCGGCCAGGTTACCGCCTGGATCGAACGATCTGATCGTGGGCGCGCCGATGTAAAGTGCGGCGGCGAAGCCGATCAATACGATCATCAAGTGGCAGATGCCGATGAATAGCATCGCGTAGAGCACCGACTGGCGCGCGGTGCCGGCATCGCGCACGGTAAAAAAGCGCATCAGCACATGGGGCATCGCTGCGGTGCCGAGCACCAGCGCAAGGCCCAGCGATAGCTGCTCGAGCGGATTTTTCAAGTAGAGTCCCGGCTCGAGCAGGCGGGTAGCGGCGGCGGCGGCATCTCCGGGTGGAGTGGTCAGCCCGGCCGCATAGGCGCGCACCTCTGGATGCTCGACCAGGGCGCCGAGCAGGCCCGGCAGGCTGAAGCCATACGGTGCCCAGGCGAGGATCACTAGCAATAAACAGCTGAGCAGCAGCAGCACCGCTTTGATCAGCTGCACCCAGGTAGTCGCGCGCATGCCGCCGAAGAATACGTAGATCATCATCAGTACACCGACGATGACCACCGCGACTTCGTAGCGGATCCCGATCAGCGCCTGCACGATCACGCCGCCGCCGACGATCTGCGGAATCAGGTAGCAGATCGCCACGCAGACGCTCGATAGGGCTCCTGCGCTTTTTGCGCTGCGAAAGTCGTTGCGGTAGGCGAGCACGTCACCGAGGGTGTAGCGGCCGAGATTGCGGCACGGTTCGGCGATCAGCAGCAGTACCGGAATGAAGCCGACGAAGAAGCCGACCAGGTAGAGAATGCCGTCGAACCCGTAGAGCGCGATCAGCCCCGAGACACCGAGGAAGGCGGCCGCGGAGAGATAGTCGCCGGCGATCGCCAGCCCGTTCTGGAGTCCGCTGATGCCTCCTCCGGCGGTGTAGAACTCACGGGCAGAGGCATTGCGCCGCGCCGCCCAGTAGGTGATCAGCAAGGTGGCGAGGATGAACGCGGCGAATACGGTGAGGGTCATCCCGCGTTGGGCGTCCTCCACCAGCGTTGGTGCTGCCCAGGCCGACGAGCAGGCGCCGAGCGCCAGGCCGGCGAGCACGCCGATTCGAACAGGTCGATTCATCGCTGCTCCTCCATGAAAGCCTGGGCGGAGAAGCGTTGGGTCTCAGCATCGATTCTGCGCATGCCTCGTAGATAGCAGTAGGCGAGCAGGCCGCCGACTGGATACTGCGAGAGCACGAACAAAAGTCCCAGGTTGAGATGCTGGTGGATCGGCAGCGCGAACTGGTCGCGCAGCTGCGAAGCGCCGAATGGCAGAGCGAAGTAGTAGAGCGCAGCGATGGCGCCGAGCACCACGATCAGTCGGTGCTTGCGTCGGCGCAGGTTGCGCAGGGTCGGATGTCGATCGATGTCCGACCAGCGCGGGGCGAGCGGAAGGTTCATGACGGAGGCTCTCTTGTCGTTATTGGTCTCGGCGCCCCGTGGCCTGCGGGACACGACTCGCAGCTTAAGAGGCGCCGGGAATCTCCGTCATCCACCAACTTGGCAAGCGGGATTGCAGAACTGCAGTGACTTATCGAGCGTCGAAGAGCGGCGAGAGCGCCGAGTTGGCTCAGTTCGAGACCGCCCGGGGCAGCATATTCGGTCGGTACCTGGCCCGGCGCAGGGTGGCCATCGAGGCTGGTGTCCCGCCACCCGGACGGCTATCTTCTGCGCTTGCGTAACCGACCGGAGTCTCTCGATGCTAAAGCGCTGCCTGACCATACTCTCCCTTTCACTGACCACCTTGGTGGCCGTCCCCGCTCTCGCGGCCGAGCAGCGCGTGGCGCTCGAGACCAGCCGAGGGGTGATCGAAGTCGAGCTCGATGCCGAGCATGCTCCGGCCACGGTCGAGAACTTCCTTTCCTACGTCGACCAGGGCTTCTACACGGGCACCCTGTTCCATCGTGTGATTCCGGGGTTCATGATCCAGGGCGGCGGTTTCGACGGGGATTTCGCGCAGAAGCCCACCCAGGCGCCGGTGCGCAACGAATCAGGCAATGGTCTCGCCAACCGGCGCGGTACCATCGCGATGGCGCGAACCGCCAATCCCGACTCGGCGACCAGCCAGTTCTTCATCAACCTGGTCGACAACGCCAATCTCGACGGTGCCGCCGGGCGTCCCGGCTATACCGTATTCGGTCGGGTAGTGAGCGGCATGGAGGTGGTCGATGCGATCGCCCAGGTACCGACCACCCGCCGAGGTCCTCATACCGACGTGCCAGCGACGCCGATCGAAATCACCAGCGCTCGACTGCTCGACTAAAACGGTGGTGAGGCATGGTTCGACTGCCCTCGTTCCTCGGGCGCTCACCAAGAGCGAATGTGGGGAGGTGGGCCTTGGTTCTAATTCCCCGCCCGTTCGTCCCGTGCGAGCCGGGCGCATCGAGGGCGCGAACGATTTGCGCCGCCAACGCAACGATATAAAGCCATCCCTGTATCGCCGCCGTGTTATACGAAGAGAAGCGGCTAAAGGGGACGGCGATGCGCAAGGCATGGCAGGTGTGGACGGTGGTGGGGTGTCTTGCGCTGACGTCGACGCAGCTCCAGGTGAGCGCTGGGGAAAGCCCGCGTGAAGCCCGGTTCCTCGACGATCTGCTGGCGCGGATGACGCTCGAGGAGAAGATCGGTCAACTGGTGTTGGTCAGCATCGGCCCCAGCCATCCTCGCGATCAGGTGAACTCGTCGATCGCCGCGGGGCGAGCCGGAATGGTGCTCAACACGGTGGTGCGTGAGGATATCCGAGAGCTTCAGCGTCAAGCGGTCGAGCACAGTCGCTTGGGCATTCCGCTCGCGTTCGCCTTCGACGTGGTGCATGGCCAGCGTACTTTGTTTCCGATCGGACTTGGCTTGGCGTCGACCTGGGATCTCCCGGCGATCGCGCTGAGCGGCCGAGTGGCGGCGCGGGAGGCCGCCGCCGACGGGCTGGACATCACCTTCGCCCCGATGGTCGACATCGGCCGTGATCCGCGATGGGGGCGGATGTCCGAGGGATTCGGCGAAGACACCTGGCTGATCACTCGGATCAGCGAAACGCTGGTCGATGCCTTCCAGGGCGATGATCTCTCCTCGCCCGACTCGATGATGGCGGTGGTCAAGCACTTCGCGCTCTACGGCGCGGGCGAGGGCGGACGCGACTATGCCCCGGCGGAAATGGGGCGGCGGCAGATGCGCGAGGTGCATCTACCTCCCTATCGGGCGGCGATCGATGCGGGCGCTGGGGGAGTGATGGTGGCGCTGAACAGCATCGATGGAGTACCGGCGACGGCCAATCGCTGGCTGCTCGACGATCTGCTGCGCGGTGAGTGGGGCTTTGGTGGGCTAGTGATCAGCGATCATGGCGCGATCGGTGAGCTGATCAGCCATGGGGTCGCGGCCGATGCCGAGCAGGCAGCGCGGCTTGCGATCCAGGCCGGGGTGGATGTCGACATGAACAGCGACGTCTACGGCCTCCATCTCGCCGGGCTGGCCGAGCGCGGCGAACTCGACCCTGCACTGATCGATCGGGCCGCGCGTCGGGTGCTGGCGGCCAAGTACGCACTGGGTCTGTTCGATGATCCCTATCGACGCTCCGGGCCCTCGACCGAGGATGCGCTGGCATTCGACGATCCGTCGCGGCTGCATCGCCTCGAGGCTCGCGAGGTGGCGAGACGCTCCTTGGTGCTGCTCAAGAACCAGCGGGAGACGCTGCCGCTCGATCGTAAGGCGCGAATCGCGGTAGTGGGGCCGCTGGCGAAGAGCCAGGCGGATATCCTAGGCAGCTGGTCGGGTGCCGCTTCGCCCTCACAGGCGGTGTCGCTGTGGCAAGGACTGGTCGATGCCCGCGGTGGTGAAGAGGGCCTGAGCTATGCACTGGGGGCGAACTTCAGCGACGACCCGCTGGTGGTCGACTATCTCACCACCTATACCCCTGAAGTGAAGATCGATCCGCGTCCGGCCCAGGTGCTGCGCGACGAGGCGGTAGCGGCGGCTGGCGATGCCGACGTGGTGGTCGCGGTGGTCGGTGAGTCCCGCGGGATGAGCGATGAGTCGTCGAGTCGCAGCGAGCTGGACCTGCCGGCGGCGCAGGCCGCGCTGGTCGATGCGCTCGAGAGCACCGGCAAACCGCTGGTGCTGATACTGATGAACGGCCGCCCGCTGACCCTGGAGCGCCAGGCCGGGCAGGCGGATGCGCTGCTCGAGACCTGGTTCGCCGGAACCGAGGGCGGTCATGCGATCGCCGACGTGCTGTTCGGTGACTTCGAGCCGGTCGGCCGGCTGCCGGTCAGCTTTCCCCGTCGGGTTGGCCAACTGCCGCTCTATTACGCCCTGGTGCCCACCGGGCGGCCGGTCGATCCACTTCACCCGGGCAAATTCACTTCGCGCTATTTCGATGTCGCGGGCGGTCCGCTCTTTCCATTTGGATTCGGTCTCGGCTACACCGATTTCTCGCTTTCGAACCCGCGACTATCCAGCCGCGTGCTGTCGCGCGACGGCCAGCTGGAGGCCAGCGTCGAGGTGATCAACCAAGGAAAGCGTCGTGGCTCGACGGTGATCCAGCTCTATCTCCACGACCCGGTCGCCTCGGTCACTCGTCCAGTGCGCGAGCTCAAGGGTTTCAAGCGGGTTACCCTCGACCCGGGTGAGCGCGCCAGGGTCGATTTCAGCATCGACCCGACCATGCTCGCCTTTTACTCTGGGGAAGGCCCGCTCGAGACGATCGAGCCCGGCGAGTTCGAGGTGTTTATCGGCCAGCACGCCGAGGATGGCGAGCCGCTGAGTTTCACCCTGCGCCCCTGAGCGGCCGCGGGCCTGGATCAGCCGAAGCTGAGCCCATACCAGTCGACATAGCGTTTTAGGGCGAGCACGTCCTGGCTGGGGGAGGCGAGGGCGACATGGCCATCGGGGCGAATCAGATAGCAGGCGTCGCGCTTGAGTCCTGCGAGGCGGGCGCTATCGCTCCAGTCGAACAGTTCGAGCTCGAGACCGAGCGCGGCGGCGGCGACCACCAGCGACATCTTCGGGGTGCCGTAGACGTGGAGCTGCCAGCGCAGGCCGTCGAGGGTTGCGAAGTTGTCTTCGTCGCTGTCGTCGATGCTCACCCAGGGCAGCCGGTCGCCGCCGTGCACTTCGCCCGCGAGCCCTGCGCTGAGCGGGGAGCGGCGATACTCGATCCTGGTCTGCGAGAGGGTCTGGAACAGGGTGCGACGCAGCTTGGGGAAGCCGGAAAGAAACGGCACCAGGTGAGGCACCAGGAAGGAGCGCAGCAGCCGACCCTTGAGTCCGTGATCGAGCGCACCCTCGAACAGGCGGTCGCTAGTGGCCTCGAGCGCCTTGGCGACGCCGCGCCGCTCTTCTGTGTAGCTTTCGAGCAGGCTTTCGTCGGCGTGGCCTTCAAGCACCGCGGCGAGTTTCCAGCCCAGGTTGATCGCATCCCCGATCCCGGTGTTCATGCCCTGGCCCGCCAGCGGGCTGTGCTGGTGAGCGGCATCGCCGACCAGCAGCAGATGTCCGTGACTGAAGCGTTCGGCGATCGATGAGCGTGTGCGGTAGTGATCGATCCGTTCGATCCGCTCGATGCTTCCCCCTGCGATGCGTTCGAGCCGCGGGCGCAGCGTCTCGGGCTCGGGGGGATCTTCCGAGCTTTCATCGAGCGTGCCGACGAGCTGACGCAGGCCTGCGACCGGGTGAGGCAGCAGCATGTCTATCCTCTGCTGGCCGAGCTCGAAGCGCAGGGTGTGGCCGAGGGAGTCGTCCGCCAGCCGCACCTCGGCGACGTAGAACAAGCGCGAATCGTCGGCGCGACCGTCGATTCCGGCGAGGGTCCGGGTCCGGCTGTAGGCGCCATCGCAGCCGCAGAGATAGCGGACTTTGAGGCGCTGCTCCTCGGCTGGGCCGACCAGCGTTGCCTCCACCGCATCATCCAGCAGGTAGAGATCGCTCAGCTCGCTGTTCCATTCGACCTCGACCCCGAACTCGGCAAGCCGGGTGGCGAGCAGGCGCTCATGATCGCGCTGGGGAATGCAGAGCAGGAAGGGATAAGGGCTGGTACCTGATGCGATATCGCCGAGCAGTACCTGGAAGGGCGCCTCGCCATCCTCGCTCAGCTCGAGCACGTCGACCTTGACCCCATGCTCGATCAGCCGCTCGGCGAAGCCCAACTGGCGATAGAGCTCCAGGGTTCGGGCCTGGACCACCATCGCGCGCGGAGCCTCGTCGGGGCCTGTGCGCTCGTCGACCACCCGGCAGCGAATGCCGTGATGGGTGAGAGTGAGCGCCAGGGCGAGGCCACTGGGGCCCGCACCGACGATGAGTACGGCGCAATCATCGGGTGTCGCTGGGAGAATCATGAGGAGTTGGGCCTCCAGGGGCTGATAACGAAGCGCCGACGGCGCTGGAACACTACGACTGTAGTGACTGCGGGTCCAGTGGGCAAAGTTGGTGCAGCATTTTTGAATCAAGCGAAGCAATTATCATTTCCGTCGTCATCTTGTACCCTGGGCGCCGCATTCACGAGGAGCCCAAATGGACCGGACCCGCTTCACCCTTTGTCTCTGTGCCTTCAACGGTGGCATGAGCGTGGCCATCATTCTACCGATCCTGGCGCCGTTGATCCGAGAGTTGGGCCTGAGCGAAACCCAAGGCGGCTGGATGATTTCGCTCGGCTCGCTGGCGATGGCGCTGATGGGGCTCAAGTGGGGCGCATTGAGCGACCGGCTCGGACGCAAGCCGGTATTGATGATCGGTTTCGGTGGGCTGTTCCTCGGTTGGACCTCGTTCACCCTGCTGGCCTGGAGCGGCCTCAGCGGCTTGCTCCAGGGCACGGCGCTGTTTTTCTCCCTGATCGCCGCCCGTACCCTGGTCGGGGGCTTCCTCTCCGCGCCGCCGTCCTCTACCCAGGCCTACATGGCCGATACCACCTCGACTCCGGCGGAGCGCGGCGCCGGCATGGCGATGATCGGCGCCGCCGGTGGCCTTGGCATGGTGGTTGGCCCGGCGCTCAGCGCCGCGCTGGTACTCCATGGGCTGCTCTGGCCGCTGATGCTCGCCGCCGCGCTGCCGCTGGTGATGCTGGTGGTCGTGGCGGTGATGTTGCCCGCCGCGGCGCCCAGGCCGAGAAATCCAGGGACTGCGCGGCTCAGCCCGCTGCATCCGGGGCTGCGCAACTGGCTTTTGATCGGGCTGGTGACGATGATCAGCGTGGTGACGATCAATCTCACCGCTGGTTTCTACTTCCAGGATCGTCTAGGGCTGGATGCGCGCGAGACGGCTTCGCTGCTGGCGATCGGACTGACGCTGGTCGGCGTGATGCTGATGACGGCGCAGACGCTGCAGGCCCGGGTAATGCGCTGGCCGCCGCGTCGCTTGGTACTGACCGGCGCACCGCTGCTCGCGCTTGGCGCGGTGGTGATGCTGGCGAGCGCCCAGGCGCTGAGCTACTGCGTTGCCTACGCGCTGTTCGGCGCCGGGATCGGGCTGATCCTGCCGGGATTCATGGCTGGCGCTTCGCTGGCCGCGCCGGAGGGACGCCAGGGAGCGGTGGCGGGGCTGTGTCAGCTGATGCAAGGACTCGGCACCATCGTCGCTCCGCTCGCCAGTACCGCGCTCTATCGGCTCGAGCCGACGCTGCCGTTCTGGATGCTGCTGGCGCTGGCGGCGCTCGCCGCCCTGGCCGCGCTGCGAGCGCCCAAGGAAGAGAAGCGGCCAAACGATGCGCTCGCATGAGGCAGGACACCTTCCCGCACTTTCTTCTATTCTTAATGGGGTCTGAATGCCTCGCTCCGCGTGGCTTCTACCTTTAATTAAGGAGTCAAGAAAGATGGACAAGCGTCCCCTCGGCAAGACGGGCCTCGAGATAGCCCCGCTGGTGTTCGGCGGCAACGTGTTCGGCTGGACCGCCGATGAACCGACCTCCTTCGGACTGCTCGACGCCTGGATCGATGCGGGCCTCGACACTATCGATACCGCCGACTCCTACTCCACCTGGGTACCCGGCAACCAGGGCGGCGAGTCCGAGGCCGTGCTGGGCAAATGGTTCAAGCGCAGCCCCTCCGTGCGCGAGAAGGTGATACTGATCACCAAGGTCGGCTCGGAGCTCGGGCCGGACAAAAAAGGGCTTTCCGAGCGCTGGATCACCCAGGCGGTGGAGGACTCGCTGCGCCGGTTGCAGACCGACTACATCGATCTCTACCTGTCCCATGTGCCGGACCCCGACACTTCCTTCGATGAGACCCTGGGTGCTTACCAGAAGCTGCTCGCGGCCGGCAAGGTCCGTTCGATCGGCGCGTCGAACCTCGACGCCGCACAGCTCAAGGAGTCGCTCGAGGTCGCCAGCCGCGAGGGCCTGCCACGCTACGAGGTGCTCCAGCCCGAGTACAATCTCTATGATCGCAGCTCCTTCGAGGGTTCGCTGAGCGAGCTTTGCATCGAGCGTGACATCGGGGTGATCACCTACTTCAGCCTCGCCTCCGGCTTCCTTTCCGGCAAGTACCGCTCGAAGGAGGATATCCAGGGCACTCGTCGCGAAGAGTTCCTCGGCAAATACTTCGACGACCGCGGGCTTAGGATCCTCTCCGCCCTCGACCAGGTCGCCCGCAAGGTCGAGGCGACCCCGGCCGAGGTCGCGCTGGCCTGGCTGATCGCGAAGCCCGGTGTGACCGCGCCGATCGTCAGCGCGACCAGCCGCGGGCAGCTCGATAGCCTGGTTTCCTCCGCCCGTCTGCACCTCGCTCCTGAGGACATGGCGACGCTCGATACCGCCAGCGCTAGCTGAATCTCGGTCAGTTCTACATCCACGCCGCCCTCATCGGGCGGCGTTTTCGTTCAGGTGACGATCGCACTGCGCGCGCAGGTGCTTGGCCAGTGCGCGCAGCGCGGGCGAGAGCGCATCGCGGCCGGCGCAGACCAGATGCAGCGGTGCGGGTTCGCACCATTCGGCGGGAAACAGCTGGACCAAGCGATTGGCGCGAAGATCGTCGATGACATCGAGGTGGGACTTATAGGCGATGCCGATGCCGTCGAGCGCCCAGCGGTGGACGACTTCGCCATCGTTGCTGGTGCGATCACCGCTCACAGCAATGCGCCGCCCGCGCCCCTGGTAGTCGAAGTGCCAATCATCGTGGATCTGTTCGTGCCAGACGAAGCACAAGCAGTTGTGCTCGCGCAGCGACGCGGGCTCGCGCGGTGTGCCATGCCGGGCGATGTAGTCCGGCGAGGCGCAGATCACCCGGCGGTTGCCCGCCGCCAGCGGCAGTACCACCAGGCCTGAATCGGGCGGCACACCATAGCGGATCGCTGCATCCAGCGGTTGGTCGAACAGGTTCATCGAGCGGTCGCTGATGTGGAGCTGGAGCGAGAGTTTCGGATGCGCCTGCTGGAATTCGTCGATCCAGGGCCTGAGCAGCCGGCGCCCGAGTCCGGAGGGAAGGGTCAGGCGCAGCTGGCCGGAGAAGCCGTCTCCCGCACCGAGGGCGTGGCGTCCCTGGCGCTCGGTTTCGAGCATCGCACGGGCGTGGGGCAGGTAGCGCTCGCCCTCCTCGGAGAGGCGCAGATGGCGAGTCGAGCGGATCAGCAGGCGCACGCCGAGCTCGCGCTCGAGCCTCGCCACTGCGCTGCTCGCCACCGCCGGGGTGAGCTGGAGCAGGCGGGCGGCGGCGGAGAGGCTGCCTTGATCGACGGTGTGGATGAACACACGCAGGTCTTCCAGACGGATCATTTTCGCCCTGATGAAGAAAGTCATTCGTTGGTAGGCGTCTTTTTCAACGCACAAGGATAATTAGACTGACGCTGATCCCGACCGTCGTCCATCTTTACGGTCCGACGGTTCCATCCGATAGGAGTCTTCCAGTATGCAAGCAATCGGTTACTGCGCCCCAGGTGCCGCGGATGTCCTCGAAGCGCTCGAACTCCCCGATCCGCTCCCCGGCGAGCACGATCTGCTGGTCGAGGTGAAGGCGGTGTCGGTCAATCCGGTCGATACCAAGGTGCGCGCGCGTCCCGGCAGCGCCAGTGAAGAGGCGCCGAAGGTGCTCGGCTGGGATGTCGCCGGGGTGGTCAAGGCAGTCGGTGCCAAGGTCGAAGGTTTCGCTCCCGGAGAGCGAGTCTGGTATGCCGGCGCTATCGATCGCCCGGGAGCCAACAGCGAGCTGCATGTGGTCGATGCGCGGATCGCCGGGCACATGCCCGCATCGCTCGACTTCGCCCAGGCGGCTGCGCTGCCATTGACCTCGATCACCGCATGGGAGCTGCTGTTCGATCGCCTGGAGATCCAAAGGGCCGACCCGCTCGATGATCCCCGGCTGCTGGTGATCGGTGCCGCCGGCGGGGTGGGCTCGATCCTCATCCAGCTGGCGCGCCAGCTGAGCTCGCTCGAAGTGATCGGCACCGCCTCGCGGGCCGAGACGCGCGACTGGCTGACCGAGCTCGGGGCTCATCGCGTTGTCGATCACTCCCGCCCGCTCGACCAAGCGCTCGCCGAGCAGGGCATCGACCGTATCGACTACGTGATCGGGCTCAACCATACCGACCAGCACCTCGAGGCGATTACCAAGCTGGTCGCGCCCCAAGGCAAGTTCGCGCTGATCGATGATCCGGCCGAGCTGGATATCCTTCCGCTCAAGTACAAGAGCGTTTCGGTGCACTGGGAGACGATGTTCACCCGCTCGCTCTACCAGACCGCCGACATCGGCCAGCAGCGCCGGCTGCTCGAGAAGCTCGCCCGGCTGGTCGATGCTGGGCGTGTGCGCACTACTTGCGCCGAGCACTACGGCAGGATCAGCGTCGACAATCTGGTGCGAGCGCATCGCTTCATCGAAAGCGGCAAGGCGCGCGGCAAGGTGGTGCTCGAGGGGTTCTGAGCGCGCACCCGGCGATTCGGGGTGGCACCCGGCGCGTCGATCGTTTAGCTTCCCCCTCCTGAATTGGATACTCAACGTCCCGCGCCCGCGCGGGACGCTCGTCAGGAGAACGCGCCTTGAAACCGTCTTTGCAGCAGTACCAGGAAACCCTCCACCGCCATTACGGCCAGTGCCTCGAGGTCGAAGAGCTGCTGTTCGACGGTCGCTCCGACCACCAGGACCTGGTGATCTTCCATAATCCGCTGTTCGGTCGCGTGCTGGCGCTCGATGGGGCGATCCAGACCACTGAGAAAGATGAGTTCATCTACCACGAGATGCTCACCCACGTGCCGGTGCTCGCCCACGGCGCAGTGAAGAAAGCGCTGGTGGTCGGGGTAGGCGATGGTGGGATCATCCGCGAGCTGACCCGGCACCAGGCGATCGAGGAGATCGTCGCGGTGGAGATCGACCAGGCGGTGATCGATATGTGCCTCGAGTACCTGCCCAATCATTCCGCCGGCAGCCTCGACGACCCCCGCGTGCGGCTGGTGATCGACGATGGGCTCAAGTTCCTCGCCGAGACCACCGAGACCTTCGATGTGATCATCACCGACTCCACCGATCCCGTTGGGCCGGCGGAGACCCTGTTCACCGAGAAGTTCTACGCCCTGTGCCGGGCGAGGCTCAACGACGGCGGGATCCTGGCGACCCAGAACGGCGTGCCGTTCATGCAGCCCGAGGAGCTCACCAATACCGCCGAGCGCCTGGCGCCGCATTTCCCCGGCTGGCACTTCTATCACGCCGCGGTGCCCACCTACGTCGGCGGCAGCATGGCGTTCGGCTGGGGAGCGCTCGACCCCGAGTCGCGCCGGGTGCCGCTCGATGAGCTCGAGCGCCGGTTCGCCGCCAGCGGCCTCAAGACCCGCTACTACAATCCTGCGATCCACCAGGCCGCCTTCGCGCTGCCGCAGTACATGCTCGAGCTGATCGGTCGCTGAGCCGGTCTCCCCGCCGAGGCTTCGCGGCGGGGCGTCGCGGCTTGCGGCCAGCCTTGGTTCGGTCAGTGCGGTGCTGCTTTAGCGCTGCGCAGGGTGAGCTGCCCGGGTTCGAACTGCTCCACCCAGTCGCGCCGGGTGAACACCTGGCCCTGCTCGCGAACCCGACGCACCGCGTCGAGATCGATATCCTCGATCAGCCACTGGCTGCGCGGCGGTGAAAGCGTCGCGCTCTCAGCGACGATGCCGCTGGCCGGCATGCCTCGATCGGACGGCACGTAGAGCCCGGCTCGACCGAGATTGACGTCGAGCGCCGGCGACCAGGGCGCCTCGCCCACGGTGGGCGCCATCAGCACCGCGAACTGGTTTTCCAGCGCCCGGGCCCGGGCGCCGGTCCTCACCCGGTAAAAGCCCGCCTCGGTATCGGTGCAGCTCGGTGCGAGCACCAGCTCGACGCCGGCCTCGGCGAGGCGTCGCGAAGCGATGGGGAACTCGTTGTCGTAGCAGATCTGGATCCCCAGCCGTCCGAGCGGGGTATCGAAGACCTCGAGCCCGCTGCCCTTGACCACCGACCACTCTTCGCGCTCGAAGCGCGTCATCATCAGCTTGTCCTGATGGCCGAGCTCGCCTTGCGGGCCGAACAGCCAAGCGCGATTGCGGTAGGCGCCATCGGCGTCGCGCACCGGCAGGCTGCCGGGCTGCAGGTAGACCCCGAGGCTGCGGGCAAGCTCGGCGCACAGCGCATGCCAGCGTGGCACCAGCGGCTGGATGCCGGAGAGCGTGGCGGCGAGGTCTTCGCGATCGCGCCCGAGCTGGCCGCTGAGCACCAGCCCGGCATACTCGGGCAGCAGCAGCAGCTGGGCGCCCTCGGCCGCGGCATCCTCGCATAGCGCGGTGAGATGCTCGGCGTAGTCGTCCCACTGCTCGAACAGTTCGATCTTGTACTGACAGGCGGCAACGCGGATCACCCGGCGATCTCCTTGACCCAGAAATTCATCGGCTTGGCGCTCTCGGTCGCCTCGTCGATGTCGCGCCAGCGGAAACTGGTAGCCAGCCCAGGGGCTGGCGCGAAGCCGCGCTTGCGCCAGAAGGCGTTCAGTGGCTGGTAGTCGGGCGGACGGCGAGGGTGGTCGAGCGGGCGCTCTACCGCGCAGAAGGCGCAGAGGCGAAAGCGCTCAAGGCGCCTGGCGTAGGCTTCGCGTTCATCGATGAAGCGCACGCCGAGGCCTCGGCCGCGATAGGCCGGCAGCAGCACGGATTCGCCGAAGTAGAAGACCCCCGCGGGGTCGATACCGGCGGCCTCGAACGGCTGCCGGCACTCCTCGGTCTCGGCGTCGAGCGGTATGCCGGTGGCGGCGCCGACCGGGCGGCCGGCGTCGATCGCCAGCACGCACAGGCTCTGCTCGCTGCGGGCATAGGTATCGAGATAGCGGGTCTCGTAGTCGATGTCGCCATCGTAGAGATAGGGAAACTCACGGAATACCGTGATCCTCAGGCGGGCGAGGGCATCCACGTGATCGCGCATCCGCGCGCCGGTGAGCAATCGAATTTCCATGCGTCGAGTCTCGTCGAGCGACATGCGGGCGTCGCGTTCAAGGATGTCGAAGGAACGCCTGAGACCTTATCATGTCCGCTGCGAGCGGATGGAGCGGCACTGCGTCCCGCGATGTTCCAATCGCGCAGTCGCCGCCGCTCGTCCAATGGATCAACGACCACGCCGAGAGAAGGAAAACCCGCCTATGACAGCCGAAGCGCTGATCGAAGCCTACTACGCCGCGTTCAACGCAGGCGACATGGAGGCTTTCCTCGAGCTGCTCCACGATGAGATCGCCCACGACGTCAACCAGGGCGAACGCCAGATCGGCAAGCAGGCGTTCGCCGACTTCATGGCCAAGATGAACCGCTGCTATCGCGAGCGGATCGACGAAGTGGTGGTGATGACCTCGAGCGATGGCCGTCGCGCCGCTGCCGAGTTCGTCGTCCATGGTGAGTACCTGGCAAGCGATGAAGGCCTGCCCGAAGCCTACGGCCAGCGTTACCTGCTGCCCGCCGGCGCTTTCTTCGAGATCCTCGACGGCAAGGTGGCGCGGGTCACCAACTACTACAACCTCAACGACTGGATCGATCAGGTCGAGGCCTAGCCTCAAACGTTCAGGCGCTGAGGTCGCGATGCCGCCGCTGGTGACGATGAGCTCGAGGGCTTCTGTGGTCAATTTGGCGGATTCACCCGGTCGGCTATATTCGACCGGCTGAGGCTGAAACCAATTGCAACCGTCAAACGGAGATCTGCTGAAGCGCTGGCAGCATGGCCACTTGAATCAAATAGCCTCCGAGAATCCCTGGGCGGTTCATGCTGCTACCACGCCGGCTATATCATCGATTCCAACCAGCGACTCGCGTCCAATCACCGCTGCCCCATGTTCTCGGTACAGCACCCAAGCCATGTGCATGTGGCGCCGCCAGCGGTTCTGCAAGCATAAAACCGAGCGCCACGCATCTAAAAAAGAATTATTAACATCTACTCCGGTGGAGGTATATCATTCCGTCCCGCTGCGTCAGATTGACGCATGGCTGTATCTAATAACGGGATCGGAGGGAAAGAATTGAAAATCGTCACCTTAGCCTTGGGGAGCATTGCCGCCCTGCTAGGCTTGGGGCTCTTCGCTGGAGGAGTCTGGTTAGCGTCACTTGGTGGCGCATGGTTTTATCTCTTTGCAGGACTGTTGCTGACCATCGCTGGGGTCGGTCTGGCACGTCGTGCTGGTTATGCACTATGGGTCGCTTTGATCCTCCTGGGCTACAGCGTGATCTGGGCCTTGTCAGAAGTCGGCACTGACTTCTGGCAGCTAGTGCCACGCCTGATCGTGTTCATCGTCGTCGCCCTGGTATTCTCTCTGTTCGCACCGCAGCTGCGCGGCAAATCAGGTCAGCCAGTGCTGGGCGTCAAAGTCTCGCTTGCCCTCGCTGCGGTATGTTTCATCGCTTTGGCAGGTCTGGTAGCGGGCATGTTCCGCCCACACCCGACCGTAGTCGCCAAGAACACAGCACCAGCGGCACAGATCAACCCCTCTGCGGGAGACGCCGACGGGAACGATTGGCCCGCCTATGGCCGCAACGGCTTGGGGGAGCGGTACGTTCAGTTCGACCAGATCAACAAAGACAACGTCGACCAGTTGGAAGTCGCCTGGACCTATCGCACCGGTGATTTGGCTGTGGATGGCGCTGAATACCAAGTAACTCCGCTCAAAATCGACGACACACTCTACCTGTGCACTCCGCTGAGCAAAGTGATCGCTCTGGACGCGGTGAGCGGCGAGGAGAAGTGGCGCTTCGATCCCCAAGCGAAGATCACCGAGAGCACCGAGGGTTGGAAACGCTGCCGCGGCGTCGGCTATACCGACCTGGACGCGCTGAGCCTGGACGCCGCTACCGACGAGCCCGTCGGTGATGCCGGCATGGTCGCCGCCGCGCCGGCGATGTGCCGCAAGCGCGTGGTCAGCACCACCATCGACGGCCGCCTGTTCACGCTCGATGCCGAAACCGGCAAGCTGTGCGAGGATTTCGGTGATCAAGGATTCGTCGACCTGACCGAAGGGCTGACTCCGGACGTCGAAGGTGGCGACGAGGGCTCTTACAATGTCACCTCCGCTCCCTTGGTGGCCGACGGCGTCGTCATGGTCGGCGGACGCCTCAACGACAATCTGACGGTCGGCGAACCCTCTGGCGTGGTACGCGGCTATAACGTTGCGACTGGTGAACTCCTGTGGGCCTGGGACGCCTCTCGTGGCGCCTCCGACAGCACTCCGCTGCCGCCCGGAGAGACCTACGCACCAGAGACGCCGAACTTCTGGGGCACTGCCTCCTACGACCCGGAACTGGGCCTGGCCTACTTCCCCACCGGCAACCAGACGCCCGACTTCTGGACCGGCAACCGCCATTCCTATTCCGACGAGTACAACGACTCCATCGTTGCAGTGGACCTGAAGACCGGTCAGGAGCGCTGGCACTTCCGCACCGCTAACCGCGATCCGTTCGACTACGACGTGTCGGCCCAGCCGATTCTCTACGATCTGCCCAAAGCGGATGGGACCACCACCCCCATCCTGATCGCACTGACCAAGCGCGGTCAGATCTTCGTCCTCGATCGCCGCGACGGCACTCCGGTGGTACCGGTCGAACAGCGCCCGGTAGCAACGGATGCGGTCGAAGGGATGAATCCCGCACCGACCCAGCCATACTCTGCGTTGTCGGTTGGCGCCGATCCCCTGCGTGAGTCGGACATGTGGGGCGCGACGATCTTCGACCAGCTCTATTGCCGTATCCAGTTCAAGCAGATGCGCTGGGAGGGCGAGTTCACTCCGCTGTCGGACAAGCAACGCACGCTGATCTTCCCGGGCTACTATGGTGGCTTCAACTGGGGCGGCGGCGCAGTGGATGCAGCAACGGGCACACTGCTCGTCAACGACATCCGAATGGCCCAATGGGGGCGCTTCATCAAGCGAGAGGAAGCAGAGCGGATCGGTCTGCAGCCCAGCACCGAGGGTGAATACTCCAAGCAGCTCGGCACGCCCTGGGGTGTCGAACGCTCGATGTTCGTCTCCCCGCTGGGTGTCCCCTGCTTCAAGCCACCGTTCGGCACCATGACCGCGATCGACCTGGCCAGTGGCGAAACCAAGTGGCAGGTACCGGTGGGTAGCATTCAGGACGCGCCAGTCCTCGGCATCACCCCGGGAGTGCATATCCCCCTGGGCATGCCCACCATGGGAGGGCCGCTCGTCTCCAAGGGCGGGCTGACCTTCTTCCATGGCTCGCTGGACTACTACGTCCGGGCCTTTGACAACGACAGCGGCGAGGAGCTTTGGCGTAGCCGTCTGCCGGTAGGCGGCCAAGGAGCACCGATGAGCTACATCGGCGAGGATGGGCGCCAGTATGTGGTGGTCGTCGCGGGTGGCGCCACGCGTACGGGTACCAACGATAACCGGGGCGACTATGTGATCGCCTACGCTCTGCCACGTCAACAATAGGCAACCCTGCATCCGGCATCAGCCTATCGATGCCAGATAGCGGCCAAAGCCGGGACGACATCGCGTCCCGGCTTTTTTATTTGGTGTGCCAGGCAAGCGCGCTGTAGCGGTCTACTTCGCAGACCATCCAGCACGGTGCGAAGTGTGTGTTCTAACCTCAACGATTGGACCGAATCAGGCCGAGACGTAGCGCTGGCGCCAGCTTTCGAGCGTCTGCAACAGCTCGCCTTCGATCGGCAGCGCCCGCTCGCTGGTGAGATCGATGCAGACGTAGACCACTCGCGCTTCGGCGACCTGGCGCTCGCCGCAGTGGATCGATTGGGTCATGCGCGCGCTGCGCGCCCCTTCGGTGATCGCATCGCTGAGTTCGGTGCGCACTTCTAAGCGATCGCCGAGGCGGGCTGAGGAGTTGAAGTCGATGTCGATGTGGACGATCACGAAGCCAACCCCGTGGCGCTCCATCCAGGCGAGCGCATCGACCTCGTCGAACAGCGCCCAGCGCGCTTCTTCGATGAACTCGAGATAGCGGGCATTGTTGACGTGTCGATAGACGTCGAGGTGGTAGCCGCGAACGATGATCGGGGTGACGTGAGGCATCGCGAAGCTCCTGAGCGAATGAAGGATGGCGCCGATCCGGGCGCCATCGATCACTCTAGCCTGCTCATCGTCTTCGCGCTTGGCGCCGGTGCTGGGCGTTAGCCGCCGTGGCGCGCGGACCGGGCGCGGCGTGCATACGTCATCGGATCGATGCCGCGCAGTTCGCAGTGCTCGCGGACCGGTCCGCGAATCAGCAGGTCGGTATGGCGCAGCTCTTCGACCGTGGTTGCGCCGACCATCGCCATCAGCGTTCGCAGTTGGGCCTTCCACGCCTCCAGGGTCTCGATCAGGACCTCGGGCCCTTCGCTCAGCAGGATGTGCAGCACCCGGCCGGAGACCCCGACCGCCCGAGCGCCGAGCGCCAGCGCCTTGAGCACGTCGAGCGGATGGCGCACGCCGCCCGAGGCGAGCACGTCGAGCGCCCCCATGTGCGGTGAGACCTCGAGCAGCGAGACCACCGCGGACTGCCCCCAGCCTTCGAGGTAGTCATACTCCTGGGCGCTGCGGCGCAGGTTCTCGATCGCGATGAAATTCGTGCCTCCACGGCCGCTGACATCGACCAGCTCGACGCCGCGTTCGCGCAGCCGGAAGGCGGTCTCCTCGCTCATTCCGAAGCCGACCTCCTTGACCACCACCGGCACGCCGACCCGGGCGCGGATCGCCTCGATGTTGTCGAGCCAGGCGCCGAACTCGCGGTCTCCCTCCGGCATCACCAGTTCCTGCGGCGCATTGATGTGCACCTGCAGCGCGTCGGCGTGGAGCATCTCCACCGCTTGCTCGGCCTGGGTGGGAGAGACGCCCGCGCCGACGTTGCCGAGCACGAAGCCGTTGGGGTGGCGCTCCCTGAGCACGCTGAACGATGCGCGCACGTTCGGGTCCTTGAGTGCCGCGCTCTGCGAGCCTGAGGCGATCGCAAGGCCGGTGGCCTGCGCGACTTCGCCGAGCTGGCGGTTGATCTCGAGCGTCTTCGCGCTGCCGCCGGTCATTCCGTTGATGTAGAACGGAAAGGGCCAGGCGAAGGCGCGTGTGCGAGTGGCGAGCGAGATCGCCACGCAGTCCAGCTCCGGGAACGAGTGATGGACGAAGTCGAGATGGTCGAAGTCGTTGATCCGCCGCTCGCGATAGAGCGCGTGCGCGTGCGCGACGTGGTCGTCCTTGCGTTGCTGGTGGCTCATCTCGGATGCCTCGTTTCATCGAAGACCTGGAGCGTCAGCGGCAGGATACCGCCCCGCGTCCAAGCCTCGAACAGTGGCGTGAGGTCGATCGAATCGTCGAATAGCGCGATGCCGCAGTCGCCACCGCCGGCGCCGGAGGTCTTGGCCGCGCCGCCGAAGCGCTCCGCCTCCGCGCAGAGCAGATCGAGCGCGGGGGTCTCTATGCCGGTCTCGGCCCCTTGGCCGAGCGCGTGGAGCAGTTTGCGATAGATCCGTACCTGTTGCTGGATGCGTGCGGTGCTGCCGGTGTCGAAGGCGTCGATCATCGACGCCAGGCAGGCCTTGGCGCCGGCGAGGAACTCTTCGTAGTGAGTCTCGCGGCGCTGCTTTCGCGCCTGCACCATCGCCACCAGAGCGGGAGTGGAGGCCGGCGCGCCGGTCCAACCGATGATCAGGCGCAGGTCGAAGGGCGCGCGCAGCGGGCGCACTTCGAGGTGCGGCCAGTCGAGCTCGACCATGGCGCTGACCGAGCGGCCGGCACGCTCGCGCCGCGCCCAGTCGCGGTCGAAGGCGGTATAGGCGATCCAGCCGCCGTAGGCGCTGGCGGCAAGATCGCCGCACGAGCCGTTGGGCTGGATGTCGATCTGCGCCAGCGCTGCGAGCTTGAACAGCGTAAGCGGTGAGAGGGTCAGATCATAGAAACGCGCCAGTACCTTGATCGTCGCCACCGTCACTGCGCCGCTCGAGCCGAGACCGTACTTGCGCCCGGAGAAGTCGTCGAGCTGGCTGTCGATGGTGAGGTGATAGATACCCAGCGACCGGCCGTGTTCGCGAGCGTACTTCTCGGTTACCGAGATCGCCGAGAGCACGTAGTCGAACGGGTTCTCCTCGCGATCCAGCACCAGCGCATCGCCGCTGCGGCGCCAGCGTACCGGCAGGCGGCCGTACTGGCTCGAGGCCAGCGAGCCGAGTCCCTCGGTGGGCTCGAGGCGCACGCGCAGGAAGCGGTCGACGGCGACTAGGATGGCGCTGTTGCCGGGCTCGATCACCGCATACTCGCCGGCGATGTAGAGCTTGCCTGGCGCTTTTTCTTCGATCATCGACACTCAGGCGCCTCCGCGTCCTCGATACGCAGCCCCGGGCCGGGCCGGGCGGTGATCAGCGCCTCTTCGCCGAAATGCTCGCCCAGCGCCGCGCGCAGCCGGGGCAGGGTGGCCTCGCGGGCGATGATCTTCACATTGGGGCCGGCGTCCATGGTGAAGTAGCACTCATGGCCCTCGTCGCGCAGCTGTCGTACCAGGTTCATCGCCAGCAGGCTGCCAGCTTCCCAATAGCAAAATGGCGGCGCCGCCGAGAGCATGGTGGCGTGCATCCGCATCGCGCTGGATTCGGCCAAGGTGCCGATGCGGGTGAAGTCGCCTTCCAGCACGGCGATGCGCATCCGCTCCAGGTCGCGCTCCGCGTGCTCCACCCAGGCTGGGTAGAACGGCGAGGTGGCGACGGTGCGGCGCATGCCTTCGCGGCTCGAGAGCCCCTTGTGGCCTGCATTGACCACCACCACCAGCATCACCAGGTCGTCGAGGTTCGACGCCGGCACCGGGCGAGCGTAGGAGCTCTGGTCGTCGGTGCCCGCCTGCCATAGGGCGAAGCCGGCGAAGATCGAACGGCAGGCCGAGCCCGAGCCCTTGCGCGCCAGGATCGAAAGCTCCCGCGGCGAGAGTTCGAGGCCGATCGCCCGGCTGGCGGCACCCGCCAGCGCGGCGAACGCCGAGGCCGAGGAGGCGAGCCCGGCACCGGTCGGCACCTGGTTGTAGGAGTCGACCTCGGCGCGCCACTCGTGACCCTTGAGCGCACGCACGCGATCGAGAAAGCGGCTCACCTTGCGGGCGGCTTCGCCTTCGAGCGCGCGGCCATCGAGGCGCACATGGTCCTCGCCCAGCTCGGGAAAGAAACGCACCCGGGTGCGGGTGTAGAAGGCGTCCAGCGTCAGCGACAGGCTGCCGTTCATCGGCAGCATCCGCGCTTCGTCACGCTTGCCCCAGTACTTGATCAAAGCGATGTTGCTGTGGGCGATCGCCGTCGCCTGATGACTCATGCGGGATATTCCTCGAAACGATGAATCCAGGTCTGCCGGGCGCCGCTCGCGAGCAGCGCCTGGGCGACCGCGCTGGCCGCCTCGGCATCGGTGCAGAGCGCGACCATGCAGCCGCCGCGTCCGCCTCCGGTCAGTTTGGCCCCTAGCGCGCCATGCGCCAGTGCGGCTTCGACCAAACGATCGAGCTCGGGGCTGCTGATGTCGAGCGCGGCGAGCTGTGCATGGGCTTCGTTCATCAGCTCGCCGAGGCGCGCGGGGCGATCGTGGGCGAGGCAGCCGCGCGCCTCCTCGGTCAGCTTGCCGAGGCGCAGGATACGCGGCTCGACCTCGCTGCGCTCAGCCGCGAAGCGCGCGCCGAGATCGGCGACCGTCTGCCGAGTGCCGCCCTTGATGCCGGTATCGGCGATCACGAAGACCCCGGTCAAGGCGATCGGCAGGTCGCGGAACTCGCCACGCTGAAAATGGATTGGCGCGGCGGCGGAGGTCGCCACCGCGTCGAGCCCGCTCGGGTTGCCGTGGGCGATTCGTTCGGATACCTGGACCAGTGCGAATAGGGTGTCGCGGTCCAGCGGGCGCCGATAGAGATCGAACAGCGCGCGCACCACTGCGCCTGCGACCGCGGCGCTCGAGCCCATGCCGCGTTCGGTGGGAACCTCGCTTTCGATGATGAAATTCAGTCCATCGGGGCGTTCGCCTAGCTCCTCGAGGCAGGCTTCGATCGCGGCTTTGATGCCGGTCAGGGAGGCCGGCAGACGGGCGAGGGGGCCTTGGTAGAGCTCGCTTTCGAACCAGTGCTCAGGGGCTCCGTGGGCCACTCGAGCGCTCATCCTCACGCTGTGCAGCGGCATTGCGATCGCCGGCTCGCCGTATACCACCGAATGCTCGCCGATGAGGATGAATTTCCCACAGGTCACTCCATGACCCGCATGGAAGAGAGGCTTCAGATGCTCGCGTTCCATCGTCGCTTTTCCAGATCAGATATAGGGCGACCCGACCACGCCCGCCCCCCGCGACGCGGGTTCAAGTCGAGCTCGGAAGGCATGATGGCAATCAGAGAAGGGCCGCTGGAAAGCCGGCTGGTGCTCGCTCCCGCACGATGGCGAGCGCTGGCGTGCCCCGATCTTCGTGCGCATCGCCTATGACCTCGCTATCGGATTCGAGAGGGTCATGCGGTCGAATCGCATCGCTCCGATTTTGGAGCGCTGTGCGCGCATAGGGTACACGAACGGGAGGCACCGCCGCATCTTCCGTCGCTCTGCATACGTCCCGGATCATCGCGCCCCGGATACCGGTGGATGCACCGCCTGGGACGCTGCGCGGGGCGTCCTCGCTCTGCTAGAATCTGCACCGTCCTGGCCGTCACGGTGGCTTGATTCGTTTCATTCGCGGTCCGCCCTTTACGTGGGCGACCACTGTGGAGAATACCGATGTCGCAAGTTTCAAGCGGTGCGGTCGACAGTATCGTCGTCGCCGCGCTGTATCAGTTCGTTACCCTTGAGGACTACGTCGCACTGCGTGAGCCGCTGCGCGAATTCATGTGTGCCTGCGACATCAAGGGCACGTTGCTGCTCGCCGAGGAGGGGATCAACGGCACCGTCTCCGGCAGCCGCGAGGCGATCGACGCGCTGCTGGCGTGGCTCAAGCGCGACGCGCGCTTCGAAGGGCTCGAGCACAAGGAGTCGCTGTGCGCCGAGCATCCCTTCTATCGCACCAAGGTGAAGCTCAAGAAGGAGATCGTCACCCTCGGTGTGCCGGGGATCGATCCTAGCAAACGGGTCGGTACCTACGTCGAGCCGGAGCAGTGGAACGCGCTGCTCGACGATCCCGAAGTGCTGCTGATCGACACCCGCAACGACTACGAGGTCGGCATCGGCACCTTCGAAGGCGCGATCGATCCCAGGACCAAGAGCTTTCGCGAGTTCCCCGAGTTCGTCCGCAGCCATTTCGATCCGAGCCGGCACAAGAAGGTGGCGATGTTCTGCACCGGCGGGATTCGCTGCGAGAAGGCCTCGAGCTTCATGCTCGAGGAGGGCTTCGAGGAGGTCTATCACCTCAAGGGTGGCATCCTCAAATACCTCGAAGCGGTGCCCGAGGCCGAAAGCAAGTGGCGCGGCGAGTGCTTCGTCTTCGACAACCGGGTGACGGTCAAGCACGACCTCAGCGAGGGCGAGTTCGACCAGTGCCACGCCTGTCGCCGCCCGGTCTCGGTCGCCGACCGGGAGTCGCCGCACTATGCTCCGGGGGTCAGCTGCCCGCACTGCTGGGACAATCTGCCGGAGAAGACCCGCCAGGGCGCGATCGAGCGGCAAAAGCAGATCGAGCTGGCGCGTCTTCGCCAAGAGCCCCATCCGATCGGTCGCGACCCGCGTCGTGGCTGACCCGCAAGACACGCCCTAGCAGGTCGGCGGTGGCGCTTCACCGTGCCATCGCCACCTGGCCTCGATCAGCGCTTCGGCGCGCGTCTCTCCATCGAGCTCGATCACGCGATGACCGACCACGCCGCCCAACCAGAAAAGGGCGGCGTGGTCGTCGCATGCCGGCATCAACAGCACCGCTTGTCGGCCGAGTGGTTCCAGCGCCTGCGTCAGCACCGCGCTGGCGCGCAGCTCGTACAGCCGTTCGGGATCGTCGACCACCAGTAGCGCAGTGCAGGGATCATCGACGAGTGCATCGACGAGCGCTGCCAGCAGCCGGGCGGATGGCGTTGCCACGACGATCGCCGCATCGCTGTGGCCGGACGGCGGTACCGCCCAGCGTAAGGGAAGCGAGTCCATGTCCTGGCCCTCGTTGCGCGGCGGCGTCGATGATCATTCGAATGCTTTGCTGTAGGCATCCAGGGCAGGCGCGCCGCCGAGGTGGACGTAGAGCACGCGGCTGCCGGGGGCGATTTCGCCGCTGCGGGCCATGGCTATCAGACCGGCGAGCGATTTTCCCTCATAGACCGGGTCGGTGAGCATGGCTTCGCTCTGCGCCGCGAGCCTGATCGCCGCTATCGTCTCTTCGTCCGGCAGACCGTAGTCGGGTCCGGCGAAGCGGGGGTCGATCACCACGTCCTCGTCGAGGATCGGCTTCGCAAGCTCGATCATCTCCGCGGTGGCGCGGGCGATCTTGGTTACCGCTGCACGGGTCATCTCGGCGTTCGCCGCGGTATCGATACCGATCAGCCGGCGCGGGCGATCCTGGGCCTTGAAGCCAACCACCATGCCGCCCTGGGTAGAACCGGTACAGGTGGCGGTGACCACGGTGTCGAAGAACAGGTCCCGTTCGCGCTCCTGCTGCGCGAGCTCGTCGGCGAAGTTGGCGTAGCCGAGCCCGCCGAGCGGATGGTCCGAGGCACCGGCGGGAATCGCGTAAGGCTTGCCGCCTTCACGCCGCACCTGCTCCAGCGCCCTTTCCCAGGTCTCCTTGACCTCGGTCGAATAGCCTTCGCCCTCGAGCAGCGTCTGCGCGCCCATCAGGCGAGAGAGCAGGATGTTGCCGACCCGGTGGTAGTTCGGGTCGTCCCAATGGGTCCACTCTTCCTGGACCAGCCGGCACTTGAGCCCGAGCACCGCGGCCACCGCGGCGACCTGGCGGGTGTGGTTGGACTGCACGTTACCGATCGACACCAGGGTGTCGCATCCCTGTTCCAGCGCATCGGCCGCCAGCCACTCGAGCTTGCGTACCTTGTTGCCGCCGTAGGCGAGGCCGGAGGAGACATCGTCGCGCTTGGCCCATAGCTCGATACCGAGCTCCTTCGACAGCCGCTTCAAAGGCTGCAGGGGGGAGGGAAAGTAGCCAAGGGTGACACGGGGGAAGCGTTTTTCCAGCTCGAGCATGGCGGATTCTCCTAGGTTGGAATTGTTGTCGCCGACCGCTCCATGTTAGAACCCAGCGGTGGGGAAGGTGCTTTCTTTTTATTGCCCGTAGCAGCCATTATCTGGATACGATTTGCGAATTCAGTAAAGATGGTTCTCTAAAATTGGTAAATGGGGAAAGATTGTTTATGGCTGATGAGCAGCGATTCTCGCCCCTCACCGCGCTCGACCGCCGGATTCTCCAGGCGCTGCAGCAGGATGGCCGACTGAGCAACCGTGCGCTGGCGGAGCGTGTCGGGCTGAGCGCTTCGGCATGCTGGAAGCACACCCAGCGGCTGTTCGAGGACAAAGTGATCACCTCGGTCCAGGCACGGATCGATCCGCGAGCGGTGGATCGCCAGACCATGGTGATGGTCGGTGTGGTACTCGATCGCTCGAGCCAGCAGAGCTTCGAGCAGTTCGCGTCCGCCGCCAGGGCCCTGCCGCAGGTGCTCGAGTGCTACCTGGTCGCAGGCGACATGGATTACTTCCTCAAGGTCCGGGTACGCGACCTGCCCGCATTCAACCGCTTCCACAGCGAACGTATCCTGGCATTGCCCCATGTGCTCCAGGTTCGCACTTTCTTCGTCCTCGACGAGATCAAGGCGGATGGAACGCTGAGCTTCTAGCGCGTAGTGGACACGCCCTGGCCGCTCTCGACCACGTGGCAGCGGCGCCGCGGCCGGAGGTATGCTCTATCGGCCCCAGTCCTTCCCACCCAGCGGCAGAGGAGCCCAGCATGAGCCTCGAGTCGGTTCGCGCCTTCTTCACCACCCACGCGCCCGAGATCGAAGTGATCGAACTCGCCGAGAGTACCGCTACCGTCGAACTCGCTGCCCGCGCCCATGGCGTGGCGCCGGCGAGAATCGCCAAGACCCTGTCGATGCGCGTCGACGGCCAGCCGCTTTTGGTGGTGGCCCGTGGAGACGCAAGGCTCGACAACCGCAAGATCAAGGCCACCTTCGGTGGCAAGGCGAAGCTGCTCGGTTTCGACGAGGTTCTCGCCTTGACTGGCCACCCGGTGGGCGGCGTTTGTCCTTTCGGGCTCGCCACCCCAGTGCCGGTCTATTGCGATGAGTCGCTGCGTGCCTTCGATGAGGTCCTGCCGGCGGCAGGCGCCCCCCACAGCGCGGTGCGCATCTCTCCCGAACGCCTGGCGATGCTGACCGAGGCCCGATGGGTCGACGTCTGCACGCTGCCCGAGGCGCAGTGAGCCGGACTACCCCGCCGCCGCTACCGCTGAGATGGGCCTGATGAGCGATGAGTTCCCGCTCGTGCTTTGCTTAGACTGGAAATTCCTCGATGTTCAGTCAACGCATAGATGGAGCCGTTGTGATGAATCTTTCTCGACGTGATTTGCTCCTCGCCAGCAGCGCCCTGATGCTCGCCGGCAACATCCCCTGGCGCTCGGCTTTGGCCACCGAAGGTGCGCCGCTGACCAAGCCAATTCCCGCAGCCGACGAAACGCTGCCGGTGATCGGTATCGGCACCGCGCGGCGTTACCAGGGGGCGAGCGCAGAGGCGCTGGTGCCGCTACGCGAGGCCTTCCAGCGTTTCGTCGCGCAGGGCGGCAGGGTGATCGACACCGCACCCTCCTATGGCGATGCCGAGCGAGTGGTCGGTGAACTGATCGCATCGCTCGACATCCGTGACCAGCTGTTTCTCGCTACCAAGGTCAGCAGCAGCGGGCGTGAGGCGGGCGTGGCGCAGATCGAGCGTTCGTTCGAGCTTTTGGGCACCGAGATGATCGACCTGGTCGCGGTGCACAATTTCCAGGACACCGAAACCCAGCTGGAGACTCTCAGGGACTACCGCGACCAGGGACGGGTGCGCTATGTCGGCGCGACCACCTGGGTGGAGCGACAGCACGATGAGATGGTGGAGTGGATCGAGCGCGGCGGGCTGGATTTCGTCCAGGTCGACTATGCGATCGACAATCGCGCCGCGGCCGAGACCGTGCTGCCCGCCGCCGAGGCCAACGGCGTAGCGGTGATGGTCAACCTGCCGTTCGGTCGCGATCGCCTGTTCGACAAGGTGCAGGGCCAGGCGCTGCCCGATTGGGCGGCGGAAATCGACTGCCGGAGCTGGGCGCAGTTCTTCCTCAAGTACGTGGTCTCGCATCCAGCGGTGACCTGCGCGATCCCGGGAATGGCTAACCCGCGCTACGTCGATGACAACCTCGGCGCCGCCGTCGGACGGATGCCCGATGCCGGAATGCGCCGAAGGATGGAGGCGTTGATCGATAGCCTCTGAACCAGTGCCTGCGACTGTGCCTGGTAGCTCCGCTCGGTCGGTATCCAACCATTTGCCCTGGCTCAGTCGAGGCGAAGCCGCGCGGTGAGGAAGTCGAGCATCGCACGGGTTCTCGAGGCGAGGTGACGGCGATCATGATAGAGCGCGTGGATCGCATCGGAGTCCTCGCTGGCGAAGGGTTCGAGCAGCGACACCAGCGCGCCGCGCCGGATATCGTCGAGGACGTGGAAGCGGGTCAGCCGGCTGATACCCACTCCGGCGAGCGTCAGTTCGCGCAGGGTTTCTCCGTCGCCTGCGCTGAGGCTGCCGGCGACCGGCACGGCGCGCTGCTCGCCGTCGATGGTGAAGCGCCATTCGCTCAGCTGGCGGCGAAAGTTGAAGTCGATGCAGTCGTGGGTGATGAGCTCGGAAGGCGTGCGCGGCACGCCGCGCCTGGCGAGATAGTCGGGAGAGGCGACGATCAGCTGCGGGCTGCGGCCGAGATAGCGCGCGATCAGCCGTGAGTCCGCCAGCGCACCGTGGCGGATCACCAGGTCGGTGTGCTGCTCGAACGGGTCGATCAGCTCGTCGGTGAGGGTGAGATCGACCCGCATCCGGGGGTGGAGGGCGAGGAACTCGGGCAGCAGCGGCAGCAAAAGCCTGCGGCCGAAGGGCACCGAGACGTTGAGTTTCAACACCCCCTGGGGCTCGCTCGCCTCGAGCCCGACCGCGCTCTCGGCGTCCTCCAAGTCGGCGAGGATCTCCTGGGCGCGGTCGAAGAACAGCCTCCCCTCGGCGGTCGGTTGGAAGCTGCGGGTGGTGCGGTTGATCAGCCTGGCGCCGAGCCGCGCCTCGAGACGCTGGATCAGCTTCGCCACCGCCGAAGGCGTCATCTCCAGGCGCCGCGCAGCGGCGGCGAAGCTGCCCGATTGCACCACCTGGACGAACACTTCCATCTCTCCGGAACGATTGCTGTCCATTCACTGTTCCTGAATTAGTGAATTTAATTCACTTCTCAAAGGTAGACGGGAACTCTACTCGCTTAAATTGCGTTCCGACATCATGGCGGCTCCTTTCCACTCATGGAGAAGCCGCGATGCCGCGCGCGCCACGGACTCGAACTGCTGCCTTGGTGCGCCGCTGCGGTGCCGGCGTTGTCGCTGCCGAGCATGTTGCCGGCGCATCGCGGCGACCGCGGTCGGTTCGAGGTGGGTAGCGCCTCGCCGAGCTGCCGAGTGAAGCCGTGAACGTGCCAATCGAACCAACGAAGGAGAGCCGATCCATGGAGTATCGAACACTTGGTGCCTCCGCGCTGGAAGTGCCGGCGTTGAGCTTCGGTACCGGCACTTTCGGCGGCGCTGGGCCGCTGTTCGGTGCTTGGGGCAATACCGACGTGAAGGCCGCTCGACGGTTGATCGACATCTGTCTCGAGGCCGGGGTGAATCTCTTCGACACCGCCGACGTCTACTCCCTCGGCGCCTCGGAGCGGGTGCTGGGTCAGGCATTGGCGGGGCGCAGGGCGCAGGCGTTGATCTCGACCAAGATCGGGTTACCGATGGGCGATGGGCCTGAGGATGCAGGCACCTCGCGCCGTCGACTGATGAGTGCGGTCGAGGCGGCGCTGAAGCGGCTTGCGACCGATGCGATCGACCTGCTCCAGCTCCATGCCTTCGACGCGGCAACGCCGATGGAGGAGGTGCTCGCGACCCTCGATGGGCTGGTCCGCTCGGGCAAGGTGCGCTATGTCGGGGTGTCCAACTTCTCGGGTTGGCAGCTGATGAAGGCGCTGTCGATCGCTAAGCGCGATGGTTACCCCCGCTACGTGGCGCACCAGGTCTACTACTCGCTGATTGGACGCGACTACGAGTGGGAGCTGATGCCGCTTGGGCTGGATCAAGGCGTAGGCGCCCTGGTCTGGAGTCCGCTCGGCTGGGGCCGGCTCACCGGCAAGCTGCGTCGCGGCGCGCCGCTGCCCGAGCTCAGTCGACTGCACGATACCGCAAGCTTCGGCCCGCCGGTCGACGGGGAGCGCTTGTTCGACATCGTCGATGTGTTGGCCGAGCGCGCCGAGGAGAGCGGCAGGAGCGTCGCCCAGGTGGCGCTCAGGTGGTTGTTGCAGCGCCCGAGCGTCTCTTCGGTGATCATCGGCGCGCGCAACGAAGCGCAGCTGCGTGACAATCTCGGTGCGCTCGGCTGGTGCCTGAGCGCCGAGCAGATGAAGCGCCTGGACAGCGTCAGCGCCGTCGAGGCGCCTTATCCCTACTTTCCGTACTATCGCCAGGAGGGCTTTGCCCGGCTCAATCCGCCGCCGGTATGACCCTTGCTCAAGGCAGCGCTGCGGCGGGGACGAAGCAAAGCTTACGGCCGCCAAGGTCGTGATGCAGTGGAGCCGACCTGCGCGTCGTTGCCCCAGGGGCGCGGGCACCGAGCTGGATGTGGCTGAACATGGGAACCTCCTTGCGAGTAAGAGAATCGACTAGTCTGTGAGACGATTTCCGTCCCCTGGAGCCAGCCGATGTCTTCTGATCCCGCAATGCTTTTCTCCTCCGCGCGACTACTCGTCCCGGAACCCGCCGCGTGAGCACTACCTCACTGTTCGGCCTGTTCCTGATCCTGGTCCATATCGCTGGCATCATTGCGGCGCTCGATGCGGTGCGTCGAGCGCGCACCACTCAGGGTGCGATCGCTTGGGCGGTGCTGCTGCTGTCGTTTCCCTATTTCGCGCTGCTGCCTTATCTGGTCCTCGGCAGCGCGCGTTTCGAGCGCTACGTTGGGGCGCGGCGCCAGGAAAACCGCCGGATGCGCGAGCGGGTACCGCATCTGCCGTGGGATCTGGACGCCGAGCATGATGCAGTCGATGGGCTTCCAGCCTCAGCGAGGCTGACCCGGATGCCATTGCTGCACGGCAACCAGGTGCGCCTGCTGGTCGACGGGGAGGCGACCTTCGCTGCGATCTTCGCCGCGATCGAGCGCGCCGAGCGCCAGGTGCTGGTGCAGTTTTTCACCATCGCCGACGATGCGCTGGGCCGTCGGCTGTTCGATGCGCTGCTCGCGCGGGCGGCCAAGGGCGTCGAGGTCTATTTGCTGTGCGACGAGATCGGCAGCCACGGACTGCCGTCCGCCCACCTCGAGCGGCTGCGCGCCGGCGGCGTCAAGGCCTACAAATTCGTCACCCAGAGCGGCTTCGGCTTCAATCGCTTCCAGATCAATTTCCGCAATCATCGCAAGCTGGTGGTGGTCGACGGCGAGCAGGCGTTCATCGGCGGCCACAACGTAAGCCTGCTCTATCTTGGCGCCAAGCCTCCGCTCGCGCCTTGGCGCGATACCCATATCGCACTGGAGGGGCCGGTGGTCGGTTGCCTGCAGTACACCTTCGCCGAGGACTGGTACTGGAGCGCGGGCGAGCTGCCCACCCTCTGCGTGCCGCCGCGCAGGGACGCAGGCCAGATGCGCTGCCAGGCGCTGCCCTTCGGTCCGGCCGATATCTACGAGACCTGCATGCTGTCGCTGGTCGAGGCGATCAATCGGGCGCGTCGTCGGCTATGGCTGACCACGCCCTATCTGGTGCCCGACGAGGCGGTGAGCGCGGCGCTGACGCTTGCGGTGCAGCGCGGCGTAGAGGTGCGCATCCTGGTGCCGTCGCGGCCCGATCATCTGATCGTCTATCTCGCCAGCCAGTTCTGCGCTCGCCAAGCGGTGCACGATGGTATCGAGATATACCGTTACCTGCCGGGGTTCATCCATCAGAAGGTGTGGCTGGTCGACGACGACTTCGCGGTGATCGGTAGTGCCAATCTCGACAACCGCTCGCTGCGGCTCAATTTCGAGCAGATGGTGGCGGTGTTCGACCAGGGATTCGCCTCGGAGGTGGCTGCAATGCTCGAGCGTGATTTCGAGCAGGCCCGGCGGCTCGATCGCGCCCAGCTCGACGCGGTGCCGCGCTGGCGCCAGGCCGTTGAGCGGGTCGCCCACCTGTTCTCGCCGGTGCTTTGAGCCGTGAGCGAGAGGGGAGGAATGGAGCAAGAAAGAGATGGAGCGAGGAAAAGAGCCTCGCGCGAAGCGAGGCTCTCGGGTCGGGTACTCTCGGGTTTCAGGCCTGCGCCGGCTGCGGGGTGAGCTCGAGTACCCGATGGGTACGTTCACGGACTTCGGCCAGCCGTTTACCGTCCTGGGCCAGCTGTCCGGCGCGGGCGGTGAAGATCGCGCCAAGGCGGGACTGCCAGTCTTCGCTCTGGTAGCGCTCAGGGAAGCAGCGCTCGATCAGTTGCAGCATCGTAGACACCGCGGTGGACGCACCGGGTGAGGCGCCGAGAAGGGCGGCGAGCGAGCCGTCGGCCGCGGTGACCAGCTCGGTGCCGAACTCGAGCTTGCCGCCGCGCTTGGCGTCGCGCTTGATGATCTGCACCCGTTGACCGGCGATCTCGAGACGCCAGTCCTCTTCGCTTGCCTCGGGGAAGAACTCCCGCAGCGCCTCGATGCGCTGCTTCGGCGTCTGCAGCACCTGCCCGACCAGGTACTTGACCAGCGAGAAGTTGTCACGCGCCACCGAGAGCATCGGGCGCAGGTTGTCGGCGCGAACGCTGAGCGGCAGGTCGAGCGGAGAGCCGGTCTTGAGGAACTTGGTGGTGAAGCCTGCGAACGGACCGAACAGCAGCGAAGAGCGGCCGTCCACTACCCGGGTGTCGAGGTGCGGTACCGACATCGGCGGTGCGCCGACCGATGCCTGGCTGTAGACCTTGGCCTTGTGCTGGGCCACCAGCTTGGGGTCGTCGCAGCGTAGCCACTGGCCGCTGACCGGGAAGCCTGCATAGCCCTGGGCTTCGGGGATACCGCTTTTCTGCAGCAGCGGCAGCGCGCCGCCGCCGGCACCGACGAAGACGAAGCGCGCGCGCAGCTGGCGGCTGCGCTTGCCGTGGTCGACGTCGAGCTCGAGCAGCCAGTCGCCGTTCGCCTCACGCTCGAGGCTCGCGACTCTTTGCTTGTAGCTGACCCGTGCACCGCCAAGGCTGTCGAGATGGCGCAGGAGCTGGCGGGTGAGCGCACCGAAGTCGACATCCGTACCCTGGTCGACGCGGGTCGCGGCGATCGGGTCATCGCCCTTGCGCCCGCGCATCAGCAGTGGCGCCCACTCGGCGATCTGCTCGGGACTTTCGCTGTAGCGCATGTCGGCGAAGCAGGGGTGGGCGCTCATCGCCTCGAAGCGCTTGCGCAGGAACTCGACGTCCTTGGCACCGCGCACGAAGCTCATGTGCGGCACCGGATTGAGGAAGCGACGGGCCGATTCGATCGCGCCCTGCTCGATCAGATAGCTCCAGAACTGCTTCGATTCCTCGAACGCGGTGTTGATCCGCACCGCTTTCTCGATGCTGATCGAGCCATCTTTGTTGCGTGGTGTGTAGTTGAGTTCGCACAGCGCGGCGTGACCGGTGCCTGCGTTGTTCCAGGCGAAGGAGCTCTCCGAAGCGGCGCCGTCGAGCTGCTCGACGATTTCCACCTTGGCCTCTGGGTCGAGCTCCTTGAGAAGTACCGCCAGCGTGGCGCTCATCACGCCGGCGCCGATCAAGACTACATCTGCCGTTTCTGTCGCAGGTTGGTTCATCCGCTCAATGTCCCCGGAAACGCTCATGCTGTGAGATGAAAATCGTACGCTCCGGCTGCGAGGATGCGTACGAAAGCCGCCATGACGCGACGGACTGGGGCCGCCTTCGGTGTTCGGCGCGGCGGTCATTTTTGCATATCGAGCGGCTCAGGCCGAATAGGTCTCGGCCGACCAAAGTCTAATTTCGTCGATGCCGGACCAGCCCGCGGGCTCGTTCTTCCAAGTATGAGCCAGTCGCTGGCGCTATGCTCGCCATTGTCTGGCGAGCGGCCTCGCGGTAGGCAGTAGCGAGGACAGCGGCTAATCTAGGCGCTCCTTGCGTCGAGTCGCCTGGCTCGCACGCGCACCCCTCCATCGTTGCCGGGCCCGATACGACCATGAGCACACTGCGTCAGACCATCATCGCCGAACTCGCCGTCAAGCCGGAAATCGATCCCGTCGCCGAGATCGCGGCGCGGGTCGAGTTCATCCAGCGCTACCTGCGCGCCACGCGCGCCAAGGGGCTGGTGCTGGGGATCAGCGGCGGCCAGGACTCGACCCTCACCGGGCGGCTTTGCCAGCTCGCCGTCGAGGGCCTGCGCGAGGCTGGCGAGGCGGTGACGTTCTATGCCGTGCGGCTGCCCTATGGCGTGCAGGCGGATGAAGCCGATGCCCAGGTATCGCTTGGCTTCATCCGCCCCGATGAGGTGGTCACGATCAACGTGAAGCCGGCGGCCGATGCCCAGTCGGCGAGTGTCGCGGAGGCAATGGCGGCAGTGCTTGGCGGTGAGGCCCGGCTGCGGGACTTCGTCCGTGGCAACGTCAAGGCGCGCGAGCGGATGGTCGCGCAGTACGCGCTGGCGGGACAGCTCGGCTGTCTGGTGGTCGGCACCGACCATGCCGCCGAGGCGGTCACCGGCTTCTTCACCAAGTACGGCGACGGCGGCGTCGACCTTACCCCACTCACCGGCCTGACCAAGCGCCAGGGCGCGGCGCTGTTGCGCGAGCTCGGCGCGCCCGAGAGTACCTGGAGCAAGGTGCCGACCGCCGATCTCGAGGACGATCGCCCGGCGCTGCCCGATGAGGAGGCGCTGGGGCTGCGCTACGCTGAGATCGACGACTACCTGGAGGGACGCGAGGTGAGCGCCGTCTGCGCCGAGCGGGTCGAAGCGATGTTCCTCGCCACCCGTCACAAACGTGCGGTGCCGGTCACCCCGTTCGATGACTGGTGGCTTTAGGGGCCACCTTCGCCGCGGCGCAGGCATCGACGATGCGCAAAGACCCGGCCCGCGACCCGGCGGCGCGTGATCAGTGCCGGGCGATGATCACCGATATCCCGATCAGGACGCCATCTTCGTCCCGGACTGGGTGTGCGTCGAGCCGCGAGGTGCCCGAGGCATCGAGCGAGCAGCCGAAAGCCGTGTCGTCGCCCTGGCGCAGCTGCTGGTGCCATTGATGGCAGGCCTGGTCCATCGGTGGGGGCAGCAGTTGGTCGAGCCGGCGTTCGTCCAGCCTGCTCGCATGCGGCATCTCCCGCTGGAACAGTGCGTTGGAGTCGACATGGCCAAGGGTCGCGTCGTAGAAGCCCAAAGCCATCGGTAGTCGGGCATACAGCGTGCGCAGCTCCATCAGTCGATGATGCTGGCGCGCCGGCTTTTGTGGAGCCGGCGAGATGCCCCTTTCCATAAGCAGGCGAAGGGTCTCCGTCGCCGGCTGTGGACGGCCGAACAGCCAGCCCTGGCCAAGATCGCAGCCGAGTGCGATCAGGCAAGCGGCCTGGGTGTGCTCCTCGACGCCTTCGGCGACGATGCGCATGCCCAGGCTGTGCCCGAGGCCGATGATCGCGGAGACGATCTTGCGGCTGGCGCGGCGACTGTCGAGCGAGCGCACGAAGTTCGCATCGATCTTGAGCGTGTCGAACGGGAAGCTTTGCAGTCGGTGGAGGCCCGCGACGCCTGCACCGAAATCGTCGAGTACCAGGCCGACGCCCAGACATTTCAGCCGCTCGATCTCTTCGAGCGCAATGGACATGTCGCTGAACAGCGCGGTCTCGGTGATCTCGACTTGCAGCCGCGAGATCGGGAAGCCACTGTCGATGACCCGATCGATCAACTGCCCGGTCAGCTTGGCGCGCTGCAGTTGGGGCGGCGTGACGTTGACCGAGAGCTTGAAATCCCCAGGCCAGCTCGCTGCCTGTTCGCAGGCACGCGCGACCAGGCCGAGGCAGAGGGTGTCGAGCAGGCCCTCGCGCTCGGCGAGGGGAATGAACACTTCCGGAGGGATCGTGCCCAGCTGCTGGTCATGCCAGCGTGCCAGCACCTCGAAACTCGATATTCGCTCACTGCGCAGGTCGACCAGCGGCTGGAAGTAGGGAACGATGGTGTCACTATCGATCGCCTTGCTCAGTCGGCGAGACAACTGCTGCGGTGAGTAGCGGGCAGGCCAGCTGTGGTGGTGCATGGGCTGCGCTAAGCGTGGTCGGAGTACACCGCTGGCCTTTACTGTTAGGGGCAACATGGCTCCGTTCCTGGCAACGTCCGGGACTGGGATCGTGATACACGATAGAAGTTGTTCGGAAAACTCGAGCCACTGGTCGACGGCTCAGCCGCAGTACGCTGCGCAATGAGCCGATTCTACCTGAGAATTCGAGCATTCATGTCACGCGTTGATCGGCTGAAACGAATATCCCGATTCAGTGACGCCAACGCGGTTACGGAAATACATCGGCATGCAGCCAAGAAGTGATGAGTACTATATGTATCGCGCCCTCGATCAAGCGCATCGAGCGCTCGCCGAGGGCGAGGTGCCGGTGGGCGCGGTGGTGGTCGACGCGAAAGGGGAGATCATAGGCGTTGGGCACAATGCGCCGATCTCCCGCTGCGACCCTTGCGCCCATGCCGAGATCGCCGCAATGCGAGCAGCAGCCGAGCGGCTCGGCAATTACCGGCTGATCGGCTGCACGCTCTACGTCACCCTCGAGCCTTGCATGATGTGCCTGGGTGCCGCGGTCAACGCGCGTCTCGCGCGAGTGGTGTACGGCGCCGCCGAACCGAAGACCGGCATGGTCGAATCCCGTGCCAACCTGATCCAGCAGCCCTGGCATGCCCACCAGCCGAGCGTCGAGGCCGGGCTGCTGGCGGCAGCCTCCCGGCGGCTGCTCAAACGGTTCTTCGCTGCCCGGCGAAGCGCCGCTCGGCCAGCGACCAGCGGGGAGTGAGCCTTGGTACTGCCGCGCCCACGGCGAAGCCCGACCAGAACCCGCTGAGAAAGCACTCGGCCACCAGCAGCGGCTCGCCCTTGCGGAGAAAGCGCGAACGCCGCGCCAGCGGGGCTCGCAGGGGAACGATCGTGCGGTCGCAAGCCGGGTCGTCGCCTTCGCATCTCGCGATCAGAACGCCGAGGAAGTCGCTCGGCGTGGGCCGGCACCAAGTGAACGCATCCCGGCGAATCGCAGGGTCGCCATAGAGGCTTTCACCGAGCGGGCGCGATCCACGCCCGCGCAGGCTGCGCCAGACGCCGCGCGAGGCGGGCAGGGGGGTGACGCTGCGCGCGGCGACGCAGGGTACGCCATCGAGACGCATCAGCACCTCGCGTATCCATGCAGGGCCGCCCGGGCGCACGCCGAGCGCCCAGGCTTCGTCCATTCCCAACCGCTCCCGCCGTTCGCTCAGCGGCTCGAGGCTGAACGTACCGAGTGCGCGCAGGGCTTCGGTCAGAGCCCCGGGGAGGAACAGCCAGGTACGAGAGGTGCGATCGAGGCGAAAGGCGGTTGACCGCCAAGCGGGGGATATGACCGGCATGCGTGGCTCCATGGCATGTTGCGCCCCGCGCATTGTATACGAGCGCGGCATTCGAGTGTGTCCGCCGAGCACGCCGCGCCTTCGCCTCGAGGGGGCTTTCCAGTATCATTGGCGCTCCCCGCAGGACACCGGTCCCAGCGACGGCCGCCATTTCCACGGGCGCCTTCGCGACCACCGTCCTCGTTCGTTTCGCCATCTCTAGAGGCTGCGTCGCCATGCTCGAACTGCGAGGTGCGAGTGCACTTTCTGCGTTCCGTCACGCCAAACTGCTCGATCGCCTGCGCCAAGCGGCGCCGGACATCGAGGCGCTGTTCGCCCATTACATCTACTTCGTCGATCTGCGCGGCGAGCTGGATGCACTGAGCCGTGCGCGGCTTGCCGAGCTGCTGGGGGCCAGCGATGAGCGTGCCGCCCCTGGAGAAGGCGCGCTCTATCTGGTGGTGCCGCGCCTCGGCACGCTGTCGCCTTGGTCGTCGAAGGCCAGTGAGATCGTGCGCAACTGCGGTCTCGACGGCGTAGCGCGGGTCGAGCGGGGCATTGCCTACCGGGTTTCCACCCGAGGCCTGCCGAGTGCCGAGCAGTCGCAGGCGATCGCCGCGGTTCTGCACGACCGCATGACCCAGACGGTACTGTTCGACTCGAGCGACGCGGCCAAGCTGTTCGAACAGCACGTGCCGCGGCCGCTCGCCGAGGTCGAGGTGATCGAGCAGGGGCGCGCGGCGCTCGAACAGGCCAACAAGCGCCTTGGGCTAGCGTTGGCCGATGACGAGATCGACTATCTGGTCGAGGCCTTCCAGGGGCTCGGGCGCAATCCGACCGATGTCGAGCTGATGATGTTCGCCCAGGCCAACTCCGAACACTGCCGGCACAAGATCTTCAATGCCGACTGGACGATCGACGGCGCGCCCCAGCCACGCTCGCTGTTCAAGATGATCCGCAACACCCATGAGCGCTCCCCCGAAGGGGTGCTGTCGGCCTACAGCGACAACGCCGCGATCATCGAAGGGCCCGAGGCCGGACGCTTCTTCCCCGATCCCGAGAGCCGGGTCTACGGTGCGCACCCTGAGCCCGTGCACATCCTGATGAAAGTGGAGACCCACAACCACCCGACCGCGATCGCTCCCTATCCGGGGGCGGCGACCGGTGCCGGTGGCGAGATCCGTGACGAGGGCGCCACCGGGATCGGCGGTAAACCGAAGGCGGGCCTGACCGGCTTCAGCGTGTCCAACCTGCGTATTCCCGACTTCGTCCAGCCCTGGGAAGCGCACGACTACGGGCGTCCGGAGCGGATCAAGAGCGCGCTCGAGATCATGATCGAGGGGCCGATCGGCGGGGCTGCGTTCAACAATGAGTTCGGCCGTCCCAATCTGGCCGGCTACTTCCGTACCCTCGAGATCGATGCGGTAGGCGCCAACGGTATCGAGCGGCGCGGCTACCACAAGCCGATCATGATCGCCGGCGGTTACGGTAACGTCCGCCCCGGGCATGTCGACAAACGCGAGATCCCGGTGGGCGCCAAGCTGATCGTCCTCGGTGGACCGGCGATGCTGATCGGGCTGGGCGGCGGCGCCGCCTCTTCGGTCGCCTCCGGCGGTTCCGAGGCGGCGCTCGACTTCGCCTCGGTGCAGCGCGACAACGCCGAGATGGAGCGTCGGGCCCAGGAGGCGATCGACCGCTGCTGGGCGCTGGGTGAGGACAATCCGATTCGCTTCATCCACGACGTCGGCGCGGGCGGACTCTCCAACGCCCTGCCCGAGCTGGTCAAGGACGGTGGGCGCGGTGGACTGTTCGACCTGGCCGCGGTACCCAGCGCCGAGCCGGGGATGAGCCCGCTCGAGCTTTGGTGCAACGAGTCCCAGGAGCGCTACGTACTGGCGGTGGCGGCGGACGATCTCGAGCGCTTCGATGCGATCTGCGCCCGCGAGCGTGCGCCCTATGCGGTGGTCGGCGAGGCGCTCGAGGCGCACACCCTGACCGTGCGTGACGGTCGTATCGAGCGGGCCGAGGCGGGCGAGCGCGCGCCGATCGATCTGCCGATGAGCGTACTGTTCGGCAAGCCGCCGAAGATGTCGCGCAGCTTCGAGCGCCGGTCGATCGAACTGCCGGGGGTGGATCTGGAGAATCTCGATCTGCGCGAGGCGTTCGAGCGCGTGCTCAGGCTGCCCGCGGTGGCTTCCAAGAGCTTTTTGATCACCATCGGCGACCGCTCGATCACAGGCCAGGTCGCCCGCGACCAGATGGTCGGCCCCTGGCAGGTGCCAGTGGCGGACTGCGCGGTCACCACCAGTGCCTTCGACACCCATGCGGGCGAGGCGATGGCGATGGGCGAGCGTACGCCGAGCGCGATGATCGACGCTGCCGCCTCGGCGCGCATGGCGGTCGCCGAGACGATCACCAACCTCGCCGCCGCGCGGATCGGCAAGATCCAGGACATCAAACTGTCGGCCAACTGGATGAGCGCTGCCGATCATCCTGGCGAGAACCAGGCGCTGTTCGATGCCGTCCACGCGGTCGGTATGGAGCTCTGCCCAGCGCTCGGCATCGCGATCCCGGTGGGCAAGGACTCGATGTCGATGCGCACGGTGTGGCGCGACGAAAAAGAAAACCGCGAGAAATCGGTCACCGCGCCCCTGTCGCTGATCGTTTCCGGCTTCGCCCCGGTACTCGATGCGATGGCCACGCTCACTCCGGAGCTTGCGCGTGACGAACCCAGCGTGCTGCTGCTGATCGATCTTGGCCGCGGTCGCCAGCGCCTCGGCGGCTCGGCGCTGGCGCAGGTATACGGTCAGGTGGGCAGCGAGTGTCCCGATCTCGACTCGAGCGACGATCTCGCCGCGTTCTTCTCCACCATCCAGGCGCTCAACGCCGAGGGCAGGCTGCTTGCCTACCACGACCGCAGCGACGGTGGACTGGCGGTGACGCTTGCCGAGATGGCCTTCGCTGGCCGCCTCGGCCTCGAGGTCGCGCTCGATTCGATCGTCGAAGAGCCTCACGGGGTCGCAGCGGCGCTGTTCAACGAGGAGCCGGGTGCGGTGATCCAGGTGCGCGCCGACGATCTCGAAGCGGTGCAGGCTCGCCTGGTCGAGGCGGGCCTGGGAGATGCTTGTCATCCGATCGCGCTGCCGCGCGACGACGATCGGCTGAGCTTCACCCTGTTCGGCGAAGCGCTGCTCGAGCTGCCGCGTACCGTGGGGCAGCGGATCTGGGCCGAGACCAGCTATCGCATCCAGGCGCTGCGTGACAATCCCGAATGCGCGCAGCAAGAGTTCGATGCGCTGCTCGACGAGCGCGACCCCGGGCTCAATGCGAGCCTGGGCTTCGACGTCGACGAGGACATCGCCGCGCCCTACCTCGGCCTTGCTACCCGGCCAAGGGTCGCGATCCTGCGCGAGCAGGGCGTCAACGGCCAGCTCGAAATGGCGGCCTGCTTCGATCATGCCGGTTTCGAAGCCGTCGACGTGCACATGTCGGATCTGCTCGAAGGACGTGTGAGCCTCGAGGGCTTCAAGGGGCTGGTCGCCTGCGGCGGTTTCTCCTACGGCGACGTGCTCGGCGCCGGTGGCGGCTGGGCCAAGTCGATCCTCTATCACGGCCAGGTGCGCGATCAGTTCGCCAGCTTCTTCGAGCGTGTCGATAGCTTCTCGCTCGGGGTCTGCAACGGTTGCCAGATGCTTTCCCAGCTCTCTGAGCTGATTCCTGGCGCCGAGCAGTGGCCGCGCTTCGTGCGCAACCGTTCAGAGCAGTTCGAGGCGCGCGTGTCGATGGTCCAGATAGAGAAGTCGCCGGCGGTGTTGCTCGCCGGCATGGAAGGCTCGCGCATGCCGATCGCGGTCGCCCACGGTGAAGGTCTGGCCCAGTTCCGTGACGATGGCCACCTGCGCTCGATCCAGAGCCAAGGGCAGGTCGCGCTGCGCTACGTCGACAACCATGGCAGTGCCACCACTCGGTATCCGGCCAACCCCAACGGTTCTCCCTCCGGGATCACCGGACTGACCACGCCTGATGGCCGAGTGCTGATCATGATGCCTCACCCCGAGCGCGTCGCTCGTGCGGTCACCAACTCCTGGCGTCCGCGCGAGTGGCGCCGGGACGGTGCCTGGATGCGGATCTTCCGCAACGCGCGGCGCTTCGTCGACTGATCCGCTCTCACTGTAGCAATGCCATCCCGGGGCGGGAGCGCTAAAGCGTTCCCGGCTCCATGGTATTTGTCCGCCTTGCCAGCCCGCGGTCCGCGGGCGATCCTGGCCGAACCTCTTTTGGCTATCGGAGAGTTCGATGCTCGACTGGAATGCTGCCCAGCGGCTGGTAGAAGCGCGCTGCGCGGTCTGGGAGACGGGGGCCCAGCCGGGTGGCGCGATCGCGCTGTTCGACGCATCCGGCGTACGAGCCAGCGCCGCCGGCGGGTTGAGTGACCTCGGCCGTGATGAGCGCTTCTCGCTCGACAGTCGGGTACGCTTCGCTTCGCTGACCAAGCATCTTTTCGCCGTGCTGCTGCTGCGTCACGGTAATGGGCGGGTCGCGCTCACTGATTCGCTCGGCAAGCACCTGCCGTCGCTGCGTGGAGCGGTCGCGCAGGTAGCGGTGGGACGAGCGCTGGATATGAGCAGCGGCCTGCCGGACCTGCGCGAGACGCTGTCGCTGCTCGACCTGCGGATCGAATCGGTCACCGAGGCGCCGGCGCTGCTCGATTTCATCTCCGGGCTCGAACGGCTCAACTTCACCGCTGGCAGCGAAGTCTCCTATTCGAATACCGGCTACCGGTTGGTCGAGGCCGCGCTCGCGGGCCAGGAACTGCCGTTCGCCGAGCTGCTCCAACGCCACATCGCCTTACCCCTGGGGGTACGGTTCGATGCCCCCGAGCACTGGGACGAGCCGCTGCCCGGACTGGCACCGGGCTACTGGCGTAGCGATGACGGCTGGCGGCACTCCTTCGCCGGCCTGCACCTCTCGGCCTCCGGCAGTGCGGTCGGCAGCCTCGCCGCATTGTGCCGCTGGCTCGGCGAACTGCTCGCTGAACGCGGGCCCTGGGCGGGAATGCTCGCCGAGCTCGGGGCACCGAGAAAATTGGCCGACGGCACGCCGAGTGATTATGGGCTCGGCATCGCGCGGCTGCGCTTGGGCCGGCATACCCTGTTCGGCCACGGTGGCTCGCACCCTGGCTACAAGGCGCACTTCCTGCTCGCACCCGAGCGCGGCGTCGGTGCCGCGGTCGTGGCCAACCGTGAGGACGCACCGGCCTTCGAGCTGGCGCTGGAAACTCTCGCCACATTGCTCGGCGAGGCGCTCCCCATTCGATCAGCGCCGTTCACCGATGGTCTCTACGTCGATGCCGCGGGTGGTCCCGAGTGGCTGGAGATCCGGCGCAGCGTGGCGAGCCACCTGGGCACGGGCGTTGCCTTGCACCAAGGGCGCGACGGCGCGGCGGTCTCGCTCTCCGCTCACCTGCCGATGGCGCTGCGACAGCGCGGCGAGGAGGTCGCTGGACGGCTGTGTGGCCGCGAGCGGCGCTGGCGGCCAGCGCGGATCGCGACGGGTGGCTGTGAGGTGCTGGAGGGAGAGTGGACGTTGCCGCAGTGGAATGCCGGGTTCTCGATCGACGCTGGCACGCTGCTCGCCGGCATCGGGCCTGTCCGGCGGGACGCGCGACTGACCGCGCTGGGTGGCAATCGTTGGCTGGCCGAGCGCAGGGACGGGCCCTGGGCACAGCGGTTCGGCCTGTCGCTCGATCCCGACGGCCGGCTGTCATTGCGCTCCCACCGCAGCCGTGTGCTCCGCTTCGTGCGCCGGGGCTGAGTGCGCTCGGTGCTCAGTTTCGTTTCGCATAGGTGGTAGCCAGCGCGAGCGCGAGGACCGCGCCCTTGATGATGTCCATCGCGTAGTAGGGTACCGAGAGCATCACCAGGCCGTTTTGCAGGATGCCGAGGATCATCGCGCCGAGCAGCGCACCCAAGGCATTGGGCCTGCCGCCGCCGGCGAGGGCGAAGCCGATGTAGGCGGCGGCGACCGCGTCCATCAGGTAGCCGGCACCGGCGTTGACTTGCGAGGAGCCGATCCTGGAGGCCAGCAGGATGCCGCCGAGGCCGGCGAGCAGCGCCGAGAGCAGGTAGGCGAGCGCGCGATAGCGAGCGGTCGCGATACCCGCCAGCCTCGCGGCCTCACGGTTGCCGCCGATCGCGTACATCCGCCGGCCGTGGGTGGTGAATGAGAAGCCGAGCTGTATCGCCAGGGTGACGCCGAGCATCACCAGCACGATGGTGGGCACCTGGCCGAGCAGCGAGAAGGCCGCGGGGATCCGGCCTTCGGTGAGGGTGCCGTCGGGCAGCGTCATACCCTGGGTGATCGAACCCCCGTAGCTATAGGTCATCGCGATGCCTTGGATCACGAACAGGCTGGCCAGGGTCGCGAGCATGTCGGGGATGCGCAGCACGATCACCAGCAGCGCATTGAATGCGCCCACCAGCAGGCACAGCGCCAAGGTGGTCGCGATGGCCGCCGCAGTGCCGAAGCCGTACCAGGCGAACAGCGAGATCACCAGGGCATTGGCGAGGGAGGCGGTCGAGCCGACCGAGAGATCGAGGCCGCCCACCGACAGTGAGATCGACACCCCGATGGCGATGATGGTGATGATCGCGATCGAACGCAGGATGTTGATCAGGTTGTAGGGATTGAGGAAGTTCTCGCTGGCGAGGCCGAAGATCGCGATCAATGCGATCACCGTGAGCACCAGCCCCCAGCGCGACAGCGCGTCGAGCAGGCGGGTGGAGCTTGCCGGCTTGGCACGGGGGCTACCGGAAGTGGAGAGATCAGACATCGAGTGAAGTCCCGCTGGCGAGCAGCGTCAACCGCTCTTCATTGAGTGAACGTGCGTTCTGTTCGGCGACCAGCCGGCCGTCGCGCAGCACGCAGATGCGATCGCACAGCCCGAGTAGTTCGCTGAACTCGCCCGAGGCGTAGAGAATGCCCTTGCCGGCCTCGGCCAGCTCGACCAGGGTGGCGTAGAGCTCCTGCTTGGCGTGGATGTCGATGCCCTTGGTTGGCTCGTCCAGCAGGTATATCTCGGCGTCTTCGAGCAGCCACTTGCCGATCGCCACCTTCTGCTGGTTGCCACCGGAGAGCTGGGCCAGCGGCTGGCGCTCGTGGTCGGCGCGTATGCCGAGCCGGGTGATGGTGTGCCGTGCCCAGCTTCGCGCCGCGCGATGATCGAACAGTCCCCAACGGGAAAAGCTGCCGCGTGCGGCGAGGGTGAGGTTGGTTGTCACGTCGGCGTCGATCAGTACTCCTTCGCTTCGGCGCTCCTCGGGCACCAGCGCGATGCCTTCGCCGCTCGAACGATGGGGCGAACGCGGCCGCCATGGGCGCCCGCGCAGGCTGCCGCGACGCAGCCGTGTCCGCGTGACACCGAACAGTGCCTTGCACAGTTCGCTCTTGCCCGCACCTGCGAGACCTGCGACGCCGAGGATCTCACCGGCGTGCAGCCGTAGGTCGATGCCCTTGAGCCGCGCGTCCTTGAGTCCCTCGACTTCGAGCAGCGGTGCTCCGACACACGCCTTGCGGTGAGGGAACAGGCTGCCGAGACGCCGGCCGAGCATCTGCTCGGCGATTCCCTCCACGCTGATGGCGACCATCTCACCTGTGTGGACCCGCCGGCCGTTGCGCAGCACGCTGATCCGATCGCAGCTGCGATCGAGCTCTTCGAGTCGATGCGAGACCAGCGCGATGGCGAGTCCTTCGGCCTTGAGCTGGGCGACCAGCGCCAGCAGCCTCTCGGTCTCGTCGGCGTCCAGCGGCGCGGTGGGCTCATCGAGGACCAGGAAGCGACAGCCGCTGGCGAGCGCTCGGGCAATCAGCAGCTGCTGCTTCTGTGCCAGGCTCAATCGTGCCACCGGACGATCGACGTCCAGCCTGAGGTCCAGGCGCGCGAGCAGTTCGCGTGCCTGGCGGCGAAGCATGCGGCGATCGAGCAGTTGAGCGGTGGAGGTGGCGATGGCGTCGAGCGCGATGTTCTCGGCCACGCTGAGGCTCGGTACCAGCGCTACGTCGACTTCCTGCTGGACGACGAAAATACCGTGGCGCCTTGTCTGTCGCGGGGAGCGCAGCGCCACCTCATGGTCGTCGATCGTGATCCGGCCGGCGTAGCTGCGCCGCACCCCGGCGAGCACGCTGATCAGCGACGACTTGCCGGCGCCGTTGGCGCCGACGAGGGCGTGGACACTGCCTCCCGCGAGTTCGAAATCGACCTCGTTCAGCACTCGATTGGCGCCGTAGTCGAGGCTCACGCCGCGCATCTCGAGGCGCGGGAGAGTGGCGCTCATGGGGTATTCGCGCGCTGCAGGGCGCGATACCAGTCGGGACGGAAGTCATCGCTCTCGCCCCAGCCGGGGATCAGTTCGCCGAGCCCGGCGACGTTGACCGGGCCTTCGAGTTCGGCGAGCTGGCGCTGGTCGATCGCCGCGGCCTTGAACTGGTACTCGTCAGGGGTCTCCTCGCCGGCGAGCTTGAGCGCCACCAGGCGTAGGTTGATCCGCCCGATCAGCGCCGGGTCGACGGCGGCGCTGACCCGCCAAGGACTGCCCGGCTCGCTCATCAGCGCGAGGTCCTGGTCGGAGATATCGATGCCGTAGATCGCGACGTCGTCGCGGCCATTCTCCCGCAGCGCCTTGTAGGCGCCCTGGGAGAAGGCGTCCCAGGTGCCCCAGATCGCATCGATGGTGCCCGGAGGGTACTTGGTCAGCAGTGCGCCGACCCGGTTGGCGGTGTCGCCCTGGACGTCGGAAGAGACCGCGCCGATCGACTCCAGCTCCTCGATCCCCGGATGCGCTTCGCGCAGCGCCTGATAGGCGCGCTGGCGGCGCTCCATAGGCGGGAAGCCGGCGACCCACAATTTGATGATCCGCGCCTCACCATCGAAGTCCTCGACCAGTTGGCCGAAGGAGGCCTCGGTCAGCGAGGCGTCGTCCTGGTAGGTGAGGGTGACGCCGGGAATTGCCTCCTCGACCGCGGTGTCGAACACCGACACCGCGATGCCACGGTCATGGATGCGCTTGACCAGGCCCGTCGAGTAGGGTGCGCGGCCCTGGGAGAGAATGATGGCGTCGTATCCCTGGCCGATCGCTTGGTCGACGAAATCCTGAAAGCGGGCGTCGTCGCCGTTGGAGAGGAAGGTATCGACCTTGAAGCCAAGGCTCGCTCCCTCGGCGCGTGCGCCGGCGAGGAACTGGGTGGTGTTGTCGTCGGCACCGAGGTTGCGGATCACCGCGACCCGAATCGGCGTATCGCGCTCGGTGAGCGAGTGCGGCGGCACGCCATCGGCGAGGGAGGGAAGTGCGATACCGCTCAGGCCGAGCAGTGCCGCGAAGAGGATGAAAGGTTTCATCAAGCGCACCTGGAGTCGATTCGGAGGGGGACAAGAATACCCATCGCGCCCGGCTGACGGGACGCCTCGATCGAGATCATTTTGGCGCTTGCTTATAGCTTGCCGGTCGCTGCCCGTTGGAGCTGGGTAGCGGGCCGCCGTTGCTCAGCTGTCGAGGTCGAAAAAGCGCACTCGCTTGGCGGTGATCAGCGCCTCGGTGCCGTCGCGGAAGGGGAAGTAGTGGGGCATCTGGAGGTGGGACTCGAACGCCGCGCGATCATCGTAGACCTCGTGGAGCACCACCAGGTTGGGGTCCTCCTCGCTGATCAGCAGGTCGAACTGGTGACAGCCGGGCTCATTGGCGACCGAGGCGCGAGCATCTTCCCGGGCGAGTTCGAGGAAGCGTTCGCGGTCCTGCGGTTTGAGATCGAACTCAGCGATGACGACGAATCGGGACGCGCTCATGCGTTGAACTCCTGAGGATGATCTTGAACGAGAATTTCACTCTAGCAGCCCGTCGGGTACCGCGCAGCGATCGATCAATGCAGCCGCGGTGCGGCGCCGGGGCCGAGCTCGCTGTGCAACTCGGCGGTGGCGCTGTTGATCAGTTCGATCATGCCCGGCACCATCGAAGCGCCTAGCTCCGGGGTGTCGACGAACTGCTCGACGCTGACGTGGATCGCATCGTTTTGCAACAGCAGCTTCACCGCCTTTAGTCGATTCATCACCCGATTGGCGGCCTCGAGCACCCCGCTTCGCACCGTATGGGTATCCAGCGGCCAAGCGTGGGGAAGCATCAGCTGGAAGAAGGTCGACTCGTCCTCGGCCACCACCAGGACATAGTCGAGCCCATCCCGGCTGATCCGCAATGCGTTGGTGTCGACCGCTACGGCGTCGATGCCGGCACCTTCCATGGCTTCCAGATAGTGTTCGAGCGCTGGATTGGGTTGCATCGTCTCTCCCCGTTAATATGGCCTCCCATTATAGTCCCGCCTGCCACCGCGGGAAGCCGACCGACCGGAGCATCGATGAGCCTTCTTTCGTCACCCCCGGTGCTGCGCCCCTACCAGCGCGAAGCCGTGGCTCGCGCGGTGGCGCACTTTCGCGCCGTCGATGATCCCGCCGTGGTGGTGCTGCCCACCGGCAGCGGTAAATCACTGGTGATCGCCGAGCTCGCCCGACTCGCACGTGGCCGGGTGCTGGTGCTGGCCCATGTGCGCGAGCTGGTCGAGCAGAACCACGCCAAGTATCTCGCCTATGGGCTCGAGGCCGACATCTACAGCGCCGGACTCAAGCGCAAGGAGAATGCGCGCCAGGTGGTGTTCGCCTCGGTCCAGTCGGTGGTCAATGGGATCGATGCGTTCGCTTCGGGCGATTTCACCCTGCTGGTGATCGATGAGTGTCATCGGGTCGAGATGCGCGATCTCGAACGCGCGCGCACCAAGAAGCCGGCGAGCTACCAGCGGGTGATCGAAGCGCTGCGCGGGGCCAATCCCAGGCTCAAGGTGCTCGGCCTCACCGCTACGCCATTCCGGCTCGGCCAGGGGTTCATCTACCACCGTCACTACCACGGCATGGTGCGCGGTGACGAGCGCGCGTTCTTCCGCGACTGCGTGTTCGAACTGCCGCTGCGCTGGATGGTTCGCCAAGGGTATCTCTGCGAGCCGAAGCGGATCGATGCGGCGATCGAAGGCTATGACTTCTCCCGGCTGGTGCCAGGAGAGCATGGCCGTTTCCGCGAGCCGGAGCTCGATCGGGTGGTACGCGGCCATCGCGCGACGCCGGGAATCGTCGGCGAGGTGGTGGCTCGCGCGGCGGATCGCCAGGGGGTGATGCTGTTCGCCGCCAGCGTCGATCACGCCAAGGAGATTCTCGCCCTGCTGCCCGAGGGCGAGGCGGCGCTGGTCACCGGCGATACCGAAACCTCGATGCGCGCGGCGTCGATCAAAGCGTTCAAGGCCCGCTCGCTCAAGTACCTGGTCAACGTCTCGGTGCTGACCACCGGGTTCGATGCGCCCCATGTCGACCTGATCGCGATTCTGCGCCCGACCGAATCGGTCGGACTCTATCAGCAGATCGTCGGCCGCGGCCTGCGTCTCGCTCCCGGCAAGCGCGACTGCCTGATCCTCGACTATGCCGGTAATCCTTGGGATCTCTACGCGCCGGAGGTCAACGATCCGCGCCCCGCCGCCGATACCGAGCCGGTTCAGGTGGAGTGTCCCGCGTGCGGTTGGGCCAATCTGTTCTGGGGCCGGCGCGATGGCGAACTGGTGGTGGAGCACTTCGGTCGACGCTGCCAGGGCTTGGTCGAGGACGCCCAGGGCAAACGCTCGCAGTGCGACTTTCGCTTTCGCTACAAGAGCTGCCCCCACTGCGACGGTGAGAACGATATCGCCGCCAGACGCTGTGGCCACTGTGACGGTGTGCTGATCGACGCCGACGATAAGCTCAAGGCGGCGCTTGGGCTGCGCGATGCCAAGGTGTTGAGAGTGGCGATGATGCGCATCGAGGAGAGCGTCAACGGCCGCGGCGCAACGCGGCTCAAAATCGGCTACTTCGACGAGGAGGGCGAGAGCGTGGTCGAATGGTTCGCCCTCGATACCCAAGTCCAGCGCTACGCCTTCCAGCGCGTGTTCATCGAGCGCCATCTCGCCGCGCCCGGCAGCGGCTGGCAGCCGCAAGGGATCGACGAGGTGATTGCCGGCCGGCATCGGCTGCGTGCACCGGATTTCGTCATCGCTCGCCGCACGGGGCGCTACTGGCAGCTGCGCGAAAAGCTCTTCGACTACGCGATGCAGGGCGGGCGCCGACGCCTTGCTGAGAGCGCTGGCGCCGAGCGGGTGATGTAGCGAGCGACTTGGAGAGCGTCGAAAAGCGAAACCTTGGAGATGCGACTTGTTGTCGATAGCGTAGGCTGGTAACTTTCCTACGCTTATCGCCTAGTCTGCCCCTTCGGGCATCGCGCTTGGGATCCTGAGCTTGGTTAAGCTCCAGCATAGTGCGGTTTGCCACTTTAGGTAGTCGGGTACCTGTCCTTAACCTTCCCCCTCAAGGAGAGCCGAGATGAAATGGCACGCCCCCAAGATCGAAGAGATCTGCATCGCCCTTGAAATCAACGATTACCTGCCGGCCGAATTTTGAGCCAAGGGCAGTCGTTGGGCACCGCGGACGGGTCTTCCCCGTCCGCTTTGCGTTTGTTGGTGCTGGGCGCCGCCGCTGGCGGTGGCGCGCCGCAGTGGAACTGCCGCTGCTCGGTCTGCGCGCGGGCATGGAGCGGTGACGCCGAGGTGGTGCCGCGCACCCAGGCATCGATCGCCGTCTCGCTCGACGGCGAGCGCTGGACACTGATCGACTGCGCTCCAGAGGTGCTCGCCCAGATCCAGCGCAACCCCGAGCTGCATCCGCGCGGCCCGCGCCATTCGCCGATCGAAGCGGTGGTGCTGACCGGTGGCGATATCGACCATATCGCCGGGCTTTTGAGCCTGCGCGAAGGCACGCCCTTCACGCTCTATGCCAGCGGTGAACTGCAGCGCACGCTGGCCGATAACCGCGTGTTCGACGTACTGCGTCCCGACGTGGTGACTCGCACCGCGCTCGGGCTCGACGCTTCGCTGGCGCTGCCGGGCGGTCTCGAGGCTAGGGTCTTCGCGGTGCCTGGCAAAGCGGCGCTCTATCAGCCCGATGAGGGCGAGGGAATCGGCGCCGAGGGTGAGACCACGGTAGGCGTCGAGTTCCGTCACGCAGGCCGCAGGCTCTATTACGTGCCCGGCTGCGCGCGCTTGTCCCCGGCGCTGGCCGAGCGTCTGGAGGGCGCCGACGTGGTGCTGTTCGACGGCACCCTGTGGCGCGACGACGAGCTGATCCGCGAAGGGCTCGGCCACAAGACCGGCGCGCGAATGGGCCACCTGTCGATGTCGGGCCCGGATGGCTCGATCGCCGCGCTCGCACCGCTCGGCATCCGCCGCAAGGTGTTCGTGCACATCAACAACAGCAATCCGGTATTGATCGAGCACAGCGCCGAGCGTCGCGAGGCCGAGCGTGCCGGCTGGGAAATCGCCTTCGATGGCATGCAGATCGTTCTCTGAAGGCCTGCCCGCCATCGTAGCCCTCGTTGTCGCAAGGTTTTTCGCATCTCGCGCCGCTTTTCGCCCCGGGGTGGGGCGAAGGCAAGAACATGAGCCAAGAGCATGAGCCAACAATTCGAGCCAACAGACATCCGCTCCCCGCTCAGCGCCGATCAGCTCGAGGTCGAGCTGCGCGCGATCGGTGAGGCGCGCTATCACCACCGCCACCCGTTCCAGCTCGCGCTGCAAAACGGTGAATTGAGCAAGGCGCAGGTCCAGGCATGGGCGCTGAATCGCTACTACTACCAGTCGATGATCCCGATAAAGGATGCAAGCCTGATGGCGCGCCTGCATGATCCCGAGCTTCGCCGTGAATGGCGCCAGCGGATCATCGACCACGATGGCCATGGTCCTGGCGAGGGCGGTATCCAACGCTGGCTGGCGCTTACCGATGGTCTCGGGCTCGATCGCGAGATGGTGGTCTCGACCGGGAAGATCCTGCCGGCCACCCGTTTCGCGGTGGAGGCCTACGTGCATTTCGTCCGTGAGCGCCCGCTGGTGGAGGCGATCGCTTCATCGCTGACCGAGCTGTTCTCACCGCTGGTGATCAATACGCGGGTCTCGGGCATGCTCGCTCACTACGCCTTCGTCTCCGAGCAGACCCTGGCCTATTTCAAGCCGAGGATGACCCAGGCGCCGCGTGATGCCGACTTCGCTCTCGATTACGTCAAGCGCCACGCGCTCAGGGTCGACCAGCAGCAGGGCGTGCTGGCCGCGCTCAGGTTCAAGTGCGATGTGCTTTGGAGCATGCTCGACGCGCTCGACTACGCCTATGTCGCGCCGCGGCGGATTCCGCCCGGTGCCTTCGATCCCGAGGTGGACGGATGAGCGATCTGACCAGGATCCCGCAGCTAATCCGCGGGGTGCGGATGCGCGAGGACCCGGCGCGCGGCGGCTGGGTGCTGCTCGCTCCCGAGCGGGTGTTCAAGCTCGACGAGATCGGCCGCGAGATTCTCTCCCGGGTCGACGGCGGGCGCAGCCTGGAAGCCATCGTCGCTTCGCTCGCCGCCGCCTTTGAAGCCGAACCCGAGCGGATCGCGGCCGATGTGGTCGCCTTCCTCGATGGACTCGCCGAGCGCCAGGTGCTCGCGTTTCGCTGATGGAGGGTCACTGATGGGCATCCAGACCGATCCGCGGCTGGCTTTCGCCGAGGCGGGTTCTCCCGTACCGATGGGGATGCTCTGCGAGTTGACCCACCGCTGCCCGCTGCAGTGCCCCTATTGCTCCAATCCGCTCGAGCTCGAGCGCAAGAGCGCCGAGCTGGATGTCGAAGCCTGGTGCCGGGTGTTTCGCCAGGCCGCGGCGCTCGGCGTGCTCCAGGTGCATCTTTCCGGCGGCGAGCCGGCGGCGCGGCGCGATCTCGAGCAGATCGTCGAGGGCTGTCGCGATGCGGGGCTCTACGCCAACCTGATCACCGCGGGGGTCAATATCGACCGCGCCCGGCTCGAGCGGCTCGAGGCCGCCGGGCTCGATCATGTCCAGCTGTCGTTCCAGGGCGCGGATGCCGAGACCACTGCGCTGGTCTCGCACATGAAGGACGCCCACTCGCGCAAGCGCGCCTTCGCTCGCGAGGTCGTCGATCTCGGCCTGCCGCTGACCATCAATGCGGTGATCCATCGCGCCAACATCGAGCAGATCGACGACTTCATCGCCCTGGCGCTGGAGTTCGGTGCCCGGCGTATCGAGATCGCCCATGCCCAGTACTACGGTTGGGCACTGGCCAACCGCGCCGCGCTGATGCCGACCCGGGCGCAGACCGAGCGGGCGATCGGGCGGGTCGAAGCGGCGCGGGCAAGGCTCAAGGGCAGGTTGACCATTGACTCGGTGATTCCCGACTACCACGCCCGCTATCCCAAGGCGTGCATGAACGGCTGGGGGCGCCAGTCGATCAACGTCACCCCGGGCGGCAAGGTGCTGCCGTGCCACGCGGCGGAAACCATCCCCGGGCTCGAGTTCTGGAACGTTGCCGAGCATTCGCTTGGCGATATCTGGCGCGATTCGCCTGCGTTCGCCGCCTACCGCGGCACTTCATGGATGAACGAGCGCTGTCGCAGCTGCGATCGCCGTGAAATAGACTGGGGCGGCTGCCGCTGCCAGGCGCTGGCCCTGACCGGCGACGCCTCCGAGACCGATCCGGTCTGCCAGCTCTCGCCCTACCACCAGCGGGTCCATCAGCTCGCGCAGGAGGAGAGCGTGCGGATCGTCGAGGGCTTTCGCTATCGGCGTCCCTCCTGAGCCGGCTTGCGGCTCTCGTTTCGAGGCCGCGCTCGCACGTGGCCCTGGGACGATGGCGGGGTAGTTGATAGACTGCCTCCCTCGACGCCGCGCGCCGGCCGAGCGACTTCGCCGCCCACTCCGCCTGAGCCCTGCATGAGCCTCGACGCTTCCCCTCCCGCCGTTGAGCCCGCCTCCGTCGTCATCGATGGGGTGATCGCTCGGGTCGGCGGCGAGGAGCTCAAGGAGCTGCCGCAGGATCTCTACATTCCGCCGGAGGCGCTGAGGGTATTTCTCGAGACGTTCGAGGGTCCCCTCGATCTGCTGCTCTACCTGATTCGTCGCCACAACCTCGATATCCTCGCGGTCAACGTCGCTGCGGTCACCCATCAGTACATCGAGTACGTCGAGATGATCGAGGCCAGCGGCATCGATCTTGCCGCCGAGTACTTGCTGATGGCCGCGATGCTCGCCGAGATCAAGTCGCGCAGCCTGCTGCCTCGGCCGCCCAAGGGGGCGGAGGGCGACGAGGCGGAGGAGGATCCGACTGCGCTGCTGCTCGAGCGGCTGCGTGCCTACGAGCAGCTCAAGATCGCTGCTGAGAACCTCGACTCGCTGCCCCGGCTCGGCCGCGACTGGTTCAGTACCAGCCCCGAGCCGCCGCCCTTGGAGCGCCGCGTGATTCCACCGGCGGTCTCGCTCGATGAGCTGCTGCGTGCCCTCGGCGGGCTGATGGCGCGCGCCGAGCTGGTCCAGAGCCACCAGATCAGCCGCGAGGCGCTGTCGACGCGGGAGCGGATGAGCGCGATCATGGCGCGACTGGACGCCGAACGGTTCACTCCCTTCGAGGCGCTGTTCACGCTCGATGAGGGCAAGCCGGGCGTGGTAGTCACGTTCATGGCGATTCTCGAGCTCGCCAAGGAGCATCTGATCGAGATCGTCCAGAATACGCCGCTGTCGCCGATTCACCTGCGTGCCCGCGAGGCCAGCGGCGAGGAGCCTGAGGAGTCGGCGTTCGAGGACGATGAAGGCGAGAGCGCCTTCATCGACACCCCACCACCCGCGGGAGATGCGACTTGAGTGGCGAAACCTTGCCCCTCGACAGGATTCTCGAAGGCGTGCTGCTGGCAAGCTCGACGCCGCTCGCGCTCGACCGGCTGGAGCTTTTGTTCGATGAACGCGAGCGGCCGAGCCGGGGCGAGCTTCGCGCAGCGCTCGGCGTGCTCGAGCGGCGCTTGGCCGGTTCGGCGCTGACCCTGCTCGAGAGCGCCTCGGGCTTTCGCCTTTGTATCGAGGCCGAGCTCTCGCCTTGGGTCTCGCGACTGTGGGAAGAGCGGCCGCAGCGCTACTCGCGGGCGCTGCTCGAGACCCTGGCGCTGATCGTCTACCGCCAGCCGGTGACGCGCGGCGATATCGAGGAGGTGCGCGGGGTGACGATCAGCGCCTCGATCATGCGCACGCTGCTCGAGCGTGGTTGGATCAGGGTGATCGGCCATCGCGACGTACCGGGCCGCCCGGCGGTGTATGCCAGTACGCGTACGTTTCTCGATGATTTCGGGCTCAAGACCCTCGACGAGCTGCCGCCGATGAGCGAGCTGGCCGAGCGCTTCGGCGACGAGCCGGACCTGTTCGAAGAGGAAGACGGCGCTGCCCGAGCCGCCCGCGAGGCGACGGCATCGCTGCTCCTGGCCGCCGATCTCGGCGGCCAGGAAGATCAGGAAGATGAAGACGAGGATGGAGAGAGCGTGCGCCGCGCGCTCGAAGATCCGCTACCCCAGGTGTCCACGCTCGATTTCGGCCGGCTCAATGAGCGGCTCGACGAGCGTGTGCGCCAGCGCGAGCAGCGGCGGGGGCAGGAAAGCGCCTCGTCCAGCGAGCGCGACACTAGTGAAGCAAGTGACGACGAGAGGTCGTTCAACGATGAGTAATCAGCAAACCGGCAGCGAGAAGCTGCAAAAGGTTCTCGCCCGCGCAGGGTTGGGTTCGCGTCGCGAGATGGAAACGGTGATCGCCGCTGGCCGAGTCAGCGTCAACGGCGCGGTGGCCAGCCTGGGTGACCGGATCGAACCAAGCGATCGGGTCACCTTCGATGGCCGTCCGGTGGTCCTGCGCAGCAATGAAGAGACCCCGCGCCGGGTGATCATGTACAACAAGCCCGAAGGCGAGCTCTGTACCCGCAAGGACCCGGAGGGGAGGCGCACGGTGTTCGATCGCCTGCCACGGCTCAAGGGCGAGCGCTGGATCGCGATCGGGCGCCTCGACATCAACACCAGCGGGCTTTTGCTCTTCACCACCGATGGCGAGCTGGCCAATCGCCTGATGCACCCCTCGACCCAGGTCGAGCGTGAATACGCGGTGCGGGTGATGGGCGAGCCGAAGATCGAGCAGATCAGGGCGATGGTCGAGGGGGTGATGCTCGACGACGGCCCGGCGCGCTTCACCGACGTCCAGGAGTTCGGCGGCGAGGGGATCAATACTTGGTTCCACGTGGTGATCCTCGAAGGACGCAACCGGGAGGTACGCAGGCTGTGGGAGTCCCAGGGGCTGACCGTCAGCCGGCTCAAGCGGGTGCGCTATGGCAACGTATTCCTCGACAAGCGCGCCAAGGCGGGAGAGTGGAGCGAGCTGACCCAGGAGGAGATCGACGAACTTGCCACCCTGGCCGGACTGCCGCTGCGCCGTGCGCCGGATCTCACCCCGGACGAGAAGAATCGCTGGAACCGCGACAAGAACAAGCGCCGCCCGGTTCGCGCCCTGCGCGAGCCCAAGGAGAAGGAGAAGGAAGCGCGCGGTGCGACCGTCGATCGCCGCGAGGCGCGTCGCTATGGCCGCGAGGATGCTACCACCGAGCGTCGCGGGCGGCGTGACGATGGCGCCCGCCAGACGCGCCGTGACGACGATGCGCCGCGCGGGCGCAAGGGGGCCGTACCCTCCAGTCGGCGTCGCTGAACGCGTCGCTGCGGGGCGTGCCTGGTGAATAAACACTAAGTCATACCAAAGACTTGCATCGAGAAGGGGCGGCGAGTAAGATTCCCGCCCGTCGAGCATGGGTCGTTAGCTCAGTTGGTAGAGCAGTTGGCTTTTAACCAATTGGTCGTAGGTTCGAATCCTACACGACCCACCATTGCATGCGCCTTCGCGCCTGATTGGTAAGTTGCCCGACACGCGCCGAACGCGGGTCGTTAGCTCAGTTGGTAGAGCAGTTGGCTTTTAACCAATTGGTCGTAGGTTCGAATCCTACACGACCCACCATCACCGCTGGTGAACCCGTCCGTCGCGCCCAGGCGAAATCGTCTCGTTGGGTCGTTAGCTCAGTTGGTAGAGCAGTTGGCTTTTAACCAATTGGTCGTAGGTTCGAATCCTACACGACCCACCATCGAGACCTCGAACATTCGCCCGCTGGGTCGTTAGCTCAGTTGGTAGAGCAGTTGGCTTTTAACCAATTGGTCGTAGGTTCGAATCCTACACGACCCACCATCATTACCGGGACCCGGCCGCTTGCGGCCGGGTCTTTGCGTATAGAGACGGTCTCGGCCTTGGGTGGATCTAAACAAGCGCCTTGCGAAATTGCCACAGATTCCGTTGCTCATGATCGAGCGCCGGATTTCGGAGGATGCCCAAAGGCACGTCGAAAAGCGTGTCCAAACGCGCTTTGTGACGTATAGCCGACCTCGCTCGCCGTGCGAGCGACGGTGGTATTACCCCGCATCAGTGCTGCACGAGCGACGGTAAGACGCCACGCTCGCAGGTAGGTGAGCGGCGGCTTTCCTGTCCGGCGGGTGAATTCGGCGGAAAAGGCAGCGCGGGACATACCGGCCACGCTAGCGAGCTGGGCCACGGTCCAAGGATGCGCGATATCTTCGTGGATTGCGTGAAGCGCTCGGCCAAGCCGCGCGTCCGAGAGCGCGCCGAGCCCCCCCATTTCAGTCTGCCCGACGAGGCCGGCGTAGGCCCGGATCGCCTCCAGCAACAGCACGTCGGCGAGCCGGGCACTTACGATCTCGCCACCCATCCGATCCCGCTCGATCTCACTACCCATGAGTGCGAGGATCGTCGCGATCGCGCCGGATCCGGGCGAGGATCGCGGCACGATCATGAACTCTGGCAGCATGTCGAGCAGGAAGTCCGCGTTTGCGCCAGCGAAAGTGACCGTCCCGCCAATCCCAATCGTATCGTCTCCCCCGATGCGCGCCACGTCGCAGCCAGGGCTTGCGTAAAAAGCCAGTCCATCGATCGGCGTCATGTCTGGGTCGCTGGCCACCGCATATGCAGTATGTCCGATCAAACATACGTCCCCTTCGCTCAAGAGCTGAGGAGGGCGCTCCGGGAGCAGCATCCACTGGCTGCCGCGAAGCAGAGCGACGAACTTGAGCCGATCGACGGCAGGGAACGCGAGGGCCCATTGGCCTGCCGCTTCCATGCGGGTGCGCCTAGTCACCCTGGCACCGAGAACGTCAAAGATATCCGACAATGGGTCACGCATAGTTTTAGACGACTACGACAATTATATGGGGTTTTGAGTATAGGTAATCTCGAAGTGCTCGCATATCTTCTTCATGTTCGCAAAGGAGATCGGCAATGAGCATTGAAGGCAAAGTCGTCGCTATCACGGGAGCGAGCAGCGGGATCGGTCGGGCAACAGCCAAGCTGCTTGCGGAGCAGGGCGCGTTCGTTGCGTTGGGCGCTCGCAACGAGCAGGCGCTTCAGGCCTTAGTGGACGAGATCACCGCCACTGGCGGCAAAGCCGTGTTCAAAAGGACTGACGTTCGTCATCGAAGCGATCTGGAAGAGCTCGTCGCCTTCGCAGTCGCGAGGGGCGGTCGGCTCGACGTTATCGTCAACAATGCAGGCGTCGGGCCAATCTCCCGGTTCGATGCGCTGCGGGTCGATGATTGGGATGCCATGATCGATGTGAATTTTCGCGGCACACTCTACGGTATAGCCGCTGCCCTTCCGGTATTCGGGCGCCAACAGAGCGGGCATGTGGTCAACGTCGTTTCGACGGCGGGCCTTCAGATGCTTCCGACGATGGGTGTCTACGCCGCGACCAAGAACGCGGTGCGCACTGCAACCGAAGTGTTGAGACAGGAAGCGGGCCCCAACCTGCGCGTGACCGAAGTGTCGCCAGGGATCATAGCCACCCACTTCGGCGACACGATCACCGACCCGCCAGCGAAGAAAATGATTGAACAGCAGTTGGGGGGAATTGCGATTTCTCCAGACGCGATCGCACGGGGCATCCTTTATGCACTCGAGCAACCGCCCGAAGTGGATGTTGGCAGCGTCGTCATTCGTCCGACAGCCCAAGGCTGACACGTTCGACCCGTCGCGGGCGATGAACTCGGAATAGACGGTGGCTACCGGCCAGCCGGGTTCCTCGTGCCGGGTGCATCGAACGGCCTGAAGGCTGGTCGCCTATTCTCTTTTGTGAGATAAATAGATCTATATTGAGATTTGGCTTCGATCCCTTCCGCGAAAGATAAGAGCCTGCGCCAAAGATAGGAGCCTGCGAATGGATTTGACCTCGGAAGAGACCCGGCTCGAGCTTCGCCTCGCCGAGCGCCTGGCGATGCTGCGCCAGGCACGCGGTTGGTCGCTGGAGACGCTGGCCGAGCGCAGCGGCGTCAGTCGGGCGACGCTTTCGCGCTTCGAGCGCGCAGAGAGCAGTCCCAGTACGGTGCAGCTCAACCGGCTTTGTCGCGCCCTTGGGATGACTGCGTCCAGGCTGCTCGGCGAGCTGGAGTCGGGCAATCATGCACTGGTGACCCGCGCCGAGCAGCCGCTGTGGGTCGACCAGCATTCGGGGCTGCGTCGGCGCAGCCTGTCGCCGCCAACGACCGGCTACGCCGTTGAGCTGATCGAGTGCGAGCTGCCGGCGGGGGCGGTGATCGCCTACGACGTCTCGCCGCTCGCCGGGCTCGAACATCACCTCTGGCTGATCGAGGGCGCGCTCGAGCTCGAGATCGAAGGACGGCGCCACCGCTTGGCGCCGGGTGACGTGCTGCGCTGCCGGCTTTACGGCGAGGACCGGTTCGAGGCGCTCGAGGCCTCGCGCTATCTGCTGGCGATCCATGCGCCGCAGGCGGGTGCGATGACAATCGACAGGCAAGTGGGCGAGGCATAGATGCGGATAACGATAGACGACCTGAGCGGGCCGGAAGTGGCCGAACTGCTCGATGACCATCTGCGCAGCATGGCGCTGTATTCACCGCCTGAAAGCATCCATGCGCTCGATCTTGAAGCCCTCAAGCGGCCCGGGATCACTTTCTGGAGTGCGTGGGAGGGCACAGAGCTGGTCGGCTGTGGCGCGCTCAAGAGGCTCGATAGCGAGCACGCCGAGCTCAAGTCGATGAAGACCTCGCCGCGCCACTTAAGACGCGGCGTCGCTCGGCGCTTGCTCCAGCACCTGCTCGACCAGGCCCAAGCGCGCGGCTTTCGCCGGGTGAGCCTCGAGACCGGCTCGACTGCGGATTTCGAGCCGGCCCGGCTGCTCTACGAGCGCTTCGGCTTCGAGTACTGCGCGCCGTTCGCCGATTACGCCGAGGATCCCTTCAGCGTGTTCATGACCAAGTCGCTGCAATGACACCGCAGTACCCGTTTCTCCTTCAGGGCGCGTCGGTCACGCCGAGTCGTTCCACGATCCGCTGGTAGAGGAAGGCTTCGGGGCCGCCGAGCGAGCGCTTGAGGCAGGTGAGGAACTCACGCCCGCTGTAGTGGATGAGTCGCGGCGCCTTGTAGGCATCGAGGTCGATCGCCACCAGCTCGCCGTCTTTGACCAGGAAGTTCTTGGTGTGCAGCCCGCGGCAGTGGATGCGGTCGCGATAGAGCTTGATGATCAGTTCGACGTAGCGCTCCTGCAGCGCTACGTCATCGAGGATCAGGCCGCGCAGCTCCGGCGCTTCGACATCGCGCATCTCGAGCCGGTAGCGCTCGAAGGCGAGCACTTCGGGCACGCGGATGCCGAGCGCCTTGAGCCGTTCGGCGACGATGACGAAGTTGCGCCCGGGATAGGGGCGGATGCGCAGCGCATAGCGCAGGCGGTCTGCCAACTTGGGCTGGAAGGTCTTGATGAATACCTTGCGCGAGCGGTCGTAGTGGACCTCTGAATACTTGCCGCTTTGGACGAATTCCATGGGGGTTGCATCTTCCTTCATCGCCGGCTGATCGCCGCCGGCTCTCCATTTCCGGGTTCACGCCCAGGCGGCGCGCTCTTCATCACTCAGCTCGAGCGGCAAGCGGCGGCCTTGCTCGGCTGCGCGGGTGGCGGTCTCGAGCAGGGCCATCAGCACCACCGCCTGGCGTGGTGGAACGGGATTGTCGCCGCCCGCGGCGATCGCGTCACGCACCAGCTCGTAGTAGTGGCGCTGTCTGCCGGTCGGCGCAGGGCGCTCCTCGACCAGGCCGTCGGCGTCGTAGCGCCTGAGCGGATCGGGATCGATTCCGAAGCTTGGCTCGAGCGGTGAGATGCCCTCGCGCAGCTGGTCTTCCTGGACGTCGGCACCGCGCTTGATCAGGCCGCCCTCGAGGCCGTGGACGACGAAGCGTGGGCTTTCCACCGCGACCAGCATGCTGGCATGCAGCGTGACCTTGAGTGCGCCGCGCTCGGCTGTGGGCCCGTAGTGGAGGACCACCTGGGCCCAGTCGTCGGTCTTCGCCGCCGGGCGCAGGCTTGCGATCGAAGCCTCGATCTCATCGGGAATGCCGAACAGCTCGAGTGCCTGGTCGGCGAGGTGCGGGCCGAGATCGAACCACAGCCCGGAGCCTGGCAGTGCCTGCTCCCGCCAGCGGTCGCGCACTTCGGGCCGGAACCGGTCGATGCGCGACTCGAGTTCGACCACCGCGCCGATCGTTCCCGCTTCGATCGCTTCGCGCACGGCGAGAAAGTCGCTGTCCCAGCGCCGGTTCTGGAACACAGACAAGACTGCCCCATGCGCTCGTGCCAGTTCGGCCAGCTCCCGCGCCTGGGCAAGATCGAGGGTGAAGGGCTTGTCGACCACTACATGCTTGCCGGCTTCCAGCGCGGCCTTGGCCAGCGGGTAGTGGGTAGCGTTGGGCGAGGCGATCACCACCAGCTCGACCTCGGGATGGGCGGCGGCGATTTGCGGGTCGGTGACCACCTCGAGGGTGCGGGCCTGACCGCCAAGCGTTTGCTGGATGGCCTCGGCCTGGCTCGAGCAGATCACGCGCAGCTCGAGGCCTTCGGTGGCGAGCAGGTAGGGCGCGTGGAAGGTGCGGCCGACGAAGCCGAAGCCGATCAGCGCGACGGGAATCGGGGTGGTCATGGTATCTCCTCATTCGGGTGGCACGCCGCGCCAGCGGGCGTGGCTCAGAACTGTTCGATGTCGCGGCGATACTGCGTGAGCGCATCGCGGCGCGCGCGCAGCCGGTCGAGCATCACATAGTCGCCGCTCTGCTCAGCGACGTGGGCGCCGATATCGAGCTGGCGCAGGCCAGTACTGACCCGGCCGGTCAGCTGCGCCTGCTCGGCCAGCGCCAGGTGTCCCCACCCCTCGTGTCCGGCGCGTCCGGCCGCCTCGGCGAGCAGCCCCCATACCTGCGGATCGTCGGGGCGGCGCTCGGCGACGCGGCGCAGGGTATCGAAGGCCGAGGAGGGGTTGCTCGAGAGCTCGGCGCGTGCCTCGAGCACCTGTGCAGGATAGTAGTCTGGAGCGATGCGCAGCAGCTGTCGGGCCCGGGCGCGGGCTTCGTCGAATCGCCCGGCATCGAGCGCTGCATCGGCGGCGCTGGCGGGAATCATCAGCAGGTCCGGCTGGCGTGCGGCGAGCGCATCGAAGGCGGCCAGCGCCTCGTCGGTACGGTGCTGGAGTGTCAGGGTCAGTGCCTGGAGGTAAGCCAGCGCGTCGGGGTCGGTAAGATCGCTGCGCAGGCGCTCGCGGGCCTGGCTCGGATCATCCATGTACATCGCCAGGACCACCCGGGCACGGATCATGCCGTACTCCGGTCCCGGTGGCTGGTAGGCGACGTGGAGCTGATTGGCGCGGGCCTGGCTTGCGCTGATCCGTCCCTCGGTGAGCGGGTGGGTGAGCAGAAACTCCGGCGGCGAACTGCCCTGCAGGCTCGCGGTGCGCTGCAGCGCACGGAACATGCGCGGCATCGCCTGAGGGTCCATGCCCGCTCTGGCGAGGATGTCGAGCCCGGCGCGATCGGCTTCCTGCTCGTACTGGCGCGAATAGGCGAGCTGGTTTTGCATCGCCGCCGCCTGGCTGCCGGCGATGGTGGCGATACCGACGTCGCCTGCGCCGCTGGCGGCGATCACCATCCCGGCGAGCATCGCCGCGAGCGTTGGCATCTGGGAGCGGCTGGCCTGCTGCACGTTGCGGGCGAAGTGGCGCTGGGAGAGGTGGCCAAGCTCGTGGGCGATCACCGAGGCGAAGGCGTCACGATCCGGTGCGGAGAGGAACAGCCCGGTATTGACGCCGATCACCCCGCCCGGCACGGCGAAGGCGTTGAGCTGGCGGCTCGAGAGCAGCAGCACCGCAGGGTCTATCGGTCCCACACCGCTGAATGGCAGCAGCCTCTGCACCACGGACTCGAGATACTGTTGGGTGATCGGGTCGTCCCAGGGGCTCACCTGGGCGAGGAACTGGCGCATCCAGGCGCGCCCGAGGCGGGTTTCGTCCATCCCATTGACGCTGATGCTCTGGGCGCCGAGAGAGGGTAGCCGGTACTCGCCCTGGCCGCCTGTGCCGGTGCTCGACGGCCTGTTGGTCGGAGGCGGGGTGAACACCGGCGTGCCGAGGTCGAACCGTCCCCCCGTCGGGCCGAGCAGCGCCTCGTCGACCGCGCGATCGCTGCCAGACACCTGGGCGAGCGCTGGTAGCGCTGAGCAGGCGAGGCTCAATGTCCCGATCAGGAGGAGCACCAGCGAGCGGTGTCGCGGGAAACGGCGCGGCTGCATGTGGAAGAGGCTCCTTGGCGGCGAAGGGGCATACTGGTATCGACAGCGTCGGTCTGGCAAGGTGCCTGCGATGCGCGGCGAAGACAAGACTGGTGTTTTCGAGCCGCCCCACATAGGCGAGATGCGGATGAGCGATAGCGAACGGCCCACTGCCGATCTTTTCATCGATGCCCGCGGGCTCGGTTGTCCACTGCCGCTGCTCAAGGCCAAGCAAGGGCTCGTCGGGCTCGAGGCTGGCCAGCGGCTGGAACTGCTGGCCAGCGATCCTGGTGCCTGGGAGGACATCGCCAGTTTCGTCGCCTTGAGCCGTCATCGCCTCGAGCTGCGTGAGCCGGCCGGTGAGGATTTCCGCTTTGTGCTGATCAAGGGGTGAGGTCGCCGCGTTTCAGGGCGTCTCGCCTCTGGCCAGCGCTTCGGCGGCGGCGAGCACCTCGTCTGCATGCCCCTTCACCGAGACCTTGCGCCACTCCTTGACCAAGCGGCCCTCGGCGTCGATCAGGAAGGTGCTGCGCTCGATGCCTTCGTACTCCTTGCCGTAGAGTTTCTTCGGCTTGATCACATCGAAGGCGCGGCAGAGGGTTTCATCGGGATCGCTGACCAGATCGAAGGCGAAGCACTGCTTGGCCTTGAAGTTCTCATGGCGCTTGAGGCTGTCGCGGGAGACACCGAACACCAGCGTGTTGGCGGCGGCGAAGCGCTCCGCGCGGGCGCTGAAGTCGAGACCCTCCGTGGTGCAGCCCGGGGTGGCATCCTTGGGATAGAAGTAGAGCACCAGCTGGCGTCCGGCGAGCTCTGAGAGTCGCAGGGTGCCGCCGCCGGTGGTGGGGGCGCTGAAGTCCTCGAGCCGTTGGTTGAGGGTCAGGCTCATCGTATCGCTCCTTGGGGTTGGTTCGGGCCCGCCATGGCGGCGGACAAACGTCGCTGTACACTACTTCCGGGCGACAGTAACATTTAGCCCCGTCCATCGGCACCGCATACAGCGCGGCGCAAGCCCCGCGCAGCCAGCGTTCGGCAGACGACATTCAGCTAAGACGATACGGAGAGGTTCGCGAGATGATCACAGGCAGCATCGTCGCCCTGGCGACGCCGATGAAGGTGAGCGGCGAAATCGATTGGGACGCGCTGCGCCGTCTGGTCGGCTTCCATCTCGAGCACGGCACCGACGGGATCGTCGCCGCCGGCACCACCGGCGAGCCGACCACGATGACCGTCGAGGAGCACTTCGATGTCATCCGCACCATCGTCGACGAGGTCAAAGGACGCATCCCGGTGATCGCCGGTACCGGTGCCAATGCCACCTGGGAGGCGGTCAACCTGGCTCGCTACGCCAAGGACGCGGGCGCCGACTACTGCCTCTCGGTGACGCCCTACTACAACCGGCCGACCCAGGAAGGACTCTACCAGCACTTCAAGGCGGTGGCCGAGGCTGGCCTGCCGGTGATCCTCTACAACGTGCCGAAGCGCACTGGGGTCGATCTCTACAACGAGACCGTGTTCCGCCTCGCCGAGCTCGAGGGCATCATCGGGCTCAAGGAAGCGACCGGTGATCTCGAGCGCGCCGAGGAGCTGATCGAGCACTTCCAGGGCAGCGAGTTCGCCCTCTACTCCGGTGACGACCCGACCGCTTGCGAGTTCGTCCTCGCCGGCGGCCAGGGAGTGATCTCGGTCTCCGCCAACGTCGTGCCGAAAGCGATGCACGATCTCTGCGTGGCGGCGATGGACGGCGATGCCGAACGCGCCCACCAGATCAACACCCGGCTGATGCCCTTGCACTCGGTGCTCGGCATCGAGGCCAATCCGATCCCGGTCAAATGGGCGCTCAATCAGATGGGCCTGGCGGAGGCCGGTATCCGGCTGCCGCTGACCTGGCTTTCGGACAAGTACCATGCCACCGTCGGTGAGACCCTCCAGCTCGCTGGGGTGGTCAAGTGATGATCAGACAGCGGACCCTCTTCGTCGCCTTGCCTCTCACCTTGTTACTCGGCGGCTGTGGCGGTGGTTACTTCCACGACCGCAACTATGAATACATCGATGCCGAGATGGCGCCGCCGCTCGAGCTGCCGGCGACTCGCAACGCGAGCGCCTTCCAGGATGCGATGCCGGTGCCCGACGCATCCAGCGGCTTCGTTCGTCCGAGCAACAACTTCCAGGTGCCGCGTCCCGAGCCGATGGGTACCGCCAGCCGTGGCGCGCCGGTCGAAGTGCGCGAGGCCAATGGCCAGCGCTGGCTGGTGGTGCAGGGCACGCCCTCGAGCGTCTGGCCGCGGCTGACCGAGTTCGCCTCGAGCCAAGGCCGTGAAGTGCAGAGCCTCGAGCCCGCCCAGGGCCGGATCGTCACCAGCGACGTCACCCTGGCGCTGCGCCAGGGGCTGCGAGCGAACACCACCGAAGTCTACTGCCTTGCTGGCAACGCCACCGACGATGCCTGCGTCACCGCGCTCGAACGCCATTTCTCCACCGGCGCGTCGTCGGTGAACTCGATGGCGGGGCAGGGGCTGAGCCAGGCCGACCGCGTGCGCCTCGATGCCTTCGAGAACAACTGGCGGCTGCTCATCGCGCTCGATTATCCGCGCGCTTGGTCGGAGCTCAGCTACCAGCTGGGCGAATCGTTCGACAGCGACGACCGTCGCCTGCTCGACCATGACCAGCAAAGTGGCGAGATGCGGATTCGTTTCCATGCTCGCGCGGCGCAGAGCAGCGGCTGGTTCTCCTGGTTCTCGAGAGGCGCCACCGCCGACTATCGGCTGCACGTCGCCAGTCTCGACCCGCAGCGGGTCGGCGTCACGGTCAGCGATGACCAGGGCAATCCGGTGCCGGAGGCGGTCAGCCGCGAGATTCTCGAGGCGGTGGCTGGCACCCTGCGCTGATGCGCTTCGCCTCGCTGGGTAGCGGCAGCAAGGGCAACGCCACGCTGGTCGAGAGCGACGAGGCGCTGGTGCTGGTCGACTGCGGTTTCGGCCTGCGCGACGCGCTCGCGCGGATGGCGCTGCTCGGCATCGATCCGACCAGGATCGATGCGCTGCTGGTCACCCACGAGCACGGCGATCATCTGCGCGGCGTACGCTCGCTGGCCAAGCGCTTGAAGCTGCCGGTCTATCTCACCGCCGGCACTTGGCTCGCCGGCAAGCTCGAGGGGCTCGAGCGGGTCCACTTGATCAATCCGGAGCAGCGCTTCGCGATCAAGGACTTGGAGATCGATCCCGTGACCGTTCCCCACGACGCGCGCGAGCCCGTGCAGTATTTGTTCGAGACCGCCGGCCGCCGGCTCGGCGTACTCACCGATCTTGGCCATGTCACCGACCATGTGCGCCGGCGCTTTCGCGACTGCGACGGATTGCTGCTCGAGTGCAACCACGATCTCAGGATGCTGGCCGAAGGCCCCTATCCGCCGAGCCTCAAAAGGCGGGTCGGCGGGCATTGGGGCCATCTGGCCAATGCCCAGGCGGTGGCGCTGCTGCGCCACTGGGGCACCGACCGGCTGCAGCGCGTCGTCGCTTCACACCTGTCGGACAAGAACAACCGGCCCGAGCTGGCCTTCGAGGCCCTCGAACCCCTGCTCGACAATGATGCCTCGCGGCTGATGGTCGCGGCCCAGGACCGTGGCATCGGCTGGCAGCGGCTCGACCGCACGGTCGAGCGCGTGCTCTGATCAACGCATAGCCCAACGCCTCCCTCGGAGATTTCCGCCATGGAAAAACGCAACGAACTCTATGCCGGCAAGGCGAAGTCGATCTTCGCCACCGACGACCCTGACCTGCTGATCATGCATTTTCGCGATGACACCAGCGCCTTCGACGGCCAGCGGGTCGAGCAGCTGGCACGCAAGGGGATGGTCAACAACAAGTTCAACGCCTTCATCATGGGCAAGCTGCGCGAAGCCGGTGTGCCGGTGCATTTCGAGCGGCTGCTCTCGGACGACGAGAGCCTGGTCAAGCGCCTGGACATGATTCCGGTCGAGTGCGTGGTGCGTAACGTCGCCGCTGGCGGTCTGTGCCGCCGGCTCGGTATCGAAGAGGGACGCGATCTGAACCCGCCGACCTTCGAGCTGTTCCTCAAGAACGACGCCCTCCACGATCCGATGATCAACGAGTCGCTCGCCGATTCGCTCGGCTATGCCACCATCGAGCAGCTCGCCACCGCCAAACGTCTGACCTTCCAGGTCAACGACGTGCTGCGGCAGCTGTTCCTCGATGCCGGCATCCTGCTGGTCGACTACAAGCTCGAGTTCGGCGTTCACAAAGGCGAACTGCTGCTCGGCGACGAGTTCTCTCCGGACGGCTGCCGGCTGTGGGATGCGAATACGCGCGAGAAGCTCGACAAGGATCGCTTCCGCCAAGGGCTCGGCGGTGTGATCGAGGCTTATGAAGAGGTCGGTCGCCGGATCGGTGTCGACTTCGGCTGAGCCGCATGCTTCCCATCCTGGCCCGAGACATCGGCCCCGGCGCTCGCCGGGGCCGATGTCGTTGTGGCTGGCCTGAGACCAAGGTCGCACATCGTGATCGCGCTGAGCGACTAGAGTAAAAGTCTAGGGCCGCCGCGCCGCACGGGCGCGCTCCTTCGCACCAGCCTGCCGGCTGCGGCCCGCGGCGGGTGAGGAGTCATCGCATGGTCAATCACGTATGGGGCCTGCTGGCCCACCCGCACCGCGAATGGCGCCAGATCCGCGGTGAACACGAAAGCGTCTCTCATCACTACCTGCATCACGTACTGCTGCTGGCCGCCATCCCGGTGATCTGTGCGGTCATCGGTACCACTCAGGTCGGGTGGCAGATCGGTGGCTCGAGCATGCGGATCGAAACCGGTACCGCGGTGGTGCTCGGGGTGGTGTTCTACATCCTGATGCTGGCCGCGGTCTATGCGATGGGATCGGTGATCCATTGGCTTGCCAGGCGCTACCCTGATCGGCCGAGCCACCGGCGCTGCGTGGTGTTCGCCGGCTACATCGCCACACCGCTGTTTTTGAGCGGGCTGGTCGCGCTCTATCCCGCGCCGCTGCTCTGGGCGGTGGTGGGGCTGGTGGCGCTTTGCTACACCGGTTACTTGCTCCAGGCGGGGATCCCCGACTTTCTCGATATCGATCGCCGAGAGGGGATGGTGGTTTCCGGCTCCGCGTTCGCGATCGGGGTGCTGGTGCTCGAGGCGCTGCTCGCCGCGGGCGTGCTGCTGTGGGGCTATGGGATCCACATGTTCTAGCCCCGGGGACGGTCAGGGGCGTTTCCAGGCCCGCAGGTCGATCACTTCGACCTGCGGGCCGTTTTCCGTCGCGCAGAGGCGAAAGCCGACATCGAGGTCGGCGAGCCGCACGCCGTAGCGTCGCGCTGGATCGATGGGATGATAGGCAGGGCGAGGGTCCTGGGCGAGTACGTCCTCGATCAGCGCGCGCAGCGACGCGCCATCGGCGCGACTGGCGAGCTGGGCTTCCACCTCGGCGCTGAAGCGTACCGGCAGCAGCTCGGGCGGGGCGGGGGCGAAGCCGGCGCGCGCGTGTTCGGCACCGTCGGCCCAGGGCAGATAGGGCTTGATGTCGACCACCGGGGTGCCATCGACCAGGTCATGGCCGCGCAGCACCAGGCAGACGCCATCATCGAGCTCGACGCCCACCAGTTCGACCAGCGAGAGGCCGAGCCGGTTGGGCCGGTGCGTTGCGCGCGAGGCGAATACCCCGGTCTTGCGGTTGCCGCCGAGCCGCGGTGGCCGCACCAGCGGCGTCCAGCGGGGCGGACTGAGGTGAAAGACGAAGGTCAGCCATAGGTGGCTGAATGCATCGATGCCGCGCACCGCATCCGGCTGGGCGAACTCGCCGAGCAGGCGCAGGCGCGCGGTCGCGGCGCGGGCGAGCCCGGGCTGGCGAGGGACGCCGAACTTGTCCGGGTAGCAGCCTTCGATCAGGCCGATCGGCGCGAGGGCGTAGTGAGAGGCGCAGGGCATGGCCGGGGTCCGAGAATACGTCGAGGGGATCGCCGCGCAGTCTAGCAAGCAGTGGCGGCGGTCGGCGAGATCGGCGTTGTGGCGTCGGCTCGACGAGTTGGGTAGGCTCTCTGTGCTTCCACCCATGCCGGGCGAACCCGTCGCGGCATTCGTGGTCCATTGCGTATGCCAGCGCCGGCTGGCACCCACGTCTTTTCGACCGGAACGACCGATGATCGAACCTCAACGCCATCGTCCCTCCGATGCGCTGCTCGAACGCGTCCGCCTGCGCCTGGCCCGGGACCAGGATGCCGTGGATCAGGCCGAGGTCTTTCACCACGCGATCATGCGCGGGGCCGCGGGCCACTATGATCTCGACCAGCGCGAGGCCTGGGCCTGCGCGCTGCCGCGCGACCCCGGCGCCTGGGTGATGCGCCAGCTGCGCTATCGCACCTTGGTCGCCGACCTCGACCGCCGCTGCGTCGGTTTCTGTGAGCTCGACCTGCCGCATGGCCGCATCAGCATGCTCTATGTCTGGCCTTCGCTGCAGGGGCGCGGGATTGGCGCCTGCCTGCTCGCCGCGGCGCTCGACCAGGCCCGCGCCGAGAAGCTCGCCCATCTCGATATCGATGCCAGCCTGGTGCTCGCGCCCAGGCTCGAGCACCTCGGCTGGCGCAGGCTTTCCAGCGAGCGGGTCGAGCGCGGTGGGGTGGTGCTTGAGCGCCTGCGCTATCGCTATACCCTCGGCCACGCCGGCTTCGACCAAACGCCAAGCACCGACCGTTCGCAACGGATGGTCGCCAGCAGATGAGCAGGAGTGATCAGCACGTGACTTCCCTTGGGCAGCCCGCCGCAGCGGGTGACGAGTTCTTCAGCGAGCCCCGGCGCAACCTGGTGATCCTGGGTATCGGGCTGAGCGTGCTGCTCGCTGGCGCGGTGACGATCCTGGTCGTCTCCGCTCGCGAGCAGCGCCTGCTCGAGGCGCTGCCGCTGGTCCTGGTGATGGCGGCCTGGGCTGCGCTGCTGGCTCATCATCTCCATCGGCGCAAGCGCTGCACCCCGGCGCTGCGCCTCGAGCGCGAGCGGCTGCGCTACATGGGTGGGTCGCTGTTTTCACCGCGCATGATCAGCCTGCGCTTCGACGAGATCGAATGCCTCGAACGCGGTGGCCATGTCACCAACGTCAGGCTGCGGCTCAACCACGGCAGGCACAGAGCCAGGGTCGTGCCGATCGGCATGCTGGCGCGTGCCGACCGCCGCCGCTTCGTCGAAGCGCTGAAGACACGGGTGCCCACCTGTCCACCGCGCGAGCGCCGCAAAGCATGATCGGATAAGTCCGCTAGCGGCGACGCAGTGCCTTGAGCGGGAGGGCCGCAGGCGATTAAGCCCAAGCCTTCCCGCCGCTCCCCGAGGTTCTGCCATGAGTGCCACCGCCCTGCTGCTTATTGACGCGCAGAACTCCTTTACCGCCCGTGACTACTGGCAGGCAGAGCGTTATCAGGCCTTCGTCCCGCCTCTGCGCCGGCTGATCGACGCAGCCCACGCGGCGGCGATGCCCCTGGTGCGCATCCTCCATGCCGAGCCGGGCGGCGGTACGCCTTTCGATCCAGCCCTCGGCCTGGTCACGCCATTGCTCGAGTTCACTGATCGTGCAGCGGTCACCTTCACTAAACGGGTTCACAACGCTTTCACCGACACTGGACTCGAGGCCTGGCTGCGCGAGCATGGCATCCGGCGGGTGGTGATCTGCGGCATCCGTACCGAGCAGTGTTGCGAGACCACCGCGCGGATGACGCCGCGCCCTGGCGGGCGCGACGGTGTAACGTTCAGCGCTCGCTGCGGGAGCTCTTGAGGGCGAGGTCCTGGGTATGGCGCTCGCGGGCGAGTGCGATCAGCGTGGTCAGAAGTTCGCTGTAGGAGAGCCCGCTTGCTTCCCAGAGTTTCGGATACATGCTGATCCGGGTGAAGCCTGGGAGGGTGTTGACCTCGTTGACCACTACTCGGTCGTCCTCAGTGAGGAAGACATCGACCCGCGCCATGCCCTGGCATTCGAGCAGCGCGAAGGTCTCGAGCGCCACGGCCTGGATCGCTTCGGATTGGGCGTCGGTGAGCTCGGCTGGAATCGAAAGTCGCGCGCCGCTCTCGCTGATGTACTTGGTGTCGTAGGAGTAGAACTCGTCGCTGAGCAGGATCTCGCCGCAGAGGCTGGCTCTGGGGGCGTCGTTGCCGAGCACCGCGCATTCGATCTCGCGGCCTTCGATCGCCTGTTCGATCAGTACCTTGTGATCGAATGAGAACGCCTCATCGAGGGCGCGTTCGAATCCCGCCCGGTCGACCACCTTGCTGACCCCCACCGAGGAGCCTTGGCTCGCCGGCTTGACGAACAGTGGCAGACCGAGCTGGTCGACCACGGCATCGAAATCGAGGCTGGCGCGGCGGGTGCGGGTGACGCTGACGAAAGGGGCCACCTGCAGCCCTGCGTCGCGCAGCAGTCGCTTGGCCACATCCTTGTCCATGCAGATCGCCGAGCCGAGCACCCCGGAGCCGACCTGGGGCAGGTCGAGGATGCGCAGCAGCCCTTGCAGTGAGCCGTCTTCTCCGAGGGTGCCGTGGACGATCGGGAATATCACGTCGAGCTGGGCGAGCGCACCTGCGTCCGCTTCGAGCCATTGGCCATGGCTGCGGCCGGGCATCACGGCGAGGTCGCGATTCGACTCGCGCAGCGCGATCCGCGAGGGGTCGTCGGCATCGAGCAAGAAGTTGGAGGCATCGTTCAGATGCCACTGCCCCTGCTTGTCGATGCCGATCATCGTGACCTCGAAGCGGGTCTTGTCGAGGGCGTCGACGATGTTCTTCGCCGACTGTAGGGAGACTTCGTGCTCAGCGGATTTTCCGCCGAAGATCAGGCCGATGCGTGTCTTGGTCATGGCGTCGCTTGGCTGCTGGTGGGGCTTGGCCAGAGTCTAACATGGTGCCAGGCGGTTGCCGCCCCGTCCGGGGCGGGCCTGCGCTCGGGCTCAGCTCAGCGGGACGGCGACCCAGTGGAGAAACGCCGGGCGTTCGGCGAGACGGCGCTGCCAGTCTTCGAGCGCGGGCAGCGAGGGGCGCTCGAGGCCGGGAAGGGCGTACCAGCTGTAGACCAGTACACCGAGCGGGATGTCGCCGATACCGAAACTCTCGCCGCTGAACCAGGCAGACTGCGCGAGCTCGGCATCGGCGATTCGCATCGACGCCTCAAAGCTCGCCGCCGCCGGGACGACCGCCTGGGCATCCCGCCGCTCCGGGGGGCTGCGCACCAGGTGCTTGACCAGCACTGCGAAGGGAGCGGACAGGGAGAAGCTGCACCAGTCCATCCAGCGCTCGGCACTGGCGCGCCCCTCGAGAGTCGCCGGCAGCAGCGTCGAGTCGTCGCCGTGGCGGGCAAGCAGATAGCGGATGATCGCGTTGGATTCCCACAGCACGAAGCCATCGTCCTCGATGCAGGGTACCAGGCCGTTGGGGTTCATCTTCCTGAACTCTTCGCCGTCGACCAAGCCGAAAGCGCCGCCGGCATCGATGCGCTCGAAGCGCAGGCCCAACTCCTCAGCGCACCACAGTACCTTCTTGACGTTGCTCGAGTTGGCCCGTCCCCAGATCCTCAGCATGCTCGACTCCTTTGCGTACAAGACGAAATGAAAACGGACGGGCGATGGCGCATCGATACGCCTGGGACCCGTTCATCGATCATACGCGACTCGCCGCCGTTCGGTCAGGAGATGAAATCGACCACTGCTCGTTGCACCCTCGCGCCGCTTCGGAGGTTGTTGAATCCCGCCCGGATGCAGGCTGTGCGCCCGCCAGGCAGGGACGAGTGCCCGCGCAAGGATTGTCCACCGGGCCGATTGGCGTAGAGTGGTGTCCACATCGTGCGCGATGGGCTGGACGCTAGACGATGGTCGCAGCGCTTCTCAGCGTACGTTTCCTAAGCTTTGCAACTGGATCATCCCGTGTCGACACAGCTTCTCTTCGCTTTCGCCACCGCTTGTCCGCTCATCGGTCCGAGCCCGGCTAAGCCGTACGCGGAATGCCGGCGGTGATCGGGCCGGTCGAGGAGCACTGGCTGCGCGGCGTGCGGCGCTGCCGCTCGCCGAACCAGGACCAGCGGCCCGAGGGCGAGGTATCGGCGCTGGTGCTGCACTCGATCTCGCTTCCTCCGGGGGTGTTCGGCGGCGACGAGATCGAGCGGCTGTTCACCAACACGCTCGACCACGCCGCCCATCCCTACTTCGCAGGGATCGAGGGGCTCAGGGTCTCGGCTCACCTGCTGATTCGTCGCGATGGCGAGTGCGTACAGTTCGTTGCCTTCGATCGTCGCGCCTGGCACGCCGGTCAGTCGCAGTGGGAGGGGCGTTCGCGGTTCAACGACTTTTCGATCGGCATCGAGCTCGAGGGTGACGAGCGCTCGTTTACGCTGGCGCAGTACCGTGCGCTCGCGACCGTGTTCGCCGCGCTGTCCGCCGCCTATCCGGGGCTCAATGAGGGGCGAATCTTCAGCCATCAGCAGATTGCACCTAGACGAAAGTATGATCCCGGGCCGAGTTTCGATTGGGCGCTGTTTCGCCGGATGATTGGAAGTGGTTTCCATAGTTGAAAGCGGTGCGGGTGAGTGTGGTACGCCGCGTCAGCCCGGATCTTTACGCCGGGATCGAGCGGAGCGGCCGGCGTTGCCCGTTTGGCGGGTAAGCGCCATTTCGACCCGGATCGGGCGCATCTCGCCTTTTCGCCGAAGATTGCCGAATTCGCGGCATATCCTTATCTCGATAGCCAGGCTTTTTTTCCAACCAGGCCGGCGTGAGCGTATCGTCCACTGCGGAATGCATATCCATTATTCGGCCCGGTGAAACCGCCGGCTTGGGCGCAAATGGCCGAATTGGCAGCCCTTTTGGATTGCGGTATCTTTCCGAACGTTTCGTTACCGTGGCGCTTTATCTCTGATACGCGGCCTGCCGGCCACGCTGGTTCCCGCCCATTCGCCCGGTGACCCTGTCGCTCGCTCCCGTACGACGTGCCAAGGTGCGCGCCGCCCGCTCGAAGCTCTGCGGTGACAGACCCTCATTTCCCATTCGGAGACGTCCATGAATCTCGAGGCAAGAGAAGATATCGATCCGATCGAAACCCAGGAGTGGTTGGATTCCCTGGTATCGGTCATGGATCGTGAAGGCGACGAGCGCGCCCGGTACCTGCTGAGCCGACTGGCGGACCGTATGCGTCGCGACGGCATGCAGCCGGCCTTCTCGGTCAACACGCCTCATCGCAACACCATCCCGGTGCATCGCGAGGCGAAGATGCCCGGCGATATGTTCATCGAGCGGCGGATCCGTTCGGCGGTGCGCTGGAACAGCGTCGCCCAAGTCATCCGCAGCAACAAGAAGCACAAGGGCCTCGGCGGCCACCTGGCCAGCTACATGTCCAGCTGTACGCTCTACGAGGTCGGTTTCAACCACTTCTTCCGCGGTGGCAATGGCGAGACCAAGGGCGACTTGATCTACTTCCAGGGCCACATCGCCCCGGGCATCTATGCGCGCTCCTTCCTCGAAGGCCGGCTCACCGAGGAGCAGCTCGACAACTTCCGCCAGGAAGTCGACGGCAAGGGTATCTCCTCCTACCCGCACCCCTACCTGATGCCGGACTACTGGCAGTTCCCGACCGTGTCGATGGGGCTCGGTCCGTTGATGGCGATCTACCAGGCGCGGATGATGAAGTACCTCGACGCGCGCGGGCTCGAGCCGATGGGCGATCGCAAGGTATGGGCCTTCCTCGGCGACGGGGAGTGCGACGAGGTCGAAACCCTCGGTGCCATCCACGTCGCGCGCCGCGAGAAGCTCGACAACCTGATCTTCGTGATCAACTGCAACCTCCAGCGCCTCGACGGGCCGGTGCGTGGCAACGGCCGGATCATCGACGAGCTCGAGGGCATGTTCCGCGGTGCCGACTGGAACGTGATCAAGGTGGTCTGGGGCGGTCTCTGGGATCGGCTGTTCGCCATGGACAAGCAGGGCTACCTGCAGAAGGTCATGGACGAGACCGTCGATGGCGAGTACCAGAGCTACAAGGCCCAGGGCGGTAAGTACACCCGCGACAATTTCTTCGGCAAGTACGAGCAGACGCTGAAGATGGTCGAGTCGATGTCCGACGAGGACGTCTACCAGCTCAACCGCGGCGGCCACGATCCGCAGAAGGTCTATGCGGCCTACCACGAGGCGTTCCACAACGCCGATGGTCGTCCGACCGTGATCCTCGCCCACACCGTCAAGGGCTACGGCATGGGCGGTGGCCATGGCGAGGCGGACATGGAGGCGCACCAGATCAAGTCGATGGACGCGGACGCCCTGAAGGTGTTCCGCGATCGCTTCGACATTCCGGTCAGCGACGAAGCGCTCGAGCAGGGCATGCCGTACTATCGTCCTGAGGAAGATACGCCGGAGATGCGCTATCTCCACGAGCGCCGGGCCAAGCTCAACGGCTATTTGCCTGCGCGCAACGGCGACTTCCAGGCGCTTGAGATCCCCACGCTCGACGACAAGATCTTCTCCAGCCAGATCAAGGGAACGGGCGACCGTGAAGTGTCCACCACCATGGCCTTCGTGCGGATCCTCAACGGTCTGCTCAAGGACAAGGCGCTGGGTTCGCGGGTGGTGCCGATCATTCCCGACGAGGCGCGTACCTTCGGGATGGAGGGGCTGTTCCGTCAGGTCGGGATCTACGCCAACGAAGGGCAGAAGTACGAGCCCAGCGACGCCGGCCAGATCATGTACTACCGCGAGGACCGCAAGGGCCAGATCCTGCAGGAAGGGATCAACGAGGCCGGTGCGATGTCCTCGTGGATCGCCGCGGCCACCTCCTATGCCAACTATGACCTGCCGCTGCTGCCGTTCTACATCTACTACTCGATGTTCGGCTTCCAGCGCATCGGCGATTTGGCCTGGGCGGCCGGTGACATGCAGGCGCGGGGCTTCCTGCTCGGCGGCACCGCCGGGCGTACCACGCTCAACGGCGAGGGGCTGCAGCACCAGGATGGCCATAGCCACGTGATCGCCTCGACCATCCCCAATTGCCGGACCTACGATCCGACCTACGCCCATGAGGTGGCGGTGATCGTGCGCGAGGGCCTGAAGCGGATGTACCAGGACAAGGAAAGCTGCTTCTATTACCTCACCCTGATGAACGAGAACTACGTTCACCCGGAAATGCCGGAAGGCTGCGAGGAAGGCATCGTGCGTGGCATGTACCGGCTGTCCGAGGTCAAGGGCGCCAAGCCGGCGGCACGGGTCCAATTGCTGGGTTCGGGCACCATCCTGCGCGAGGTCGAGGCGGCTGCGGAGCTGTTGCGCGATGACTTCAACGTCGCCTCCGACGTCTGGAGCGTGCCGAGCTTCAACGAGCTGCGTCGCGAAGCGCTGGAGGTCGATCGCCAGGCATTCCTCAACGTCGACGCCGAGCCAGCCAAACCTTGGATCACCCAGTGTCTGGAAGGACGCGAAGGGCCAGTGATCGCCAGCACCGACTACATCAAGCTCTACGCCGACCAGGTGCGTGCTTGGGTTCCGGGTGATTACCACGTGCTCGGTACCGATGGCTTCGGCCGTTCCGACACCCGTGAGAAGCTGCGCCACTTCTTCGAAGTCGACCGCTACTTCGTCACCATCGTCGCGCTCAAGGCGCTGGCCGACCAGGGCAAGGTCGAGCGCAAAGTGGTCAAGCAGGCGATGGAGAAGTACGGCATCGACGCCGATAAGGCCAATCCGCTGACTGTCTGAGTCGCGACCGAACAGACCCCGGCGCGGTGCGTCCGCGCGGGGTTTCCAGATACTGGCGTGGTGAGAGGAGCGCGAACTTGAGTAGCGAAATCATCAAGCTCCCCGACATCGGGGACAGCGAGGGCGTCGAGATCATCGAGATCTCCGTCAAGGAAGGCGACCAGATCGCTGCCGAAGACACTCTGATCGTGCTGGAGTCCGACAAGGCCTCCATGGACATCCCGTCGCCCAAGGCAGGCAAGGTCAAGCGCGTGCTGGTCAAAGAGGGCGACAAGGTTTCCTTCGGTGACGAAATCGTCGAGCTCGAGCTCGAGGGCGGCGACGAGATCGAGGCGCCCGCGAAGGCCGAAGCCGCCGCCGAGCCGAAGGCCGAGGAGCCGGCGCGCGAGCAGCCGTCGGCCTCCGCCTCACAGGGGAGCGGTTCTCGCGAAGTCGAGATCAAGGTGCCCGACATCGGTGAGGGCGCGGTCGAGATCATCGAAGTGGCGGTTAAGGCCGGTGACCAGGTCGAAGCGGAGGATGCGCTGATCACCCTCGAGTCCGACAAGGCCTCGATGGATGTGCCGAGCCCGCACAAGGGCAAGATCATCGAGCTCAGCGTGAAGGAAGGCGACAGTGTCTCCACCGGCGATGTGATCGGACGGATGGAGATCGCAGGCGAAGGTGCCGCCGAGCCGGCCGAAGAGGCGCCCGCCAAGGCGCAGGCGTCGAGCGAAAGCGCCGAGACCGAAGCAGAGCCTGAATCGGCCGCGGCGGCCAGCGGTGAGCCGGAGCGCAAGGAGCTGCGGGTGCCCGACATCGGCAGCGACGACGCAGTGCCGGTGATCGAGGTGGCGATCAAGGTCGGTGACGAGATCGAGGCCGAGGGCACGCTGCTGACGCTCGAGTCGGACAAGGCCTCGATGGACGTACCGAGTCCGTTCAAGGGCAAGGTCGTCGAGGTCGCGGTCAAGGAGGGCGATGCGCTCAAGCAGGGCGACCTGATCGGCTACATCGAGGTGGCCGGCGCGGCCAAGCCGGCGCCCAAGGCACAGCCCAGCAAGGCAGAGCCAGGCAAGGCCACACAGCCCGAAGCCGCGCCAGCCGTCGCCCGCGAGCCGAGCACCGAGTCGCTCAGCGCCGAGCAGCGCGAGGCAAAGCCGGTCGTCCATGCGGGACCCGCGGTCCGGCAACTCGCCCGCGAGCTTGGCGTGGCGCTCGAGCAGGTCAAGGGCAGCGGTCCGCGTGAGCGAATCCTCAAGGAGGACGTCCACGCCTACGTCAAGCAGTTGATGAGCCAGGCTGGTGCCGCTAAACCGGCCGCCGCCGCCGCACCCGCCGCGGGGGCTGGCATTCCGCCGATTCCGGCGGTCGACTTCAGCCAGTTCGGTGAGGTCGAGGAGAAGCCGATGGGTCGTCTGCTCAAGGCAGGTGCGACCAATCTGCATCGCAGCTGGCTGAACGTGCCCCACGTGACCCAGTTCGACGAGGCCGATATCACCGAGCTCGAGGCGTTCCGCAAGAGCATGAAGGAGGAGGCGGCGAAGCAGGGAGCCAAGCTGACCCCGCTGCCATTCATGATCAAGGCCAGTGCCTATGCGTTGAAACGCTTCCCGCAGTTCAACGTCTCGCTGCATCCCGATGGCGACAAGCTGGTATGGAAGAAGTACGTCCATATCGGTGTCGCGGTCGATACGCCCGACGGGCTGATGGTGCCGGTGCTGCGCGATGCGGACAAGAAGAGCGTGCTCGAGATCGCGGTGGAATTCGCCGATCTGGCCAAGCGTACCCTGGACAAGAAGCTCAAGCGCGAGGAGATGACTGGCGGCTGCTTCACCATCTCGAGTCTGGGCTCGATCGGTGGTACCGCCTTCACGCCGATCGTCAATGCGCCCGAAGTCGCGATCCTTGGGGTGTCGAAAGCGCAGATGAAGCCCGTGTGGGACGGCAAGGCCTTCCAGCCTCGGCTGATGCTGCCGCTGTGCCTTTCCTACGACCACCGGGCGCTCAACGGCGCGGACGCTGCGCGTTTCACCGCGTTCCTTGCCGAGCTGCTCTCAGACATTCGTCGATTGGTGCTCTGAAGCGAGCGTAGATGCGGCATTCTGGCACTCAGCCGGGGTCGCGTCGAATCGAGGCAAGCGGTATAGTCGGGTCAGTGCAGCACCGACAACCTAGCGAAAAGCGGCCCACGTGGGCCGCTTTTCGTTGCGCGTGGCGCCGCTTTGAGCCCGTAGCATCGACCGCCGCTGGGCATCGGGGAGAGCACTGAAGGCTTCGCCCCCTGGTCGGGAACGGGCGCTGATACCAAGTAGAGCAACGAAGGAGCGCAGGCTAATGCGTTTGATACTGTTGGGCGCCCCGGGCGCCGGCAAGGGTACCCAGGCGAAGTTCATCTGCGAGCGCTTCTCGATCCCGCAGATATCCACTGGCGACATGCTGCGCGCTGCGATCAAACAAGGCAGCGAACTGGGCCGCCAGGTCGAGCAGGTAATGAAGGAAGGCAAGCTGGTCTCCGACGATCTGATCGTCGCCCTGGTCGAAGAGCGCATTCGCGAGCCCGACTGTGCCAACGGCTTCCTGCTCGACGGCTTCCCCCGCACTATCGCGCAGGCCGACGCGCTCAAGGCGGCCGCCGTGTCCATCGACCACGTGGTCGAGATCGCGGTGCCCGATGAAGAGATCATCAGCCGCCTTTCCGGCCGGCGCGTGCATCCCGATTCCGGGCGTATCTATCACCTCGAGCACAATCCGCCCAAGGTCGAGGGCAAGGACGATGTCACCGGCGACGCGCTGATCCAGCGCGATGACGACAAGCCGGAAACCGTGCGCCATCGTCTCGATACATATCACCAACAGACCGAGCCGCTGGTCGGCTACTACCGCGACTGGGCGGCCAGCGAGCCGGACAGCGCGCCGAAGTGCCATCGCGTCGAAGGTGTCGGCGATCTGGAGCAGATCCGCGCTCGGCTGCTCGCCGTGCTCGAAGGCTGAGGCAAGCGATGAGCGAGCACCTGCTGCTGGCGCTGGATGCCTCCTCCAGCGCCTGTTCGGTGGCGCTGTGGCGGGGCGATGCCAGCGGCAGGGGCGAACTGTTCCAGCGCTACGAGATCGCCCCGCGCCAGCACACCCAGAAGCTGTTGCCGATGGTGGATGCGGTTCTGGGTGAGGCGGGAGTGGCGCTTTCGAGCATCGATGCCCTCGCCTACGGCCATGGCCCCGGTTCGTTCACCGGCATCCGCATCGCCGCGGGCGTGGCCCAGGGCCTGGCCTTCGGCGCCGGGCGAGCGCTACTCGGGGTCTCGACGCTCGAAGCGCTGGCGCTCGATGCATACCTGCGCCACGGCACCGAACTGGTGCTGGCGGCATTGGACGCGCGAATGGGCGAACTCTACACCGGGGCTTTTCGCATCGAGCGTGAAGCCGGTTGGATCCAGGCGGTAGGTCTCGATGGTGAGCAGGTCATCGAACCCAGCGCGCTGCGACTGCCCGCGGCCGTGCCCGGTGACTTCTTCGGCGCCGGCGCGGGATTCGGCCACCTCGAGTCATTCGACGCCGGGGTACGCGCCCGCATCACCCGGTTCGAGGCCACTCTCGAGCCCGATGCCCGCGCGATCGCGCTGATCGCCGCGCGCGGCTACTTCCTGGGGCTGGCGCGTCCGCCTGCCGAGGTCCAGCCGGTCTATCTGCGCAACGAAGTCGCCAGTCGCTCCCAGCGCGGTCCGCTCGATTGAATCTGGTTGCGCTGCAAGGGGACCCGGCGAGGATCGAGGCGTTGGCGGCGCGCTACGGGCTGGCGTGCGGAAGTGATGCCCGATTCGCGCTTCGCCTCACGCCGGACGGCCTCGAGCTCGCCGGCGGCGAGGCCGAATACGGCGCCCCGGTGCGGGTGGACTTCGTCGCCGGGCGTGCCGACCATCGCCGTCGCTTCGGCGGTGGTCGAGGCCAATTGGTCGCTCGCGCCTGTGGCTTCAAGCCCGGTGTCGTCCCCTCGATCATCGATGCCACCGCCGGCCTCGGCCGCGATGCCTTCGTGCTCGCGAGCCTCGGCGCGCAGGTGCTGATGATCGAACGGGTCGGCGCGATCGCCGCGCTGCTCGAGGATGGCTTGAATCGTGCCGCGCTATCCGCCGAGGTAGCCCCGATCGCCGCACGGATGCGGCTATGCCATGGCGACGCCGCCGGACGGCTGGCCGAAATGGTCGCAGCGAGCGGTGTGGTTCCCCAGGTGGTGCATCTCGACCCGATGTTCCCGCATCGCGACAAACGCGCGCTGGTGAAAAAGGAGATGCGGCTCTTTCGCGAGCTCGCCGACACCGACGACGATGCACCGAGACTGCTCGAGGCCGCGCTGGATGTCGCCACCCACCGGGTGGTGGTCAAGCGCCCGAAAGGCGCCGCCTCGCTCGCAGGCCCCGCTCCGCAGCACGTGGTCGAAGAAAAGAACAGTCGCTACGACCTCTACGTCCATCGCGCGCTGCGCTGAACAGCGGTCTCCCGCCCGATCAGCGGTTGAACAGCCAAAGCAGCGCCGAGAGCGCGAGGCTGACCAGTGTCTAGGAGAGGACATCCGGCTCGTTCGTGGTTAGCCGGCGAGGAGCAGCCCAGCCACCGTTCGTGGTGAGCCTCCTGTGCCATCGCGATGGCACTGCGCATGGACCTTGAACCCGAGTAGCATGGCTGTGTTGCCGCAAGCAGCGTGGCCGCATGTCTTTTGGTGCCGGGTGCCCGGTGGTGAGAATGGCTCTGGTCGTGGGCTGCTGCGCATTATGGTGAGCCTGGCTTCCCGTTGGAAAGATTTGTCTTCCCAGAACACGACCGGGCTTGCGGTAACCCTTTCTCCATCGACCCGTTCCCAGGAGCTATGAGATGGCCCACTTACCGGTATTGGATCCATTGGCAGCCTTCGTGGATGTCGGCAGCGAGCAGATGTATGTGTCGATTGCCGGGGGGGAGCCGAAGGTCTTCGGCACGTTCACGGCACAGCTGCATGAGCTACGTGACTGGCTGTTGTCGCAGAAGGTGAAGTCGGTGGCCATGGAGGCCACGGGGATCTACTGGCTGCCTCTGTACAGCGTGCTGGAAGCCGCGAAGCTACAGGTGCTGATGGTCAACGGTAAGCACACCCGCAATCTGCCGGGTCGCAAGACGGATATGAAGGATTGCCAGTGGGGAGCGACGTTGCACGCGCACGGACTCTTGCGGGCAGGCTTCGTGCCCCCAGCCGAGATCCGGCGCTTGCAGGATTACCTGCGACTGCGCCAGGACCACATCACGCTGGCCGCAGGGCATGTGCAGCATCTGCAGAAGGCCTTGGAGCGGATGAACATCAAATTGCACGATGTCATCAGCAACCTGGTGGGCCGCAGCGGCATGGCGGTGATCCGGTCGATGCTCGAGGGTGAACGCGATCCTGAGCGACTGCTGGCTTTGTGCGACGTGCAGATCCGCCAGCAGAAGGCCGAACGGATCAAAGCCTCTCTGCAAGGGACCTGGGCCGAGGAGCATCTGTTCGCGTTGCGCCAGGCGCTGGAAAGCTGGGAGCACTACCAGCGTTTGATCAGGGCTTGCGACCAACAGATCGAAGCGGTGCTCCGTTCGATCGACGTCGATCCTCCGACGTCGCCGCCGTCCAAGGCGCACAAGCGAGGCGGTGCCAATGCACCCCAGATCGATGACCTGCATCCGATGCTGGTGGCTCTGTGTGGAGGCAATGATCTCACCGTGCTTCCCGCCCATACGGACTACAGCGTCCTGCAACTCATAGGTGAAGTGGGAACCGACCTGACCCAGTGGCCGACCGAGAAACACTTCACCGCTTGGGCCGGGCTGGCCCCCGGGAGTCATCAGAGCGGTAAGCGCCAACGCTCGGCCAAGCGCAGGCGTAATCGTGCTGGGCGCCTGTTTTGCGTCATGGCCCGCAGCCTCGCCCGCAGCAAACACATTGCGCTGGGCGGTTTTTACCGTCGGATGGCGGGTCGCCGAGGTGGATTGATCGCCAATATCGCCCTGGCGCGCAAACTCGCGGCGCTGTTCTGGCGCGTCATGGTCAAAGGATTGGACTATGTCGAACACGGACTCCAGTACTACGAGGCACAGGCGCTGGAAACCAAACAACGTTCCATGCGTCGACTCGCCAAGCAGCTCGGGTTCTCCGTGACGCCTATCCAGACTGAAGCTCAAAATGCTTCTGCCTGAAAGTTGAGGAAGAACGATATGACGACCGCCCAATCTCCCCCCTGATCATCCCCCTGTCGAGGAGAACTCGGAGGGGGTTCATGGAAAGGAGCGAGGACCCTTCGACTCGCGGTACTCGCTCAGGATGCTCGGATGCGTCTCGAACCACGGCCTCATCGCCGCCGCACGATCCCTCGACTGGCGCCCCCATTGCCGAGCCGGTACCTGCCCGTGGCGTGTACAGGCGCCGCTCGGGACGAACGGATTTATTGGTCCGTTCGTGTCCTTCGATACGCTTCGCTTACTCAGAATGCTCGGATAGCCGGCGAGGAGCAGCCCAGCCACCGTTCGTGGTGAGCCTCCTGTGCCATCGCGATGGCACTGCGCATGGACCTTGAACCCGAGTAGCATGGCTGTGTTGCCGCAAGCAGCGTGGCCGCATGTCTTTTGGTGCCGGGTGCCCGGTGGTGAGAATGGCTCTGGTCGTGGGCTGCTGCGCATTATGGTGAGCCTGGCTTCCCGTTGGAAAGATTTGTCTTCCCAGAACACGACCGGGCTTGCGGTAACCCCTTCTCCATCGACCCGTTCCCAGGAGCTATAAGATGGCCCACTTACCGGTATTGGATCCATTGGCAGCCTTCGTGGATGTCGGCAGCGAGCAGATGCATGTGTCGATTGCCGGGGGGGAGCCGAAGGTATTCGGCACGTTCACGGCACAGCTGCATGAGCTACGCGACTGGCTGTTGTCGCAGAAGGTGAAGTCGGTGGCCATGGAGGCCACGGGGATCTACTGGCTGCCCCTGTACAGCGTGCTGGAAGCCGCGAAACTACAGGTGCTGATGGTCAACGGTAAGCACACCCGCAATCTGCCGGGTCGCAAGACGGATATGAAGGATTGCCAGTGGGGAGCGACGTTGCACGCGCACGGACTCTTGCGGGCAGGCTTCGTGCCCCCAGCCGAGATCCGGCGCTTGCAGGATTACCTGCGACTGCGCCAGGACCACATCACGCTGGCCGCAGGGCATGTGCAGCATCTGCAGAAGGCCTTGGAGCGGATGAACATCAAATTGCACGATGTCATCAGCAACCTGGTGGGCCGCAGCGGCATGGCGGTGATCCGGTCGATGCTCGAGGGTGAACGCGATCCTGAGCGACTGCTGGCTTTGTGCGACGTGCAGATCCGCCAGCAGAAGGCCGAACGGATCAAAGCCTCTCTGCAAGGGACCTGGGCCGAGGAGCATCTGTTCGCGTTGCGCCAGGCGCTGGAAAGCTGGGAGCACTACCAGCGTTTGATCAGGGCTTGCGACCAACAGATCGAAGCGGTGCTCCGTTCGATCGACGTCGATCCTCCGACGTCGCCGCCGTCCAAGGCGCACAAGCGAGGCGGTGCCAATGCACCCCAGATCGATGACCTGCATCCGATGCTGGTGGCTCTGTGTGGAGGCAATGATCTCACCGTGCTTCCCGCCCATACGGACTACAGCGTCCTGCAACTCATAGGTGAAGTGGGAACCGACCTGACCCAGTGGCCGACCGAGAAACACTTCACCGCTTGGGCCGGGCTGGCCCCCGGGAGTCATCAGAGCGGTAAGCGCCAACGCTCGGCCAAGCGCAGGCGTAATCGTGCTGGGCGCCTGTTTTGCGTCATGGCCCGCAGCCTCGCTCGCAGCAAACACATTGCGCTGGGCGGTTTTTACCGTCGGATGGCGGGTCGCCGAGGTGGATTGATCGCCAATATCGCCCTGGCGCGCAAACTCGCGGCGCTGTTCTGGCGCGTCATGGTCAAAGGATTGGACTATGTCGAACACGGACTCCAGTACTACGAGGCACAGGCGCTGGAAACCAAGCAACGTTCCATGCGTCGACTCGCCAAGCAGCTCGGGTTCTCCGTGACGCCTATCCAGACTGAAGCTCAAAATGCTTCTGCCTGAAAGTTGAGGAAGAACGATATGACGACCGCCCAATCTCCCCCCTGATCATCCCCCTGTCGAGGAGAACTCGGAGGGGGTTCATGGAAAGGAGCGAGGACCCTTCGACTCGCGGTACTCGCTCAGGATGCTCGGATGCGTCTCGAACCACGGCCTCATCGCCGCCGCACGATCCCTCGACTGGCGCCCCCATTGCCGAGCCGGTACCTGCCCGTGGCGTGTACAGGCGCCGCTCGGGACGAACGGATTTATTGGTCCGTTCGTGTCCTTCGATACGCTTCGCTTACTCAGAATGCTCGGATAGCCGGCGAGGAGCAGCCCAGCCACCGTTCGTGGTGAGGAGCGAGGACCCTTCGACTCGCGGTACTCGCTCAGGATGCTCGGATGCGTCTCGAACCACGGCCTCATCGCCGCCGCACGATCCCTCGACTGGCGCCCCCATTGCCGAGCCGGTACCTGGCCTTGGCGCGTATGGCACCGCTCGGGACGAACGGGTTTATTGGTCCGTTCATGGCGAGCCGGTCTAGGATCCTGTGAAGGGCTCAGAAGCCTAGTTCGACGCCGGCGTAGAGCGTGCGTCCGGCGGCGGGTTCGTAGTAGCGGCCGTTGGCGTCGTTGATCCGCACGTTGGCGTAGTAGTGCTCGTCGAACAGGTTGCGCAGTCCTGCGAACAGGGTCACTGCCTGTCCGCCGCCGAGGTGGAGATCGCGGGCGCCGCGCAGGTTGAATACCCAGCTGTCATCGATGCTCATCTGGTTTGCATTGTCGGCATACATGCCGCTCAGATGCTGGCTCTCGAACGTCAGCCGTAGCGCCTCGGAGCGCCAGTTCAGCCGGCTGGACCAGATCCGTTCGGGGATACCCGGCAGCTGGTTGCCGTTGCGGACCCCTTGGCCCGAGTCGCTTTCGAAGCGGGCGCGTCCGTAGGAGAACGCGCTGTCGACGCTGAAGCCGGCGGGCAGCGGTGCGGAAAGGCCGAATTCCACACCTTCGCGCTTGGTGCGGCCGCTGTTGGCGTAGAAGGTCCGGCCCTGCTCGGTATAGGCCACCAGTTCGTCCTTCGAGCGGATCGAGTAGAGCGCGAGGTCGTAATGCACGCCGCTGTTGAAGTAGCCACGCAGGCCGAGTTCGCGATTGATCGCCTGCTGTGGCTCGATCCCCGAATTGAAGCCGGCGTCGCCGTCGGGCCGGGCGAACTCGGTGAAGGTCGGGGTCTGGAAGGCGGTGCCGATGGTCGCATAGGCGGCATGGGTCGGCAGGTATTGCCAGGTCAGGCCGCTCGAGTAGCTCCATTGGTCGAAGCTGCGCCGGCCGCTGCCCTGGCCGCCGTCGCTGCGATCGTCGATCGAGAGCCGCACGTCGTCGTAGCGCAGTCCGTTGGAGAGCGTCCAGGTCCGCGACAGGCTCAGGTCGCCCTGGGCGAACAGTCCCAGCGCGGTGGCGTCCTGCTGCTGGTCGTCCCTGAGCGATCGGCTGTCGGAGTGCGGCGGCGAGTAGTAGCGATGGCGGTTGTCCTCCTGGCGCGAAAGATCGCTGCCGAATACGTAGTGCAGCGGCAGCCCGGCGAGACTCGATCGGTTCGAGTAGCTTGCCTTGGCACCATAGAAGTGGCGCACGAACTGCGGCACGTTGCCCGAGGTGGCGGGTGAGGGGAGCTGCTGCTCGAAGTCGCGGCGACCGACCCAGCCGCTGACGTTGAGCTCGCCGCCGCCGAGGTCGAGATCCTGGTAGCCGAGACCCAGGAGCTGCTGGGAGACCTCGAGGCGCGAGTCATAGGCGTAGGCGTTGGGCGCGGCTTGGCGACGCCGGGTGCGGACCTCGTCCAGGGTCAGTCCGCCGGGGTCGTCTGCGCGCGGCATGTCGAGCAGGTTGACCAGGGTGGTCAGCGAGCGGGCATCATCGAAGCGGTAGCGCACCTTGCCATTGAACAGACGCTTCTCCACCGAGGCGTGGTCGCGATAGCCGTCCTGGGTCAGCGAAGAGAAACCGAAGCTGTGGGACCAGTCGCCGTTCTCTCCCGAATGGCGGGCGTAGAGCTTTTGCATCCCATGGCTGCCGGCGGTGAGCCTCACTCGCGCGCCTGCATCGGGGTCGAGGCCGTCGGCGGTGGTGATGTCGAGCACGCCGCCCGCGGCGTTGCCGTAGAGCACCGAGGAAGGACCGCGGATCACCTCGATCCGCTCGACGTCATCGAGGTCGATGGCGTCGATCTGGGACTGACCGTCGGGCATGGTGAAGGGAATGCCATCGACGTTGACCGCGATACCTCGAATGCCGAAGGCGGCTCGGGCGCCGAAGCCGCGCATCGAGATGCGCTGGCCCTGGGCGAAGTTCTCGCCGTTGAGCAGCAGCATGCCAGGCACTCGAGTGAGCGACTCCTCGAGCTGGATGTTCGGCCCGGCCTCGCGCACCTGCGAACCCTCGACCACGCTGATCGCCGCGGGCGTGGTCAAGAGCTCGCGAGTGAGGCGGGGCGCGGTGACTTCCAGCGCAGCCAGGCGCTCGACCGGCTGGGCGTAAGCGGCCGGCCAGGCGCTGAGCTGTGCCGCGGCCGAGACCAGCAGCGGGACGAGGGTTCTCTTCATCGACGGGTTCCCTGCTTGCGCATCGTTGTTTGAGTCATGCAATTGAGAATTTATCTCAACTTGGCTTGGCGACGCCAATGCCGCCTAGGCCTGCGCGGGTGCTGTCCTCGCGCGAAGCTCGCTTTCGATCAGCGTTGCGAGCCGTTCGATCCACTCGGCGGTGGTGCCGCCAAGGTCGCTGTGGAGGGTGATGAAGGCATCGAGATCCAGCGGTTCGGCAAGCTCGAGCTGGCCTTCGGTGGCGCGCACCGGCAGCAGCGTCAGCGCTCGGTTGTCCGCCTCGCCGATCGCAGCGAGGCGCTGGCGTTGGAGGAAGGCGAGCAGGAGCGTGGGCAGCGATGTGGTGGCGGCTTCATCAGCCTGACCGAGGCGTAGCGCGATCGGGATGCGCTGCTCGAGCAGCATCAGCAGGTGGGCCTGCAGCAGCCGTGCATCGAGTGCGTCGCCGGGAGCGATGATGAAGTCGCCCGCCGTGCCGGGCTCCTGGGGGGCGAGGGCGTAGCAGGGCAAGGGACGCCCCAGTCGCGCGAGTGCGGCGTCGAGCGAGCGTCGTGCGGGCGCCCCGCCGGTCAGGATGAACAGCGCATCGGCATCGCGTCGATCGAGCTCCCGCAGCTGTTCGAGCGCATGCCCGGTCCATTCGAGCCTGGGCGCGCGCGGGGCGAAGAGGCGCTGCAGCCAGCCACGTTCGCCGCCGACCACCAGTGCCTCGGCCCGAGCTCGGCGTGCTGCGCCCTCGGCTTCGCCGCCCTCCTCGAAGAGCGGATGGCTGCATAGCCGCGCGACCCAGCGACGCCGATGCCGCGGTCCTGCATTCACCGGTTGCCGCCGCGCCGCCCCCGGGACTGCTTGCCGCCTTGCTTGGGGGCGCGGGCGACGGGCTCGGGCGGTGCGCGGTAGAGCAGGTAGAGATCGAGACACAGCTCGGGCAGCTGGCGCGCCAGCCGGGTCGCCTCGCGTGGCGAATTGGCCAGTGCCGAGAGTTCCGGGTCTTCGTCCTCGAACAAGCCCGAGAGTGCCATGAACGGCAGCAGCAGCTGGGCGGCCCGCTCCTCTAGCGGCCCGAACCAGGCGCTTTCATCGAGGAACACGGTCTCCATGAACCCCGCGCACCAAGCGCCGACCGGGGTGTCGAGAGGCTCTCCATCGACTTCGAGATCGAAGGGCAGTTCGGGTAGATGACCGTGCTCGAAGGCGTCGATGGCATTGGCGCGCAGCCGTTCGAGCAGGCCCAGCTGATGGTCGCGTTCAGCGTCGTCGGCGAACGCCGGCTCGCCGTTGAACAGCACCGGTACCCAGGTGCCGGGATCGATCGGCGCTGGTGTGATCGCCAGCGCCACCAGGAATCCATGGGCTGCGTAGAGCTCGAGCGCCTCTGGGTCGACCCGGTCGGACTCGAGGAAGGCGTCAAGCTCTTCTAGGGCCTCGTCCTCGAGCAGCGGCACCAGCTGGGCGCCTGCGTCGGGGGAGTGGGGGTCGGTCATCATGGCTTCTCCGTGGAAACGTTTGCGCGGTGACGCAATCAGGCTTCATTCTAGCAGTCATGAATCTCTCTCTGGACCCTTCCCTGTCGCCGATGGTGCCGCTTTTTGCCGCTGCCGACGACGCCTACCTCGCAGGGCTCGACAGCGCCGCTCTCGTCGCGCTGGTCGAGCGTCAGGTGGCGCGCTGCGTAGAGCATGCCCGCAAGCAATTTCCCCGCCTGCCGAGCCCGCTGGTATGGTGCGATCTGCGCGGCAAGAGCGCCGGGCAGGCGCACTTCGGCCGAGGCGGAGTGCGCTTCAATCCGATATTGCTCGCCGACCAGCCGCGTGCCTTTCTCAATGAGGTGGTGGCCCACGAAGTCGCTCATTGGGTGGTCCATCACGTCGTGCGGCGCCGAGTGGCGCCCCATGGGGTCGAGTGGCGCACCGTGATGGTCGGGCTCTACGGCCTGCCTCCCCGAACCACCCATCGTTTCGATACCAGTCGGTCGAGCCCCGCGCCTTATCTCTATCTGTGCGAATGCCGTGGCGCGGACCTGCAGCCGCGGATTCATCGATTCAGCGAGCGCCGCCATCGGTTCGCGCTGCGTGGTGGGCGCTATCGCTGTCGTAGCTGCGGGGCATGGCTTTGCTACCACGGTCGTCAGGACAGCGACATATGGCGAATGGGCCAGGAGGCCTAGAACGTCTAGTCTGCTTGCCAGGAAGCCCTCGACTTTCGTTGCTCAGGCGAAAGCAGGGGGGCGGCGGCGATGTATCCGCCCCGATATCGGCTTGAGACAAGGAGACCGCCGTGGAGAAACGCGATATCTACCCCGTCGATGAAAAGACTGCCGAGCGCGCTTGGATCGATCGGACCCAGTACGAGCAGATGTATCGCCGCTCGATCGAGAGCCCCGACGCCTTCTGGGCCGACCAGCTCGACCAGCTCGACTGGGCGACGCGGCCGACGAAGATGAACGAGTCGAGCTTCAAGCGCGACGAGGTGGTAATTCGCTGGTTCGCCGATGGCGAGCTCAATGCGGCTTACAACTGTATCGATCGCCATCTCGACGAGCGTGCAGACCAAGTGGCGATCCTATGGGAGGGTGACGATCCGAGCGAGTCCAAGCGAATCACCTATCGCGAGCTGCATGCCGCGGTGGGGAAATTGGCCAACGGGCTCAAATCGCTTGGGGTGTCGCGCGGGGACACCGTGACCCTGTACATGCCGATGATCCCCGAAGCCGCCTACGCGATGCTCGCCTGCGCGCGGATCGGCGCGGTGCACTCGGTGGTGTTCGGCGGTTTTTCTCCCGATGCGCTGGCTGGTCGAATCAAGGATTCGGGCTCGAAACTGGTGATCACCGCCGACCAATCGCTGCGCGGTGGCAAGCGGGTGCCGCTCAAGGACAATGTCGACGATGCGCTGACACGCGCCGGTACCGACTGCGTCGAACGGGTGCTGGTGGTCCAGCGCGGCGGGGATCCGATCGACTGGCAAGAAAAGGATCTTTGGTACCACGAGCTGGTCGAGGGCCAGTCGAGCGAATGCGCGGTGGAGACGATGAACGCGGAGGACCCGCTGTTCATTCTCTACACCTCCGGTTCCACCGGTACGCCGAAAGGGCTCAAGCACACCACCGGCGGCTACCTGCTGTTCGCGGCGATGACCCACCGCTACGTGTTCGACTACCACGATGGCGATATCTACTGGTGCGCCGCCGATGTCGGCTGGATCACCGGGCACACCTACATCGTCTATGGCCCGTTGGCCAACGGTGCCACGACGCTGATGTTCGAAGGGGTGCCGAGCTACCCGGACCACGGCCGGCTGGGCGAGGTGATCGACAAGTATGGGGTCAACATTCTCTATACCTCGCCCACCATGGTGCGCGCGCTGATGGCTCATGGCGACCAGGTGCTCTCCACCAGCCGGCGCGACAGCCTGCGCCTGCTCGGCTCGGTCGGCGAGCCGATCAACCCGGAGGCTTGGCACTGGTTCCACCGAGTGGTCGGCAATGGCCGCTGTCCGATCGTGGATACCTGGTGGCAGACCGAATCCGGTGGTCACCTGATCACCGCGCTGCCCGGCGCGATCGATCTCAAGCCGGGGTCGGCGACGCTGCCGTTCTTCGGCGTCGAGCCGGCGTTGCTCGATCCAGAGGGCCGTGAGCTCGAAGGTGCGGCATCCGGCAACCTGGTGATCAAGCGCAGCTGGCCCGGCCAGGCGAGGACCATCTGGGGCGATCACGAGCGTTTCGTCACTACCTACTTCTCGACCTATGAGGGGGTCTACGTCTCCGGTGACGGCTGCCGCCGGGACGAGGATGGCTACTACTGGATCACTGGCCGTATCGATGACGTGCTCAATGTTTCCGGCCATCGCCTCGGTACCGCCGAGATCGAATCCTCGCTGGTCGCGCACGAGGCGGTCGCCGAGGCCGCGGTGGTCGGCTATCCCCATGAGGTGAAAGGGCAGGGGATCTACGTCTACGTCACTCTGAACGACGACACGGCCCCCAGCGATGAGCTCAAGCGCGCGCTGATCGATTGGGTGCGTCGCGACATCGGCCCGATCGCCAAGCCCGATGTGATCCAGTGGGCGCCCGGGCTGCCGAAGACCCGCTCGGGCAAGATCATGCGCCGGATCCTGCGCAAGATCGCCGCTGGCGAGCTGGATGGGCTCGGTGACACCAGCACGCTGGCCGATCCCGGAGTGGTCGACGAATTGATCGGTAGCCGTGGGCGCTGACGCTGGGCTCAGGCTCGGCGATGGCGGCGCTGATCGTCATTCAATGCCTCCGGCGCATAGCGCGGAGGCGTTGTTTTACCTTATGCCGCATTGCCCCTCAAAGCGTGCCGGAAATGGCCGAATTGCGAGTAAAGTCGTATGGTCTAAAGGTTCATATGCTGTAGTGTGCAGGATGGCGACTAAAGTAGAACCGTTAGGGGCTTTGATGCGGTATCGGCGTTTTAATGGGGTGTTCCGGTGCCTCTAGCGCATGTCGGATGAGGTGCGCGCCCGGTTCAATCGTCGCGGGAAAAGTAACGGCGACGAAAGCGCAGCGTATCAAGGGAAGGGTATGCCGCCGGCATGCCATTATCGCGAGGGTGTTGGAGGAAACCTCATGGCCTTAGCTCAGAAATTCATTGTCGCCGACGATCATCCGTTGTTCCGCGCCGCGCTGACACAGGCGCTGGCGAACGTGGCGGAAAAGACCGAGATCGTCGAAGCGGATTCCATGGACGCCACGATGAGTGTGGTGACCCAACATCTCGACGCTGACTTGATCCTGCTCGATCTGCACATGCCTGGTGCCCACGGTTTCTCCGGGCTGATCCAGCTGCGCGGTCAGGTTCCCGATATCCCAGTGGTGGTGGTTTCCGGCAGCGAGGAGGCCAGCGTCGTGCGTCGTGCGATCGACTACGGTGCTTCTGGGTTCATCCCCAAGTCGTCGTCGCTCGAAGTGATCGGCCAGGCCATCCGCGAGGTGCTGGATGGCGAGGTATGGCTGCCGCCCGCGATGGCCAATGCGCTTGGAGAGAGCGACGAGGAGGAAACCCGCTTCGCCGAGGCGATCGCATCGCTCACCCCTCAGCAGTTCCGGGTGCTCAACATGCTCAACGAGGGGCTTTTGAACAAACAGATCGCATACGATCTCAACGTCTCGGAGGCGACGATCAAGGCGCACGTCACTGCCATCTTGCGCAAGCTCGGGGTCCATTCGCGTACCCAGGCGGTGATCGCTGCCCAGCGACTGGAGATCGAACCGAAGAAGGTCGAAAAGGAAAGCTGATCCGCTTCCTTCCTGCCTGCTGTGGAACGAACACGCCGGTAGCCGCGAAAGCGGCTACCGGCGTGTTCGTTCGAGGGCCTGGTAGCGGATCAAGGCTCGCGTTGGGAATTTCGCCGCGCTTGTAGTGACCGGGTGAGGAGCGCGCGTAGCGCGGCGGGTTTGACCGGTTTGTTGAGCAGGTGATAACCCGCGCGACGTACTTCCTCGGCGACCTCTTCGGTGCGGTCGGCGGTGATCACGATGCCGGGCACCTCATTGCTCATCCGCTCCGCCAGCGCCTCGAGCGCCATGAGCCCGGTGACCCCATTGTCGAGGTGGTAGTCGGCGAGGATCGCGTCGGGGTCGCCGTCGAGGTTGCGCAGCACCGACTTGGCACCGCCGATGGTGGTCGCCGTGTAGACCTCGCACTCCCAGCCTTCGAGGATCGCGCGCATGCCCTCCAGGGTCAGCGTCTCGTTGTCGATGCACAGCACCCGCGCGCCCTTGAGTTTGTTGCCTGCGGCCGCGCGGGCCTGCTGGGGCGTACGGACCGGGGCCTGTTCGCCGCGCCGCCACGGCACGGTGAGCGAGAATACCGTGCCGCGCCCGACCCAGGAGCGCAGGCGCAGGGGGTGGTCGAGCACTCGCGCCATGCGATCGGCGATCGAAAGGCCCAATCCCAACCCCTTCTCGCTTTCGCGGTGGCGAGACTGCTGATCCAAGCGGCGAAATTCCTGGAAGATCTCCACCTGCTTGGATTCCGGAATGCCGGGGCCGGTATCCCAGACCTCGATCACGATTTCTTTGTCATGACGACGGCAGCCGAGCAGCACGCGCCCGTCCTGGGTGTAGCGCAAGGCGTTGGAGAGGAAGTTCTGGATGATCCGGCGCAGCATCTGCGGGTCGGAGTCGACCGTCGCATGGGTCATCACCACCTTCAGGTCGAGCCCGCGCTCCGCGGCCATCACTTCGAACTGCGCCTGCAGCGGACGCAGCACTTCGTCGAGGCTGAAGAGCTGGCGCTTGGGGGTCAGGGCACCGGCATCGAGCTTGGAGATGTCGAGCAGCGTGCCGAGCAGCTCCTCCGCCGCCTGCAGTGAGTTGTCGATGTGGGTCAGGGTACTCATGTGCTCGCTTTGGGCGAAGCGTTGCGACAGCGCCGAAGTGAAGAGCCTGGCGGCGTTGAGCGGCTGCAGCAGGTCATGGCTGGCGGCGGCGAGGAAGCGGGTCTTCGAGGCATTGGCGGTCTCGGCGATCAGCTTGGCCTGGCGCAGCGCCTGCTCGGCCTGGGCGCGCACCTGGTTCTCCTTGCGCAGCGCCTCGTTGAGCTGGGAGAGCTCACGGGTGCGTTCGCGTACCCGCTCCTCGAGGTGCTCGTTGGTCTCCTTGAGCGCGATCTCGGCCAGACGGCGCTCGGTGATGTCCTGGTAGAGCGCGAAGAAACCCAGCACCCGGCCACCTACCCCGAAGTGCGGCGTGTAGGTGGCGAGCATGTAGCGCACGCCGCCCTCGGTATCGTCCATCGACAGCTCGTAGCTGACCCGCTCCCCGCCCAGCGCTCTCAGCATCCAGGGCGCGCGGGTCTTCCAGTCGCGGGCGCTGATCACTTCCTCCGCGCGCTTGCCGATTGCATCGGTGCGATCGATCTGCATTACCGATTCATAGGCGCGGTTGGTGAACAGGTAGTGGCAGTCGACATCGAAGTAGGCGATCAGCGCCGGCACGTTGTCGGTGTAGATGCGGATGTTGCTCTCCGAGCGGATCAGCGCCTCTTCGGTGCGCTTTTGCTGGGTGATGTCCTGGTAGGTATAGACGAAGCCACCGCTCGACATCGGGTTGCCCTGGATGTCGAGCACCGTGCCGTCCTTGCGGTAGCGCTGGTAGTGGTGGGGCTGGCCCGAGCGCAGGTTGTCCATCAGCTGAGCGACGTGCTCCTCCGGGTCGCCCGGCCCGTATTCACCGTGCTGGGCGTTGTAGCGGAACACCTTCTCGAACGGGGTGCCGACCCGGATCAGATTGTCGGGGAAATTGAACATCTCCAGATAGCGGCGGTTCCACACCACCAGCCGATAGCTGTGATCGACCACGCTGATCCCCTGGTGCAGGTTCTCCACCGTCGACTGCAGCAGCGAGCGGTTGAACTCGAGCACCTGGGAGGCTTCGTCGACGATCGACACCACGTCGGAGATCTCGATCCCGCGGCGCGACAGCGCCGAGTTGATCACGATCCGCGCAGAGGAGGCGCCTATCGCCGAGGCGAGCAGGCGCTCGCTGAACTGGATGGTATCGATCGACGCGCGGGTGTTGGCGGCCAGCGGCATCTGCTGGCGCTGGGCGTATTCGTCGAAGGCGCGGTCGACCTGATCGGCGCCGAGGAAGCGCTTGCACAGCGCTTTCAAGTCCTCGACCGACGTGGTGCCCATCCACGGGCGGTTGACCGAAGGCTGCTGGCTGCCGGCGCTGTCGACGAAAAGCGATGCCTGGATGCGCTCGACGATTCGCTGGGAGCTGACCTGGGAGCCGAAGATGTAGCAGAACAGGTTGAGCCCGATCGACAGGATCACCCCTTGGCTCAGCGGGTCGGCGAACGAGAGCCCCAGCGGGGTCAGCGGGTTGAGCAGGCCGATCCCGAACGGCCCTTCGGTGACCAGTCGCTCGGGGAACACGCCGGCCTGGACCAGGGTGGGCAGCAGCAGGGTATAGGCCCAGATCGCAAGCCCCACGGTCATGCCGACGCTCACCCCGGTGCGGTTGCCGCGTTTCCAGTAGAGCCCGCCGAGCAGCGCTGGCGCCAGCTGGGCGAGCCCGGCCAGCGACAGCCAGCCTAGCGCGGCCAGTGAGCTCGAATCGGCCAGCAGCCGGTAGACCCCGTAGGCCAGCGCGATCACCAGCACGATGATCAGGCGGCGGGCGCGTAGCAGCCATCGGGTATAGCCGCCGCGCGAGGGGTCGAACCAGCGCAGCCTCAGCAGCAGGGGGATGATCACCTCGTTGGAGATCATGATCGAGAGCGTGACGCTTGCCATGATCACCATCCCGCTTGCCGCCGAGAAGCCGCCGATGAAGGTCAAGAGCGCCAGCCATTCGCTGCCCATCGAGATCGGCAGATGCAGCACGTAGGTGTCGGGATCGAGGCCACTGGCGCCGTAGAGCGAAAGCCCGGCGGTGGCGAGCGGCATCACGAACAGCGCCGCCAGCACCATGTAGATCGGGAACAGCCAGCGGGCGCGGGATCCATCGTCGCGGTGGGTGTACTCGACCACGGTGACATGGAACTGGCGCGGCACGCAGAACACCGCGAGCATCGCCAGCACGGTCTGGACCCATACCCCCTGGCCGAGCCCGGTGCCGAAGCGATGATCCAGATCGAGCGAGGCGGGCTGCTCCGACGCGGGGGGGATGATATGGCTGGGAATGCCTTCGATGGTGTTGAACGCCACCCAGGTGACCATCACGCCGAGAATCAGGAACACCACCAGCTTGAGCAGCGACTCGAAGGCGATCGACTGGATCATGCCCTCGTGGTGCTCGGTGGCGTTGGTCTGGCGGGTGCCGAAGAGGATCGCGAACAGCGCCATCAGAAGCGCCAGATAGAGCGCGGTGTCGCCGAACATTGGCGCGCTGATGATGTCGTCGCGGCTGGTGAAGACGGTGAAGCTCATCGCCATCGCTTTGAGCTGCAGCGCGATGTAGGGCAGCGTCGTCACCAGCGCGGCGAGCCCGGTGAAGGCCGCCAGCGATTGCGACTTGCCGTAGCGCGAGGCGATGAAGTCGGCCAGGGAGGTAACGTTCTGGCGCTTGGCGACCCGGATCATTTTGCTCAACACCGGCCAGAACAGCAGGAAGGTGAGGATCGGGCCGAGGAAGATGGGCAGATAGCTGAAGCCGTAGATCGCCGCCTGTCCGACGCTGCCGTAGAAGGTCCAGGAGGTGCAGTAGACCGCCAGCGCCAGGCTGTAGACCACCGGGCGGCGGCGTACCGGGCCGCTCAGCCGGGCACGGCGGTCGCCGCTCCAGGCGATGGCGAACAGAAGCGCTATGTAACCCAGCGAGATCGCGATCAGCAGCCAGCCTTGGAACATGTCACTCTCCTTCGTCCGTGAGCGGAGTCTAACAGGCCGGCGCAAAGCTGAAGCCCCCCGGCTGCTTCGCGAGCGTCGCAGGTGAATGCTATGATGCGCACTTTCCAGTCAGTCCTTCACGCACCGGATTCCCATGTCCAGATCAGCTACTGCCCCGGGCGTCGACATTGCCCGGGACGCGGGGGCATTCCCGCGATCCGAATTCTCCGCGAGCGCTGCGCTCGACGACATCGACGATGCTGCGCCCGGCGCGCCCGACTTCGGTGACGGCGTAGAGGCGGCGAAGCGCAAGCGCGAGTTCAACAAGCTGCAAAAGCGTCTGCGCCGGCAGGTCGGCAACGCGATCATCGACTACGGGATGATCGAGCAAGGCGACCGGGTGATGGTCTGCCTTTCCGGCGGCAAGGACTCCTACACCATGCTGGAGGTGCTCAGGAGCCTTCAGCGCAATGCGCCGATCGAGTTCGAACTGATCGCGGTCAACCTGGACCAGAAACAGCCCGGGTTCCCCGACCATGTCCTGCCTGAATACCTCGAGCGCACCGGGCTTCGCTATCACATCGTCGAGCGTGACACCTACTCGATCGTCAAGGAGAAGGTGCCCGAGGGCAAGACCACCTGCGGGCTCTGCTCGCGCCTGCGGCGCGGCACCCTCTATGGCTTCGCCGAGGAGATCGGCGCGACCAAGATCGCCCTTGGTCACCACCGCGACGACATCCTCGAGACCCTGTTCCTCAATATGTTCTTCGCCGGCAGCCTGAAGGCGATGCCGCCTAAGCTGCTCTCCGACGACGGCCGGCACATCGTGATCCGCCCGCTCGCCTACGTCGCCGAAGCGGACATCATCGAGTACGCCCAGGCGATGGGCTTCCCGATCATCCCCTGCAACCTTTGTGGCAGCCAGGAGAACCTCCAGCGCCAGAACGTCAAGGAGATGCTCAACGAGTGGGGGCGCAAGTATCCCGGCCGGATCGAGACCATGTTCAAGGCCGTCACCAACGTCGCGCCTTCCCAGCTCGGCGATCGCGAGCTGTTCGATTTCGTTGGGCTGGAGGCGGTCCGTGAGGCTCGTCTGCGCGACCGTATCGAACTGCGCCCGCTGGATGCGGGCGACGACACCCTGCCGTGGAAGGTCCAGCGCTGAGCGCAGTGGGGAGTCGCAGAAAAGCGTTTGACTTTCATGGGGGTATCGGTAGAATGCGTCGCCACATGACCTGGGGTGGTTAGCTCAGTTGGTAGAGCACCAGCCTTACAAGCTGGGGGTCACAGGTTCGAACCCTGTACCACCCACCATGTCACTCGGGTGACGAGTCATGTAGTCAAGCGCAGCGCAATGCGGACCGGTAGTTCAGCTGGTTAGAATGCCGGCCTGTCACGCCGGAGGTCGCGGGTTCAAGTCCCGTCCGGTCCGCCACTGCTGTACTTGATGCCCTGAGTTTTCGTTTGATGTGGACCGGTAGTTCAGCTGGTTAGAATGCCGGCCTGTCACGCCGGAGGTCGCGGGTTCAAGTCCCGTCCGGTCCGCCACGAACGAAATGCTCGATCCTCCATCGCCACGATGCGGATCCATCGAGCGGGTGGTTAGCTCAGCCGGTTAGAGCACCAGCCTCACATGCTGGGGGTCACAGGTTCGAGTCCTGTACCACCCACCACTTCGGCAACGAAGCGGTGCACTCAAAATGCGGACCGGTAGTTCAGCTGGTTAGAATGCCGGCCTGTCACGCCGGAGGTCGCGGGTTCAAGTCCCGTCCGGTCCGCCACTTCGAGCATTCGATGCAAAGATGAAACAGCGCCCACGAGGCGCTTTTTTTCGTTTTACCCGGAGTCCAGCGCCGGATCTCGCCAGTAATCAATTCCTCAGAAACCAGTCATCGGCTTGATCGCTATGGCTTTCGGCATGTCAGTTCCCAACTTGATTGCCATTCGCCGGAAGTACCTGACCAACATGACGTCCGGCTGAGCGTGGCCGATCAGTTTTCCATCACCCTCTGCAGGCGAATCGCCAGTTCGATGGCAAATCTTCGTTCCGGGGTATCGACCTCGATGTCGAACAGTTCCTGAATACGGGCCAAGCGGTAGCGCAAGGTGGTGACGTGCACACCCATGGCGTCGGCACAGGCTTGGCTGCGACAGCATTGCTGCAAGTAGGTCGACAGGGTCTCCAGGTAGGGCGTGCCGTGCTCGCGGTCGTGAATGATCATCGCACCGACGCTTTCGGTTACGTAGGCGCGGACGTCCTCTCCACCGACAGCCGCGATCAGCATGTGCATCGGGCCGAAGTCCTCGCCCGACAGCGGTCCGGTTCGTCCGAAGGAGCGGGCGATGTCGATCATTCGGCGGCAGCGCGTCCAGGCGGCGGGGTAGTCGATCAATGCTTTGCAGCATGCGCTGATCACTATGATGGGTTCGACATCCAGGTAGTGCACCAGGTCATCACTCATGCGCCGCATGACTTTGTTGATTCTGTCCGCGCCTGCCTCGCCCTCGAACGGCACCATGCAGACCAGCCCCTTGTCGATGACGATCACGCTCGACGCGATCCCGGCCCGTTGCAGAATGCGGGTGGCATTGTGGTGCAGGCTGTTGGACTGATTGCCTTGCTTCTTGGCGCCATCGGAGAAGTCCACGATGATCATTTGCTGCGGCGCATTGAAGGTCATGTAGAGGCGCTGAGCCCGCTGCTGGAGATCACTGGCATCACGCCAGCGGCGTTCGATGACCTCGAAGAACAGCTCGGTCTGCGTGCGTGTTTCGAAGCGGAAACGAATGAAGCTGCGCATCATCTGCACGCTCAGCGCGAACTTCGCGCTGTCCAGCAGTGCCTGATCCAGCTCGCTCAATGAGGGGGCCACCGAGAACAGCACCAGCGCACCGACCAGTTCGTGATCGACAGTCAGCGGCTCGATCTGCGCCTTGAGCGTGAAGGTGCGCGTGCCGTCGTCGAGGAACAGCTTCACCGAGCTGCGCAGCGAGCTGTTCAGGGCTTCGCGGCAGGCTTTCGATATCTGCGAATTGAGCACCCCGGCGGCGGCGTTCTGCCAGCCCTGATCATCGAACAGCAAGGCGTCCGGTGAGCGTCCGGCGATGACCTGGTTGGCGGTGAAGTCGACCGCGATCAGCGGACTTGGCAGCAGATTGCAGACCATCAGCGACAGTGAAGAAACCGAGTCCTCCGCCAGTACATGCTCCAGCAGGGTGGTGTGTACGCGCAGCGCCTGTTGCAGCCGTCCTGCGGCCAAGCGCTGAGCTTCGAGTCGCCGCTCGCGCTCCACGGCGATGGCGCCCAGATGGACGATCATCCCCAGGAATGCCTGGTCATCGGCATTGAAGTCCTTGATCTCGCGCGACACCACGCTCAGTACCATTGGCCGCCCTTCGAAATCCTGACAGCTCATCGGCATGACCAGCACGGTGCGGTAGTCCCGTTCGTAGGATTCCATGCGATACCCGGCGTACTCGCTTCCGCGCACGTCGCGGATGTAGACCGGCTCGTTGCGTTGCAAGGCGATGACGGTGGGACTCGAAGTCAGCTCCCAGCGATCGCTGAGTGGACGATGCAGCAGGGTCGGATCGTGGCGGGCGAGCACGTAGGCGTAGCCCTGGTTCATATCGATCGACATGATCGCGCCCAGCGTCCAATCGGTGTGCTGGCAGCTGACTCGCACCAGCTGGCGCAGCGTGGTGTCCAGATCGCCCCCGGAATTGATCTGACTGGCAACATCGCGCAGGGAGAGCAACTGCATGGTTCTGTTCAAGCGGGTCACCTCACTGTGCTGGCAGGAAGTAAAACTAACGTGACCGATGTGGCTGGCACTTGCATCTTTTCGTAGCAGAGGTGGCGCCATTTGTGCGCCGAACCGCAGGATGACGTCTCATTTTGCGCTCCCTAACCTGATGGTCACTGCCAACGGCGAACCGACTCATCGACCAGAGAGCGACGACCATCATGAATCCCCGGGTAAGAAAATATTCCACCTTCATCGAGCAGACGTTTATCGAAGGCGGCAAGGAGGCCGAGCAGCCGGTCACCATGGTCGTCGTGGCTGCGGTGTTGAAAAACCCATGGGCCGGCCAGGGCTTCGTCGAAGACCTGCGACCGGAAATCCTGCGCCTGGCGCCAGTGCTGGGTGAGGAGCTGACCAAGCGTCTGGTGGCAGTGATGCCGGCCGACAAAGTCGAAGCCTACGGCAAGGCGGCCTGTGTCGGCGTCAACGGCGAGATCGAACACGCATCCGCACTGATCCATACCCTGCGCTTTGGCAACCTGTTCCGCGAGGCGGTCGACGGTACGGCGTTTCTGAGCTTTACCAACGTGCGAAATGCACCGGGAGCGCTGATCTCGCTACCCATGGTGCACAAGAGCGCCACCGGCAAGCGCTCGCACTTTCTCACCGCCAATTTCCAGATCGCCGATGCTCCGGGGCCCGACGAAGTGCTGATCGCCATTGGTGCGGCCGATGGCTCGCGCCCGCATCCGCGTATCGCCGACCGGTTCCAGGACATGGCCGAGATGGAAGCGCAAAGGCGGCAGAACCTTTGAGCCTGCTTGCGTGCGCCCCGGCGGCCCGATCAATCAACTGACCGCCGAATCTTTACTTGCTCAGGCGGGGGCTGGTTTTTCTGAACCACCGCTCTCCCGGCCATGTGCAGCGCTTTTGGGGTGCGGTTCAGGGGAGGCCAGGCCTTTTTCGTACCCGCGTACACCTATCCAAGTACAAAGGAAAGATTCGATGTCGAGTACCACGAACAAGTTCAACGATGCGGCAATCGATCCCGGGGCGCTTCGCCAGGCATTTGGCACCTTTGCCACCGGCGTGACGGTCATCACCACTCACGATGACGACGGCCAGCCACGTGGCATGACTGCCAATTCCTTTACTTCCGTTTCGCTGAATCCTCCCTTGCTGCTGGTGTGCGTCGGCAAGTCAGCGCTGAGCTACAGCGCCTTCTCCAGCAGCGAGTGCTTCGCGGTGAATCTGCTGCACGAGGGGCAGGCGGATGTCTCGGCGACATTCGCTTCCAAATCCCCTGACAAGTTCAAGACCGTCAAGCACGACACCGTGCACACGGGAGCGCCGATTCTGCTCGACAGCCTGAGCTGGTTCGACTGCACGGTGGATCAGCGCATCGACGCCGGAGATCACCTCGTACTGATCGGCCAGGTTCGCGCGTTCGGCACCAGTGCGAAAATGCCGCTTTGCTTCTGCCGCGGCAGCTACGCCAGCATCAACGAGCCGTTGCCCGCCAAGTGGCTGGATTCCCACGGCATGATCAGTGGGTACCTGATCGAAAGCGACGGCTCGATTTTGTTTCGCGCCGACGGCAAGGGTGGCTGGGAGCTACCGGCCTCGGGGCGCAGCCGCGGCAATGCCGAGCTGCTAGTGGAGCAGGGCTCGTTGACGCTGCTGCCGGACGCCACCTTCCTTTACTCGGTGTTCGATGTCGACGATATCGACCCGGGCTACCTGGTCTACCGCGCGCAGCTGGATACCGATTGCTCGCTGCGGGAATTGCCCGATTCACTGCGTTTTTTCCCTATCGAGCAGCTTCCCTACGAGCTCATGCCGAGCAATGAACTGCGCTCGGTGGTGCGCCGCTACGTGCGCGAGCGCAAAGACCAGCGCTTCAGCATTTACATGGGCTCGAGCGATGGCGGCAGAGTAGCGGTGATCGACGGGACAGCCCGAAGCTGGGCGGATTTCTCCCGCCAACAACAGCTGCTACAGCAGGCGGCCTCATGAAAACGACGGTCGACTCACTCGAAGGCAATCGCCTTGGTCTGTTCATCGATGGGCAATACACAGCCCCGGGCAGCGGCCGTTACGTCGAAAGCTTCGATCCCGCCACCGGGCAAGCCTGGTATCAGTTTGCCGAGGCCGATGATGGTGATGTGGACCGTGCCGTGCGCTCGGCCCGCCAGGCATTCCACAGTCCCGCCTGGCGGCGCATGACCCAGACCGATCGCGGCAAGCTGGTTCGCCGTCTGGCTGAGCTGGTGCTGGAGAATGCCGAACGGCTGGCCCTGCTGGAAACCCGGGACAACGGCAAGCTGCTGCGTGAAATGCGTGCCCAGATGCGTGCCTTGCCGGACTCATACACCTACTTCGCAGGAATGGCGGACAAGCTGCAGGGCGACACCATTCCGGTGAACAAGCTCGACCAGTTGAACTTCAACATTCGCGAGCCGCTGGGCGTGATCGGCATGATCACCCCGTGGAATTCACCGCTGATGCTGCTGACCGGCACCCTCGCGCCGTGTCTGGCCATCGGCAATACCGTGGTCATCAAGCCTTCTGAACACGCCACTGCCTCGACCCTGGCGCTGGCCGAGCTGATCATGCTGGCCGGTTTCCCCGCTGGCGTGGTCAACGTGGTCAGCGGCGGCGGCGCCGTCACCGGCGAGGCCCTGACCCGACACCCGGGCATCGACAAATACGTCTTCACCGGCAGCACCGACACCGGGCGGCGCATCGCCGGCAATGCGGCGAACAACCTAGCGCCCTGCCAGATGGAGCTGGGCGGTAAATCTCCCCACGTGGTGTTCGCCGACGTCGATATCGAAAAAGCCGTCAACGGTGTGGTCTCCGGGGTGTTCGCCGCTGCCGGGCAGACCTGCGTGGCGGGATCGCGCTGCTTCGTCGAGGCCAGCATCTACCAGCGCTTCGTCGAGGCGCTGGTGGCCCGTACGCAGCGCATCACCGTCGGTCATCCGATGGAGGAGGGCACCGATATCGGCCCGCTGGCGCTGCAGGCGCAGCTGCAGAAGCTCCAGCACTACGTGGCCCTGGGCGCGAGCCAGGGCGCGCGCGTAGCCGTCGGTGGCAGGCGGCCGTCCGGTGCCGACCTGGCCCAGGGATGGTATTTCGAGCCCACTGTGCTGGCCGATGCCAGCAACGACATGACCTTCATGCGTGATGAGCTGTTCGGCCCGGTGGTAGGCGTGGTGCCGTTCTCCTCGGAAGAGGAAATGATCAGCATGGCCAATGACACCGCCTACGGTCTGGCCTCGGGTGTGTGGACCCAGAACATCGATCGCGCCATGCGCTTCGCCAGTCGCATCGATGCCGGCACGGTATGGATCAACACCTATCGCTCGGCCGCCTACATGTCCGCCAATGGCGGCTTCAAGGACAGCGGCTATGGGCGCCGCGGCGGCTTCGACGTGATGCGCGAATTCTCGCGTGCGAAGAACATCGTCATCGATTATTCCGGCGCCATGCAGGATCCGTTCGTGATCCGTCTGCGCTGATTCTTCACCAAGCGTCCGCCCAGGGGATACGCATGAAATTCGCAGTTGCCATCAGCATGGAACGCTCATCGCCGAATGTGTCGATGAAAACCGTCATCGCCAACGTGCTGGAGCTTGCGCGGACGGCCGATGAGGGCGGTTTCGAAACGCTATGGACATCCGAGCACCACACGCTCGAGTGCACTATCGCGCCCAACCCGTTCCAGACCCTGGTCTGGCTCGGCCAGCACACCCGACGGATTCGACTCGGCACCGGCACGCTCGCGGCGGCGTACTGGAATCCGATCCGCTTGGCTGCCGAAGCCGCGCTGTGCGATCACTTGACCGATGGGCGACTTGAGTTCGGTATCGCCCGCGGCTCTTACCAGTATGAGTTCGACCGCATGAATCCTGGCGTGCACCAGCGTGAAGGCGTCGGCTATATGAAAGAACTGCTGCCGGCGGTGCAGAAGCTCTGGCAGGGCGATTACGCCCATGAGGGTCATTACTGGAATTTCCCGTCGACCGCGGCCGTGCCCAAGCCCTTGCAGAAGTCTCCGCCTATCTGGGTGGCGGCCCGCGATCCCGGCACCTTCGACTGGGCCTTGAGTATCGGTGCGAACATCATGTCCACGCCGCTTTCTCTGCCCGCCGCTGAAATCCGGGTGCTCAGCGAGAAATTCGAAAAGGCCGTGGCTGACCATCCCGAAGTGCCGCGTCCGCGTTTCATGATGCAGCGGCGCACATGCGTGTACGCCAAACCCGATGACTGGGAAGTGCCGGTGCGCCACAGCATGGATTTCGGTCGTACCTTCGAGAACCTGATGCAGAACATCGGCACGGTGAGAGACGGCTTCCCCGAAGCCGTTCCCTTCGAGAGCGTGAAAGGCAAGGAGAACTACGACCCGGAAAGCATTCGTCGCAACCTGATGTTCGGCACCCCCGACGAGGTCATCGAGAAGTTGCTGGACTACGAGGCGGCCGGGGTCGACCAGTATTGCCTCGGATTGAGTTTCAACCTGCCGTTCGAGCAGCAGAGGCAGACGTTGCGCCTGTTCATCGATGAAGTCATGCCGTTCTTCGCCGAGCGTGAACGTCAGCGTGACCGGCAACGGGCGCTGAGCCTATGAACGGCTTCGCGCAGGATCGCCAGCTGAACGTCGGCAAGGTCACGCTGAATTATCGTGTCGACGGTGCCGGCACCGAGCCGCTGCTGTGCATTCACGGCGTCGGTTCCAGCCTGCTGGCCTGGGAAGGCGTGGTGCAACGGCTCAAGGCGCGGTTCAGGGTGCTGACCTTCGACCTGCGCGGTCACGGTAATTCGACGCGGCTCAAAGGACGCTACGAGATCGACGAGATGGTCGATGAGACGCTGGCGCTGGCCGATGCCGTCGGCTTTTCCAGGTTTCATCTGGCCGGGTTCTCCCTGGGTGGCCTGATCGCGCAGCGGCTCGTCTTGAGGTATCCGCAGCGGGTTCGCCGGCTGGTGCTGCTGTCCACCATCGCAGGGCGCAACGAAGACGAGCGCGAGCGCGTACTGGCGCGACTGGACGCCTTGCGCAATGGGGCTCCCGGCTCGCATTACGATGCCTCGTTGTCGCGCTGGCTGACCGAGGATTTTCAGCTGAAGCACCCGGAGCTGGTCGCGCAGCTGCGCCAGCGCAACGCGCAGAATGATCCTGAGTGCTACGCGGCGGCCTACAGGGTGCTGGCGCAGAGCGACTTCGGTGATCTGATTGGGCAGATCCGTTGCCCGACCCTGATCGCCACCGGGGCTTGCGATGCCGGCTCCAATCCGCGCATGGCATCGTTCATGCACGAGCGCATAAGCGGATCGCGCCTGCGCATCCTGCCTGGCCTGCGCCATTCGATCCTGACCGAGGCGCCGGAGCGGGTGGCGTCGATGATGCAGGAGTTCCTGCTGCAAGCGACGGGGGAGCGGGCATGATTCTCGAAGAACGCATCTATCGCATCCGTTCGGGACAGATGAGCCAGTACCTGGCGCTGGTGCGTGAAGAAGGTTTGGCGATTCAGCAGCCGATACTTGGGCACCTGATCGGTTACTTCGTCACCGAAATCGGCCCGCTGAGCCATGTCGTCCACATGTGGGCCTACCAAAGTTTCGAGGAGCGGCAGCGGCGCCGCCAGCTATTGGCCCTGGATCCTCGCTGGCAGGCGTTCATCCCCAGGCTGACGGCCCTTATCGAGGATTCGCAGAATCGCATCCTGCTACCGACCGACTTTTCGCCGTTGCAATGAAGATAAAAACAGCATGGCCAAGGCCATGCCCCAGAACGCGTGTGCTGATGTGACCTGCTCGCCGATAGAAAAGCGCAGTGCCTGATAGAGCCCGAAGGGGCCGATACCACCGCCAATAACTGCCGTAGCCAACAGATCGCGGTCCAGAGAATTCTGTATCTCGCAATATAATAAATGGAGGCGCGAGTGAGTGAACGTTTAAAGATTGAGAATCTGTACAAGGTCTTTTCCCCGACTCCGCAGAGAGCCATGGAGCTCTTGGCGCAGGGTGCGAGCAAGGACCGGATACTGGCCGAAACCAACATGGTGGTTGGCCTCAACAACGTTTCTCTGTCGGTTCCCAGCGGTGCGATCTACATGATCATGGGGCTCTCCGGTTCAGGGAAATCAACGCTGGCACGCTGTATCAACCGATTGAACGAGCCGACCGCGGGCAAGATTCTGCTCGACGGTCGGGATATCGTCACCCTGAACGAAAAAGATCTGCGTGAGGTCCGCCGTACACGCATTTCCATGGTCTTTCAGCACTTCGCGCTATTGCCGAACAAATCCATTGTCGAGAACGCCGAGTTCGGGCTGAAGCTGCGCGGCATCCCGCCTGCCCAGCGTCGTCAGCGGGCCGAAGAAGTGCTGTCGGTAGTTGGCCTGTCGAAGTGGGTCTATCACTATCCCCATGAGCTCTCCGGCGGCATGCGCCAACGGGTCGGGCTGGCGCGGGCGCTGACCACCGATGCCGACGTGCTGGTCATGGACGAAGCTTTCAGTGCGCTGGATCCGCTGATCCGCAGCGAGATGCAAGATGAGCTGCTGCGCCTGCAGCGCACGCTGAAGAAAACCATTTTGTTCATCACCCACGATTTCCAGGAAGCGCTAAAGCTCGGTTCTCGCATCGCGATCATGGCCGAGGGCGAGGTCGTGCGTGAAGGCACGCCGCAGTCCATCGTGCTTGAGCCGGGCAGCGAGTACGTCTGTGGCTTCACCCGTGAAGTCGATCGTTCCCGGCTGTTCGATGCCCGCTCGGTCATGCGCTCGGCGCAAACCATCGTGGATCACGACGCCGGTCGGATCGTTGCCGATCAGGGCGCGCTGCGTCAGAGCGGCTTCGTGCTCACCGCCAGCAACCGCGTGAAGGGGGTGCTCGATGCGCAGTCGCTGCGTCAGGTTCGCGCCGGCGAATCAGCGGCCGGTCTGCTCTCGAGCAATTTCGTAAGCGTTGCGGCCAATGCCAGGCTGGTCGATGTTGCCCGCTTGCTGAAAAACGATCAGCCGGTGGCCGTGGTCGACGAGGGTGGAGCCTTCCTCGGAACCCTGGAGCCGGAAAACATTCTCGAGTGCATCGGCGCTGTCTCCTCGCCACGCAATCCCTTACCAGGAGGGGCACGACATGCTTGAGGCACAAGACCTCGCGGTTTTCCCGGTGGATGGCTGGATCTCAGACGGCGTCCAGTGGCTGGGCATCCATTTCCGGCCGGTTTTCATGGCGATCCGCTGGCCGGTGGAAAACCTGCTGGGATTCAACGATTACGTGCTGCATGCCATCCCATTCCCGGTGATGGTGGTGCTGATGTTTTTGATCGCCTATCGCGCCGCCAGCCTCGGGATTGCGCTGTTCAGCGCTGTAGCCCTGGTCGTCATCGCGATGCTGGGGGTCTGGGATGAGGCGATGACTACGCTTTCGCTGATCGCCACGGCAATTATCTTCTGCCTGATCATCGGTATTCCCGTAGGCATCCTCTGCGCTCGCAGCGAGAAGGTCTGGAGCGTGGTGCGACCGATCCTCGACATCATGCAGACCACGCCGACCTTCGTTTACCTGGTGCCGGTGGTGATGCTCTTCGGCGTCGGCACCGTGTCCGGTGAAGTCGCCGTGGTGATCGCGGCCGCGCCGCCGCTGATTCGCTTCACCTACCTCGGTATCCGCATGGTCGATCAGGAGATCGTCGAGGCTGGGCTGGCATTTGGCGCCGACAAGCGTCAATTGCTCTGGGAAATCCAGCTGCCAATGGCCATCCCGACCATACTCGGCGGTCTCAACCAGACCGTCCTCACGGCGATGGTGATGTCGGTGGTGGTGGCGATGATCGGTGCCGAAGGATTGGGGCTGGTCGTGCTGCAGGGGCTGGGTCGGCTGGATGTCGGACGCGCGGCAGTGGGCGGCATCGCCATCGTGCTGCTGGCCATGATGCTCGACCGCATCACCCAGAAACTCGCCCACCCGGTGAAGCGAAGCAAGCGTCAGTCGCTGTTCAAAAGGCTCCTCAGGCCCTACCAGGTCAACGCCCGAGAGGCCGGCGGGGCCGCTGGGCCATGGCAATGAGTGGATCCGGTTCACCCAACCCAAACAACAATGAGTGTCGGTCTTCAAGTCTGTGACCCGGCGGCGAGAAATAGCCGCCATCACTGCAGAAGCGGGCACGTTAAGGGGGCATGATGACATACAGGCTCAAGACCGCGCTTGAAACGGTCATCGCGATCTTCGTCGTCGTCGCATCACTGGGCAGCGCAGCGGCGGAAGGTCTGCCTGGAGAGGGCAAGACGATCCGCCTGGCGCAGTCCGACAGCATGGGCGCCAACTACGTGCTGACTCAAATCACCAGCCAAGCGTTCGAGCAGCTGGGGTACAACGTCAGGGTGAGCACGATCAATTCGACGCTGTTTTTCCAGGCCGCGGCCCAAGGGGATCTGGACATCGCCATGGATCTGAATTTTCCGCAGCGTAAGCCGGGTTTCGACAGGGTCGAGGCGTATGCGCAAACGCTCGGTGAGGGATTGATCCAGGGCGGCGGTTACAATGGCTACCTGATCGATAAGAAGACTGCTGACGCCTACGGCATTACCTCCCTTGAGCAGCTGAAAGATCCGCAAATAGCCGGTCTTTTCGGCAACAACGGTAAGGCTGAACTGATCAACTGTGATCCCGGCTGGAGCTGCGGCGATGTCGTGGAGTACCAGTTGGATGAGTTCGGGCTCAGCGACACCATCTCTTCGGTACGTGGCAAATACGAGGCGTTGATGTTCGAAGTGATCGCCCGCGAGCAGCGCGGCGAGCCGGTATTTTTCTACGCATGGATTCCTTCGTGGATGACCAACGCGCTGGTGCCGGGTGAGGATGTGGTCTGGCTGCCGACGCCGTTCGATGCGCTGCCGCCCAGCGTACCGAATGCGGGCTCGTCATTGACACCGGGCGTTCCAGGGTGCGCCGGCGGGGCTGATCCGTGCCGCATGGCGATGGCCGCTTGGAACTGGATGCCGGTAGCCAACCGGGAGTTTATTGCCGCCAATCCGGCGGTCGAGGCCTTTACCGAGCAGGCGTCGTTCGCTCGCGACACCTGGTCCTACTGGGAGAAATCCATCAGTGAAGAGGGTGCCAGCGAGCGCAATATCCGCAGGCTGGCCGATGAATGGATCAGCGAAAACCAAGCGACTTTCGATGCCTGGGTGGGTCAGGCCAGGATCAGCGGTTTAGGCATTCAGCCGGGCCAGGCTGAACAAGGCATGACGGCAGGCGCTGCAGCGTGCCCCGACCGTTGCGCCGCGGCATCCATTCTCTAGTGCGGCATTGGTCTGTCGCGGTTTTCTTCAGACATTCCAATCCTCTACACCCTGTCGATGGATGAGGTCGCCCCTCGCATCCAAAAGAGCGATAGGTCTGTTGGGACCCGAACGATTCTCGACTCGCTTGGATGGAAGATGCTGCTGGGTAAAAAAGGGTTTGTCGTCAACCCCACCGCCGGCCCCTTGGGCCGGCGGTGGTCTTCGTTCAGTGCAGCTTGAGCCGCGGGCGCAGCCAGCGGTTGAGGCGGTCGACCAGGATTTTCGCAGCGGTCCTCGGCGCACCGTAGATCGCTAGCTGGTGCATCCGGTAGAGCGAGGCGTAGGAGATCTTCGCCAGCCAACCTTCGACGAACAGCCCGCGTGCCGAAGCGCCGCGCATCAGGCTGCCCACCGCCTGGAAGCGCGACAGCGAGACCAGCGAACCCATGTCGCGATACTCGAAGGGCTTGAGCTCGCGCCCTTCCAGCAGGCCCTGCAGGCCGCGGGCGAGGTGGCTCGACATCTGGTGCGCAGCCTGGGCGCGCGGGGGAACGAGCTTGTCGTTCGGCTGGGGGCAGGCGGCGCAGTCACCGATCGCAAAGATTCGTGGGTCGTCGATGCTGACCATGCTCGACTCGACCTTGATCTGGTGATTGGGGCGGGTCGAGAGGCCGAGCGTCGACAGTAGCTCGGGGCCGCGCACCCCCGCGGCCCATACGGTCAGGTCGGCATCGATGCGCTGGCCGTCGGCGGTTTCGAAGCCGTGCTCGTCGGCGCGGCTGACTTGGGTGGAAGTATGGATCTTGACTCCGAGCGCTTCGAGCTGGCGGCGTACGCTTGAGCTGATTCGCTCGCTGAGTACCGGCAGGATCCGCTCGGCGGCCTCGATCAGATGGACCTTCAACCGGCTGCGCGGAAGATCGGTTGCGTTGTAGGCGTTGAGCATCTCGATGGCGTTGAAGAGCTCGGCGGAGAGCTCGACCCCGGTGGCGCCGGCGCCGACGATCGCGATGGTCAGGTCCTTGTCTTCGTCGGCATGCATGCCGCTGTAGCGCAGGAAGGTGTCGAGCATTGCGCGACGGAAGTTCTCCGCCTGCTGGGGGCTGTCGAGGAAGAAGCAGTTTTCCTTGACCCCTGGCGTGCCGAAATCGTTCGACACGCTGCCGAGCGCGAGTACCAGGTAGTCGTAGTCGAGGCTTCGCTCGGAGAGCAGTACACGGCCGCGCTCGTCCTCGATCGGGGCCAGGGTCAGGCGCTGGCGCTGGCGATCCAGCCCGCTCAGGCTTCCGAGCTGGAAGCGATAGCCGTTGGCGCGGGAATGGCTCTGGTAAGAGACTTGATCCATATCGGTGTCGATCGCGCCGACGGCGACTTCGTGGAGCAGCGGCTTCCAGATGTGGGTCGGGTTGCGATCGACCAGTACGATTTCCGCCTTGCGGCGTTTGCCGAGCTTGCGCCCGAGACGGGTGACCAGCTCGATGCCGCCGGCGCCACCGCCAACCACCACGATACGTGGTAGGGACATGGGAACTCCTAGGTTTAAATGATAAGGATTTGCATTCTATCAGGGTGTCGAAAGGAATCGATCACTGCATGGCGCCTGTCGATCCCTTTCGACACGCTGTCCCCGTAGCCTGTCCAAGTCCGCTCTGGGGCTTGGTGAGTGGACATAAGTGGGCAAGAATACTAGGAGTTTGCGCATCATTCGATGCTTCGCGTCGAGTCGCAACGAGGAGGATCGCCGATGCACCCAGCCCTGAGTGGCACGACGCTTTTGATTTACGACCTCGACGGTACCCTGGTCGATTCGCTGCCGGATTTGGCTTACGCGCTCGACCGTGCCTTCGAGCAGGCCGGACTGCCCCCGCCCGGTGAGACCAAGGCGGCGCGCTGGATCGGCAATGGTACCCGCATGCTGGTGCGCCGCGCGCTGCTCGATGCAGGACTTGCGCTGCCCGAGGTAGAGGCGACGCTGGAGCGCCAGCTTGCCCGTTTCACCACCTGCTACGGTGAGCGAGTCTGCGTGAACTCAAGGCTCTACCCCGGCGTAAGGGCGTGTCTCGAGGCGCAAAAGCAGCGCGGCATCCGCCAGGCGATCGTGACCAACAAGCCGGGCGCCTTCATTGCGCCAATTCTCGAAACATTCTCTATCGATGGTTTCTTCTCTCTGACCCTCGGCGGCGATGCCCTGGCGGAGAAGAAACCCCACCCGGCGCCGCTGCTGCATCTGTGCGCGACGCTGGATGTGGCGCCAGCCCAGGCGCTGATGGTGGGAGACTCGCGCAACGACGTCGAAGCCGGTAAGCGCGCGGGAATCAGAACCCTGGCCGTGCCCTATGGCTACAATCATGGCGAGCCGGTGGAGGCCAGTCAGCCGGATTGGATGGTTGAATCGCTCGATCAACTCGTTTAGGTTTTGATGCCTTCACCCTCATTTTCGAGCCCGCGTCACGCGGGCCCGCCCGACGGATGATTGATTCGATGCCCAAGGTGCACGCAGCGCATCTGCTGATGCGCGAGGTCAGCCGCTTGCGATGGTGAGCGGCGAACCCGCGAGAGTCGATCCGGCGCTTCGCCGCGCCCCCAACCATCCGTGACGAGATCCCCACGCATGATGACCCCCGAACGCTTCGCCCAGCTCGGCGAGGAAGGCTACAACCGTATTCCCGTGTCGCGCGAGATCCTCGCTGACCTGGACACCCCGCTGTCCACCTATCTCAAGCTCGCCGATGCGCCGTGGAGCTTTCTGCTCGAATCGGTACAGGGCGGCGAGAAGTGGGGCCGCTACTCGATCATCGGCCTGCCTTGCCGGGAGCGCATCGAGGTGCGCGGCTTCACCGTGCGCCACTATCTCGACGGCGATGTGGTAGGCGCCACCGAGGTGGAGGACCCGCTCGAGTGGATCGATCTGTTCCGCCGCCGGTTCAGGGCGCCCAAGCCTGAGAGCAAGGCGATCTTCAGCGGTGGCCTGGTCGGCTATTTCGGCTTCGACACGGTGCGCTACATCGAGCCCAAGCTTCGCGGAGTGGTCAAGCCCGACCCGATCGACGTGCCGGACATCCTGCTGCTGGTCGCCGAGGAAGTGCTGGTGTTCGACAATCTCTCCGGCCGGCTGATCCTCCAGACCCATGCCGATCCCGCCGAGCCGCGCGCGCTCGAGCTCGCTTATGAGCGAATCGAGCTGCTCGAGCAGCGACTGCGTTCGGGCGTGGTCGATCTGCGCAGCCCCGGTACCGGGCGCGAAATCAACGAAAACGACTTCTTCGCCAGCTTCACCGAGCAGGGCTACAAGGACGCGGTGGAGACGATCAAGCGCTACGTGGTCTCGGGCGATCTGATGCAGTGCGTGCCTTCCCAGCGGATGAGCACTCGCTTCGATGCCGCGCCGCTCGACTTCTATCGCGCGCTGCGCACGCTCAATCCCTCTCCCTACATGTTCTTCTTCAATCTCGACGACCACCACGTGGTCGGTGCCTCGCCGGAGATCCTCGCCCGGCTCGAGGAGGGCGAAGTGACCCTGCGGCCGATCGCCGGCACGCGTCACCGGGGGCGCACCGAGGAAGAGGACAAGGCGCTGGAGCAGGAGCTGCTCAGCGATCCGAAGGAGCGCGCAGAGCACGTGATGCTGATCGATCTCGGCCGCAACGATGTCGGCCGGATCAGCGTCGACGGCAGCGTCCAGCTCACCGACAAGATGACCATCGAACGCTACTCCCATGTGATGCACATCGTCTCCAACGTCACCGGGCAGCTCAAGCCCGGGCTCGGTCCGATCGACGTGCTGCGCGCGACCTTCCCCGCCGGCACCGTCTCGGGGGCGGCCAAGGTGCGCGCGCTCGAGGTGATCGACGAGATCGAACCGGTCAAGCGCAGCATCTATTCCGGCGCGGTGGGCTATCTCTCCTGGCAGGGAAACATGGACACCGCGATCGCGATTCGCACCGGGGTGATCAAGGACGGGCAGCTCCATGTCCAGGCCGGCGGTGGGATCGTCGCCGACTCCGATCCCGATGCCGAATGGCAGGAGACGTTGAACAAGCGTCGTGCGCTGTTCCGTGCCGCGGCGATGGCCGAGAAAGGGCTCGACAACCTCGACTGATGTCGCGATCCACACTCGACGCGGCGCCCGAGCGGGCGCCGCGAGGTAGCCAATGGACGACTACTTCCACTATCTGCTGCTGGGGCTCTTGACGCTGCTGCCGGTGGCCAACCCGCTGACCAGCGTTACCCTGCTGCTCGCATTGGGCAGCGAGCTGAGCCGCGCCGAACGCAATCGGCAGATCCTCAAGGCGACCCTCTACGTCGCCGCGATCCTGCTGATCTCCTTCTATGGCGGCAGCGCGATCATGAGCGCCTTCGGCATCTCGATCCCTGGCCTGCGTATCGCCGGTGGGCTGATCATCACCTACATCGGCTTCACCATGCTGTTCCCCAGCACCCAGCCGTCCGAGTCCGAGGCGCAGCAGGCGATGCTCAGCGAGGAGGAGAAGCGCAAGCCGCACATCCGCGACATCTCCTTCGTGCCGCTGGCATTGCCCGGAACCGCTGGTCCCGGCACCATCGCACTGATCATCAGCGCCGCCGCGAGTTTGGACCAGCAAGGCGGCATTCCGCTGGTGATCCATCTGGTGGTGGTCAGCAATGCGATCCTGATCGCGCTGATTTTCTGGGCCGCGCTGCGCAGCGCCAACCTGATCATGAAGCTGCTCGGCGAGTCGGGCATCGACGCTGTCTCGCGGGTGGTCGGGTTCCTGCTGATCGGCATGGGCGTACAGTTCGCGATCAACGGCATCGGCGAGGTGGTGCAGGGCTTCGGTGCCAGCTAGTCGCGCGCTTTCCAGGCGCGGGGTGGCGCTTGACGCTGGTGCTCGCCCGTTGCATGATCGAACCCATGAATACTTCGATGAATGAAGCCCAGTTCCGGATTTGGTGGCGCGCTTTCTGAGCGCGGCACCTTCGTTCGTCTTGTATTCGATGAAGATGCCGCCCGCCGAGGCGGCATTTTCATGTCTGTCGGTCGGCGGGTCAGCGGACGCCCCTCGCGGGGCCGGGTTCTGGTACGATGCCGTCACAGAGCAGACGGCGGTTGCCAGGGGTCGGAGTCCAAACCGAGCGCGCGGCGGTATCGCCGCCACACTGGTGCTCGAAACCAGCCACCACGGGAGCAGACGCCGTGAAAGTCCTGATGATCGACAACTACGATAGCTTCACCTTCAACATCGTCCAGTACCTGGGCGAGCTGGGCGCCGAGGTGCATACGATTCGCAACGATGCACTGACGCTGGATGAGATCGAAGCGCTCGATTTCACTCACCTGGTGATCTCTCCCGGCCCCTGTACGCCGAACGAGGCGGGTATCTCGATGGAGCTGATTCGTCGCTTCGCCGGACGGGTGCCGATCCTTGGCGTCTGCCTCGGCCATCAGGCGATCGGCCAGGTGTTCGGCGGCAAGGTGGTGCGGGCCCCATTGGTGATGCACGGCAAGACTTCGCTGGTCAGCCATCGCGGCGAGGGAGTGTTCGAAGGGCTCGACGACCCGCTCGAGGTGACGCGCTATCACTCGCTGGTGGTCGAGGCTGGGAGCCTGCCCGACTGCCTCGAGGTCACCGCGCTGACCGTCGATGACGATGTCACTCCCGGCCTGATCATGGGGCTTCGCCACAAGACGCTTGAGATCGAGGGCGTACAGTTTCACCCGGAGTCGATTCTCTCGCGCCAGGGCCATCAACTGTTGAACAACTTTCTCCTTCGGCGCGCGCCGACACGCAGCGCGCCGAGTATCGAGCGGACTTCGGCCTGAGCGATGGCCGAGCCAAGACCAGGCGACGCTTGCGCGTTCGCCGCGACAATCCTTCCCAGGCGGAGATAGCGACAAGATGAACATCCGCGAGGCGCTCAAGGCGCTGATCCAGGGTCGTGATCTCGACTACTCGCAGATGCACGCAGTAATGAGTGCGATCATGACCGGTGAGGCGAGCGAGGCGCAGATAGGCGCGCTGCTCACGGCGCTGGCGATCAAGGGCGAGAGCAGCGTGGAGATCACCGCCGCCGCCCAGGTGATGCGAGAGCTGATGCTCAAGGTCGAGGTGAGCGCAGACCACCTGGTCGATATCGTCGGAACCGGAGGCGATGGCGCCAACCTGTTCAACGTTTCCACCGCGGCGAGCTTCGTCGTCGCCGCCGCTGGCGCCACGGTGGCCAAGCATGGCAATCGTGGGGTCTCCTCTTCCTCAGGCAGCGCTGATCTGCTCGACGCGGCCGGACTGCACCTCGATCTCGACGCCGAGCAGGTGGCGAGATGCATCGAGGAGGTCGGGGTCGGCTTCATGTTCGCGCCGGTCCATCACAAGGCGATGCGCTATGCGATCGGGCCGCGCCGCGATATGGGGGTGCGGACCATCTTCAACATCCTCGGGCCGCTGACCAATCCAGCCGGCGTGCGCCGCCAGCTGATCGGTGTCTACGAGCGTGCGCTGGCACCGGTGGTCGCCGACGCGTTTCGCCAGCTCGGCAGCGTCCACACGCTGGTGGTCCACGCCGAGGACGGACTCGATGAGATCTCGCTGGCCGCGCCGACCAGCGTCTGCGAGCTCAAGGATGGCGAGATTCGTGAGTACCAGATCACCCCCGAGCGATTTGGCATCGAGCGCCAGCCGCTCGACCCGCTGAAGGTCGACGGCACCGCCCAGAGCCTCGCGCTGGTCGAGTCGGCGCTCAACGACGAGCCCGGCCCCGCCCGCGACATGGTCGCGCTCAACGCAGGTGCCGCGCTCTATGTCGCCGGCCGCGCTGAGTCGCTGGAGGAGGGCGTTGCGCTCGCCAAGCGCACGCTCGCAGGTCTCGGCGCGCTCGACAAGCTGCGAGAGCTCGCTGCTTTCACCCAGCGCCTCGCCGCCGGTGCCTGAGCCGAACATGCTTCGGGCCGGCCGAATTTTCAGCCATACGAGTCTTTGGGAACCGAGACGATGAGTGGACTACCCACTGTGTTGAGTCGCATCCTCGCGCGCAAGCGCGAGGAGATCGAGGCGCGTCGCGCCCTGCGTCCGCTGGCCGCTATCGAGTCCGAACTGCCGGATGCCAGTGCCCCGCGCGGCTTCAATCGTGCCCTCAGGGCGCGGATCGCGCGCGGCGAGCCGGCGGTGATCGCCGAGGTCAAGAAGGCCTCTCCCTCCAAGGGGGTGATTCGCGAGGATTTCGATCCGGTTCAGATCGCGCGCAGCTACGAGGCGGGCGGCGCCGCCTGTCTTTCGGTGCTCACCGATGTCGACTTCTTCCAGGGCAGTGACCAGGCGCTGCTCGATGCTCGTGGCGCCTGCGCTCTGCCGGTACTGCGCAAGGATTTCGTGATCGATGAGTATCAGCTGTTCGAAGCCAGGGCGCTGGGGGCGGACTGCGTACTGCTGATCGTCGCCGCGCTCGGAGACGACGAGCTTCGTGCACTGCACCAGCGCGCGGTGTCGCTCGGGCTGGACGTGCTGGTCGAAGTGCACGATGGCGAGGAGCTCGACCGCGCGCTGGCGCTCGACCTGGACCTGGTCGGGATCAACAACCGCGACTTGCGCACTTTCGAGACCAGCCTCGATGTCACTTTCCGGCTGCTGCCGAGGGTGCCCGAAGGGGTGACCGTGGTCACCGAGTCCGGGGTGATGAGCCGCGAGGATGTCGAACGGCTGCGCGCGGCGCGCATCCAGGCGTTTTTGGTCGGCGAGCGGTTCATGCGCGAGAGCGATCCGGGCGAGGGGCTGCGCCGGCTGTTCTTTTGATCGCTGGGCTTTCGGGCAATGGAGCGTCCGGAACGAACGACGCCCCGCATTCCTGCAGGGCGTTCGCATGACTTTCGACCGGGTTCAGGCCTTCTTCACCGTGGTCGGACAGCGCGCCTCGAGTTCGTGCAGCTGGGCCTGGTAGCGCTCGCGCTGCTGCTCGAACTGCTCGAACAGTAGCGGGTCGTCGGAGATCACGGCGTCAACGCCACGATCCCACCAGCTCTGGAACGCCTGTGGATCGTTGATCGTGTAGCAGACCACGTTGAGCCCGGCGTTCTTGATGTCGCTCATCCGGTCGGGGTTGAGATGCTCCCAGTTGGCATGCACGCTCACCGCCCCGATTCGCTCGGCATCCCACTTCCACACCCGTGGCACCTTCTCATCATAGAGGATGCCCAGGTGGAGCTCGTTATCCAACCGGCGGGCGCGGTAGAGCGCCTCCTGGCTGAAACTCGAGACCAGCAGCCGTTCGGCGGGCAGTACGCCTTCGAGCACCGGCAGGACTCGCTCGGTGAGACGAATCGGATCGCGAGCGGTGCAGACCTTGAGCTCGAGGTTGAGGCCGAGGCCTCTGCTCTCCACCGCTTCGAGCGCCTCCTCGAGCGTGGCGATCCGCTCACCGGCGAACTTGGCGTCGAACCAGCTGCCGACGTCGAAACGTCGCGCTTCCTCGAGGGTCAGCTGGGCGAGATGGGCACGACCGTTGCTGCAGCGGGCCATATGGGCGTCGTGCCAGATCACCGGCGTGCCGTCGGCGAGACACTGGACGTCGAGCTCGACCCAGGTAATACCGGCATCCGCAGCGGCATGGATGGCGGCAAGGGTGTTTTCCGGGGCCCGGGCGGCATAGCCGCGGTGGGCGATCAGACGTGGCAGTAGCATCGCGGCTCCTGGGGAATCTTCGCAGGATACACACTATGGGGGCGATCGGGGCGGGTTGCAATCGCGGCTACGCCGCCCGGGAGCGGACGCCGAGTCCGCTCATCGCAAACCCGACCGGGGCGCCCGGAGGACAAAGGAAAGACGATGAGAATGATCGAAGTGGAAGCAGGGCAGCGTCGCGACGACTGCGTGGCGATGATGTGCGCCGAGGTCTATGGCCACGATGCAGGGCTCGCCCCGCTGATCACCTATGCCGCTGCGGTGGGCGCGCTGCTGCCCAACCTGGCGGCGCGGGTGGTGGCGCTGGCGGAGGGGGATAGGCTGCGCTCGGTGGCGATGCTGGTACTGGAGGAGCAGGGCAAGGGGCTTGCGCTCGCGCTGCTCGCTACGCCCAGGCCGCTGCGTGGGCGCGGCCATGGGCGTGAGCTGGTCGAACGGTTGGCGGCCAGCGCTGCGATGCGGGTGACGGTCGACGAACCGCGCCGGGAGGCGTTCTTCGCCACCTTCGGTTTCACCCGCTGGTTCGACGATCCCGCAGCCAAAGGGCGCAGGGTCGGCGTCAACGCGCGCTCCCAGGCAGGCTCGCTGGATCAGCTCGACAGCCTGGTCGAGATCGACGAGGCGGCGATCATCCGTACGTTCAAGAACGACCCGGTGCGCTTCGACCGTTACAAGCACGATTTCGTCGACGGCCTCGCCCGCTTTCCCGACTACTGCTGAGTCGCGCCCGCGAGGGCCGCGCTCAAGCGTTGGCCTCGCGCTGCGTGCGGCGCAGGAAGTATCCACGCAGGCGATCGAAGTAGAGATAGACCACCGGCGTGGTGTAGAGCGTCAACACCTGGCTTACGATCAGCCCACCGACGATGGTGATGCCCAGCGGCGCGCGCAGCTGGGCGTTTTCGTCGGTGCCCACCAGCAACGGAACAGCGCCGAGAATCGCCGCGAGCGTCGTCATCATGATCGGGCGAAAGCGTACCAGCGCGGCCTGGGTGATCGCCTCGGTCGGGGTGAGCCCCTGGTGCCGCTCGGCCTCCAGGGCGAAATCGACCAGCAGTATCGCGTTCTTCTTCACCACCCCAATCAGCAGGATCACCCCGATCAGCGCGATCAGCGAGAATGGCTCGTTGAGCAGCTTGAGCGCGAGCAGTGCGCCGACCCCGGCCGAGGGCAGGGTGGAAAGGATCGTCAGGGGGTGGACGTAGCTCTCATAGAGCATGCCCAGTACCAGGTAGACCGCGACCAGGGCGCCGACGATCAGCCATGGCATCATCCCCACGCCCTGTTGGAAGCTCGCCGCGTTGCCCTCGAAGCTGGTCATGATGTCGTTGGGCAGAGCCATCCGGTCGAGCCGCGCCTGGATCGCGCTCACCGCGTCGCTGAGGGCGACGTCGTCGGCAAGGTTGAACGACACCGTGGTCGCCGCGAACTGTCCTTGGTGATTGACCTGCACCGGCATCACCGAGCGCTCGATGCGGGCGAACGTGGACAGCGGGATCAGCCTTCCTTCCTCATCGATGACGTGGAGCTGGTCCAGCGCGGAGGGGGAGTCCCGGAACATCTCTTCCACCTCCATCACCACGTAGTATTGCTGGCTGCCCTGGTAGACGCTCGATACCTGGCGCTGGGCGAAGGCGTTCTGCAGCATGGTGTCGACGGTGCGCATGTCGACCCCGAGGCGACTGGCGAGATCACGGTCGACCTCCACCAGCAGTGATTGTCCCTGGGTACGCTGGTCGCTGTTCACCCCGGTGATTTCGGGCACTCCCTGTAGCGCCTGGGTGACCTGGCTGGCGTAGTGATCGAGCCTTTCCAGATTGTCGCCACGCAGGGTCAGCTCGTACTGGCCGCCGCCGGAGCGGCCTCCGACCCGGATGTCCTGGGCGCCGAACATGAACACTTGGAGGCCGGCGAAGTGGCCGAGTTGGGCGCTGAGCTGGTTGGCGACCGTCTGGGTGTCGGCGTCGCGGTCCTCCTTGAGCGAGATCGACATGAACGCCGAGGTGCCGCCGTCGTTGCCGCCGGCGCTGACGAAACCAACCACGCTTTCGACCCTGGCATCGTCGAGCAGTACGCTGCGGATCTGCTCGAACTTGCTGCGCATCGCTTCGAAACCGAGGTTCTGGTCGGCGCGCACCGCGGTCAGGATCCGACCGCTGTCCTGCTCTGGAATGAACGACTTCGGAATGGTGGTGTAGAGATAGCCGTTGAGCGCGATCACCGCGAACAGCGAGAGCAGCGTCAGCCTGGGGTGGGCGAGGGCGGCGGCGAGCGTTCTGGCGTAGCCGTTTTGTATGCGGCTGCCGAAGCGGCCGATCATCCGCTGCCAGCGTGGATGTTCGCGGCGTCCGGCGACGGCGAAGGTGCGCGCGCAGAGCATCGGCGTGAGCGTCAGCGAGACCAGCATCGAGATCAGGATGCTCGCGGCCAGGGCGATCGAGAAGGCGCTGAACAGCCTGCCGATCAGGCCCTGGATCAGCAGCAGCGGTACCAGTACCGCGACTAGCGAGATGCTCATCGACATGATGGTGAAGCTCATCTCCCGGCTGCCGTCGATCGCGGCCTGGATCGGTGGCGTGCCGCGCTCGATATGTCGGGCGATGTTCTCGACCACGACGATGGCATCGTCGACGACGAAACCGATTGAGACGATCAGCGCCATCAGGGTCATGGTGTTGAGGCTCAGGCCGAAGAGATGGAGCACTGCGAAAGTACCGATCAGCGTCACTGGAATGACGACGCTTGGGATCAGGGTGGCGCGTACCGAGCGCAGGAACACGAAGATCACCCCGACCACCAGCAGGATACCGAGCAGCAGGGTCGCCTGGGTTTCGGAGAGAGAGGCGCGGATGCCCGGCGAGCGGTCGAGGGTGATGTCGAGCCGGGCCTCGGAAGGCAGCAGGGCGTTGATCGCTGGCAGCTGCTCGCGGATCCGTTCGACCGTCTCGACGATGTTGGCCGAGGCGCTCGGGCGGACCACCAGGATCACCGCCGGCTGTTGGTTGAAAAAGCCCACGCTGTAGGGGTTCTCGACGCCATCCGAGACGTTGGCGACGTCGCCGAGGCGGGTGATCTGCCGCCCGTCCTCGCTGGTGGCGACCACCAGCGCGCGATAGCCGCTGGCATCGAACAGCTGGCTGTCGACGTCGATCTCATGGGTGATGTCGCCATCGCGCAAGCTGCCTTTGGGCTGGTTCGAATTGGCGTCGTCGATCGCCGCACGCACCGCGTCGAGCGAGATGCCGGCGTGCTCGAGTGCGCGCGGATCGAGGGAGACCCGCACCGCCGGTGACGAACTCCCACCGACGTTGATCGAGCCCACGCCGGGGACGCGCAGGATGCGCGGTGAAACCACTCTATCGGCGAGATCGTAGAGTTCGCCCTGTGAAAGCCTGGGCGAGCTCAGCGCGATGATCAGCAGCGGCGAGTCGGCCGGATTGACCTTCTGGTAGGTGGGGCGTCTGGTCATCGCGGTGGGCAGCAGCGCCTGGGCGCTGTTGATCGCCGCCTGGACTTCGCGAGCCGCTTCGTTGATGTCTTTTTCGAGGTTGAACTGGATCACCACCCGGGTCGAGCCCTGGGCGCTGGTCGAGGTGATCTGGTTGATCCCTGCGATCTGGCCGAGCGCGCGTTCGAGCGGGGTCGCCACGGTCGAGGCCATGGTCTCGGGGTTCGCGCCCGAAAGGCTCGCCTGGACCGTGATCGTCGGCATCGACATGTCCGGCAGTGCCGCCACCGGTAGCCGCAGCCAGGCAATCGCGCCGACCAGCACCAGCGCCACGGCGAGTAGCGTCGTGGCGATCGGTCGATGGATGAACGGCGTCGACAGGCTCACGGCCTTTCCTCTGTGGCCGGCGGCAGCTTTCTATTGACGAAGCGCTGCCAGCGCGCCGAGAGCCGCTCGAAGTAGAGATAGATCACCGGGATGGTGAACAGGGTGAGCAGCTGGCTCAGCGCCAGGCCGCCGACCAGCGCGAAGCCGAGCGGCTTGCGCAGCTCGGCGCCGTAGCCGGAGGCAAACATCAATGGCAGCGCGCCGAGCAGCGCGGCGAAAGTGGTCATCATGATCGGGCGGAAACGCAGCCGGGCGGCGCGCGAGATCGCGTCGAACGGTACCAGGCCCTCGTTGCGCTGCGCATCGAGGGCGAAGTCGATCATCATGATCGCATTCTTCTTCACGATCCCGATCAGCAGGATCACGCCGACGATGCCGACCATGCCGAGCTCGAGTCCGCCGACCATCAGCGCCAACAGCGCGCCGATCGCAGCCGATGGCAGGGTGGAGAGGATGGTCAGCGGGTGGATGTAGCTCTCGTAGAGCACGCCGAGCACGATGTAGGCGGCGACCACCGCGGCCAGCACCAGCCACAGGGTACTGGTGTTCGAATGGGAATAGATCAAGGCTGCGCCCTGGTACTCGCGCACCGTATCGGTGTCCAGGTGCGCCTCTTCGCTTGCCTGGTCGATGGCGCTGAAGGCATCGGAGAGCGAGTAGCCCGGCGCGACATCGAACGAGATCAGCGCCGAGGGCAGCTGGTTCTCGCGCGAGAGCGACAGCGCCGTGCTCCGACGTTCGATGTCGACCAGGCTGGTCAACGGCACCAGCGCACCGCTGGAGGCGCTGACGTAGAGCCGCTCGAGCGCCTGCGGCCCATCCTGGAAGCGATCCTCCAGGCCGAGTACCACGCGATACTGGGTCGACTGGCTGAAGATGGTCGAGATCAGCCGCTGGCCGAAGGCGTTGTAGAGCGTCGCGTCGATGTCGTTCATCGAGATGCCCAGGCGGCTGGCGGTGTCGCGGTCGACGCTCAGGTAGAGCTCCGAGCCCTGGTTTTGCACGTCGCTGGTCGCGACATCGATCGCCTGGTGCTCGTTGAGCCGGTTGAGCAGCGCTTCCACTTCACGGTCGAGGATCGCGCGATCCGGATGGGTGAGGCTCATCTGGTACTGCTGGCGGCTGACCCTGTCTTCCAGCACCAGTTCCTGGACCGGCTGGAGATAGAGGCTGATGCCGGCGACGCTGCGGCTCTTCTGCTCGAGCCTTGCGACCACCGTGTCGGCCGAATCACGACTGCCGATCGGCTTGAGCGTGATCGACAGCCGCCCGGAGTTCAGCGTCGCGTTGGTGCCGTCGATGCCGATGATCGAGGTGACGTTCTCCACCGCCGGGTCGGCGAGTACGATCCGCTCGATCATCCGCTGGCGTGCGGCCATCGCCTCGAACGAGGTGCTCTGGCTTGCATCGGTGATGCCCTGTAGAAGACCGGTGTCCTGGCGCGGCAGCAGACCCTTGGAGATCTGCATGTAGAGCAGCGCGGTGACCCCGAAGGCCGCAATCGCCACCGCGAGCGTCAGCGGCTGGTGACGCAGCACCCAGTCGAGCGCGTGCGAGTAGCCGCGCTCGAGACCACCGAACAGCCCCGGGCGATGGCCCGGTTCGAACGCCTCGCGCTGCTCCTCGGGTACCGAACTCAGAAGCTTGGCGCAGAGCATCGGGGTCAGGGTCAGGGAGATGAACGCCGAGATCAGGATCGCGATGGTCAGGGTCAGGGCGAACTCCCGGAACAGGCGGCCGACCACGTCCTCCATGAACAGCAGCGGGATCAGTACCGCGATCAGCGAGATGGTCAGCGAGATCACGGTGAACACTATCTGGCGCGACCCCTCGAGCGCCGCGCGCAGCGGCGGCTTGCCGCGCTCGAGATGGCGGACGATGTTCTCCAGCACCACGATGGCGTCGTCGATCACGAAACCGGTGGCGATGGTCAACGCCATCAGGGTGAGGTTGTTGACGCTGAACCCGGCCAGGTACATCACCCCGAAGGTGCCGAGCAGGGTCAGCGGCACCGAGAGGCTGGGGATGAAGGTGGCGCGAAGGTTGCGCAGGAACAGGAAGGTGACCATCACCACCAGGGAGATCGCCAGCATCAGCTCGAACTGGACGTCATGGATCGAGGCGCGGATGGTCTCGGTGCGATCGCTCAATACTTCGAGATCGACGCTCGAGGGTAGCTGTTCGCGCAGCGCCGGCAGCTGCGCATTGATCGCATCGACCACATCGATGACGTTGGCGCCGGGCTGGCGCTGAACGTTGAGGATCAGCGCCTGGCGGTCGTTGGCCCAGGCGGAAAGATAGGCGTTCTCGGCGCCTTCGCTCACCTCGGCGACGTCCGAGAGCCTCACCGCCGCGCCGTTGGCGTACTTGAGGATCAGCTCGCGATACTCCTGCGCCGAGGTGAGCTGGTCGTTGGCGTCGATGCTCAGCGTGCGATAGGCCCCATACAGGCTGCCCTTGGCGAGGTTGACGTTGGCCGCGTCGATCGCCTGGCGCAGGCTCTCCAGGTCGAGACCGAAAGCGGCGAGCTTGCGGGGGTCGACCTTGACCCTCACCGCGGGCTTGTTGCCCCCTTCGAGGCTGACCAGGCCAACCCCCTGCACTTGGCTGAGGCGCTGGGCGATGCGGGTGTCGATCAGATCGTAGAGGCGGGTCAGCGGCAGTGAGTCGGAAGTGACCGCGAGGGTCAGGATCGGGCTGTCGGCGGGGTTGACCTTGCGATAGCTCGGCGGCATCGGCAGGTCGGAAGGCAGCAGCGACTCGGCCTGATTGATCGCGGCCTGGACCTCCTGCTCGGCGACGCCGAGATCGGCGTCGAGGGCGAAGCGCAGGGTGACGATCGACGCACCGCCCGTACTGGTCGATTTCATGTCCTCGAGCCCGGCGATCTCGCCGAGCTGGTCCTCGAGCGGCGCGGTGACGTTGGAGAGCATCACCTGCGGGCCTGCGCCCGGATAGAGGGTGGTGACCTGGATGGTCGGGAAGTCCACCTCCGGCAGCGAGGCCACGGGCAGCATCCGGTAGCCGAGGACGCCGGCGATCAGGATCGCCAGCATCACCAGCGAAGTGGCGACCGGACGGAGGATGAATGGGCGCGACGGGTTCATGAGGCGCTGCCATCTCCAGAAGCGCGCTGCGTGCTCGGCTGCTCGCCGGGCAGACTATGACTGACCACCTCGACCTGCATGCCGGTGCGCAGCCGGTCGACACCGTCGACCACTACCTGTTCGCCCGGCTCGAGGCCGCTGGCGATAGCGACGGAGCTCGAGCCGCTGGCGGCCATCGTCACCGGTCGCCGCTCGACCCGCTGGTTTTCGTCGACGACGTAGACGAAGAGTCCGTCCTGGGCGGTCTGCAGTGCGGTTTCCGGGATCACCACCGCATCCGGCAGTACCTCCAGCTGCAGCCTCACGTTGACGAACTGGTTCGGATAGAGCACGGCATCGGGATTGTCGAACCGCGCGCGCATGCGCAGGGTACCGGTCTCGACGTCGATCGTGCTGTCGAGGCTCGAGAGCTGGCCGCTGGCGAGGTGCTGGCGCTCGCCGCTGGTGTAGATATCCACCTGCATGCCGGTGGCCAGCTGGCCGGCGATTTCGGCCCGGTACTGAGAGGGCAGCGAGAAGATCACCGAGATCGGATCGAGCTGGGTGATGGTCAGGATCGGATCGGTGTCGCCGCTCGACACCAGATTGCCGGGATCGACGTTGCGAATGCCGACCACGCCGTCGACCGGTGAGGTGAGCACCGTGTAGCTGAGATCGACCTCGGCGCTTTCGATCGCGGCGCGGTCGGCGGCCACCATGCCCTGGTACTGGCGCACCAGCTGGCGCTGGGTATCGAGCTCCTGGACAGCGATCGCGCTGGCGTTGCCGAGGCGTTGGTAGCGGGCCAGATCGGCTTCGGCGGTGGCCAGCTGGGCCTCGTCCTGCGCCAGCTGGCCGCGGGCCTGGGCGAGCGCCGCGCGATAGCTGCGGTCGTCGATGCGGGCAACCACCTGCCCGCGGCTGACCCACTCGCCTTCCTCCAGCTCGATCGACTCCAAGGTGCCCTCGACGCGAGGTCGCAGTGAGACGTTTGCGAGCGAGGCGACGGTGCCGAGTGCCGATACGTGGACCGGGAAATCCCTGCGGTTCGCCGGCATGGTCGAGACCGAGCTGGTCATCGACGCACCGGCGCCGCGTGGTCCCGGGGTGGATTCGGTATCGGCGGAGGGGCGATACCAGTAGTAGAGCAGCACAGCGAGCAGCAAAAGGCTCAGCACGAGCGCCAGCCAGAGCGGGCGGCGGGAAACGGCGGACTCTCTCATCGGTGAGTTGACTCGTCCTTGATCGGGTGGGCGAGGGCGGAAGCTGGCCAGGCTTGGGACGCCCCGTGGGACACGGTGCCATTCCGCTAGTGTTCAAGCGTACTGGTTTAATGTGGGCAGAGTAAGGAGGGATTGCGCAGAGATGGTGGTTGGCTTCAGTCTTGCGCTAGATGCACCGACGCCGCCCAAGCGAAGCCCGGGCGGCGTCGGTGCCGGCAGCTTCATCGAAGGAAGCGCCGGGAGCGATCAGCTCGGTACCGGACTCAGGTCCACCCGCGTCTCACCGATCGCCTGCGCTTTGTAGTAGCCGGCGGTGCTCTTTTCCAGTGGCTTGCGCCCGCGTACCCGATCGGCGAGCTTCTCCGCCATCATGATGGTGGTGGCGTTGAGGTTGCCGGTGATGATCAGCGGCATGAGGGAGGCATCGATCACCCGCAGCGCCTCCAGCCCATGGACACGCCCCTCGCCATCGACCACGGCCAGCTCGTCATTGCCCATCCGGCAGCTGCCGCAGGGGTGGTAGGCGGTCTCGGCATGCGCGCGAACGAAGGCGTCCAGCTCGGCATCGGACTGCTTGTCCTCTCCGGGAGCGATCTCGCGGCCGCGGTAAGGGTCCATCGCCGGCTGCTCGATGATCTCCCGGGTCAGCCGGATCGCAGAGCGGAACTCCTCCCAGTCGCGGGCATCGCTCATGTAGTTGAACAGGATGCTCGGCGCCGCCGCGGGGTCGCGCGAGCGCAGTTTGACCCGCCCGCGGCTTTTCGAGCGCATCGAGCCGACGTGGGCTTGAAAGCCGTGTGCCTGCACCGCGCTCTTGCCGTTGTAGCTGATCGCGATCGGCAGGAAGTGATACTGGATGTTGGGCCAGGGCTCGGCTGCGTCGGTGCGCAGGAAGCCACCGGCCTCGAACTGGTTGCTGGCGCCTATTCCGGTGCCGTTGAACAGCCACTGCGCACCGATCTTCGGCTGGTTGTGCAGTTTCAGCGCGGGATAGAGCGAGACCGGCTGCTTGCACTCGTACTGGATGTACATCTCCAGGTGGTCCTGGAGATTCTTGCCGACCCCGGGGAGGGCATGGACCAGCGGGATATCCAGCTCGGCCAGCCATTGCGGGTCGCCCACTCCGGAGCGGCTCAGGATCGCGGGAGAGGCGATCGCGCCGGCGCAGAGCAGCACCTCGCGGCGGGCGCGAACCTGCTGGCGTTGGCCGTGCCTGTCGTACTCGACGCCGGTCGCGCGCTTGCCTTCGAACAGTACCCGATCGGTGGTGGCATGGGTCTCGATAGTCAGGTTCGAGCGCTTGCTGGCCTGGTCGAGGTAGCCTCGCGCGGTCGAGGCGCGACGTCCCTGCTTGGTCACCGTGCGGTCCATCGGGCCGAAGCCCTCCTGGTGGTAGCCGTTGAGATCGTCGGTCTCGGCATAGCCGGCCTGCACTGCGGCATCGACGAAGGCGCGGTTGAGCGGATGGTCGTCGACCCTGGACGTGGTCACCGACACCGGGCCGTCGCCGCCGTGATACTCGTTGGCACCGATGTCGCGGCCCTCCGACTTCCTATAGTAGGGCAGGCAGTCGGCGTAGCTCCAGTCCTCGAGTCCGGGCTGCTCGGCCCAGTTGTCCAGGTCCATCGCGTTGCCCCGGATGTAGCACATGCCGTTGATCAACGACGAGCCGCCGAGTCCCTTGCCGCGCCCGCACTCCATCCGGCGGTTGTCCATGTACGGCTCAGGATCGGTTTCGAACGCCCAGTTGTAGCGCTTGCCTTGCAGCGGGTAGGCCAGCGCCGCAGGCATCTGGGTGCGAAAGTCGAGGCGATAGTCGGGACCGCCGGCTTCGAGCAGCAGCACGCTGACTTCGGGATCCTCGGTCAGGCGCGCGGCGAGTACGTTGCCGGCCGAGCCTGCGCCGACGATGACGTAGTCGAATTCTCGAATCGGTTGGGTAGCCATCTGTCTGTCTACTCCTTGTCTCGGGCGCCGGCGCCTTGCGTGGTTCGTCGACCCCACTCGAGGGGGTGTCGTCCGTCGGCGCTGGATGTCATGGAAACCGGGCCGCGCGGGCCGCAACGATATAGCGATCTGAAGTGGGCGCCGCTCGGCGGCGCCTGGGTCGGCCTAGGGTCAGAACGCGCTGGGGAAGGGGCCCATCTCGATCAGTACCGACTTGTGCTTGGTGAAGTGCTTGAGCGTCTCGGCACCATTCTCGAACCCGACTCCCGACTGCTTGTAGCCGCCGACCGGCATTTCCGCCGGTGACTCACCCCAGGTGTTGACCCAGCAGATGCCCGCTTCGAGGCGATGAATCACCCGATGGGCACGGTTGAGGCTCTCGGTGAAGACGCCGGCGGCGAGTCCGTACTCGGTATCGTTGGCGCGGCGAATCACTTCCTCTTCATCGTCGAAGGCGAGGATCGAGAGCACCGGGCCGAAGATTTCCTCGCGGACGATGCGCATGTCGTCCGCGCAGTCGGTGTAGACGGTCGGTGCGACGAAGGCGCCAGCGGCGAGCGCGCCCTCGCGCATCCGCTCCCCGCCAGCCAGCAGCCGCGCGCCATCGGCCTGGGCATGGTCGAAGTAGGCGAGCACCTTCTCCATATGCTCGAAACTCACCAGCGGGCCGAAGTTGGTCGCGGCATCGAGTGGATCGCCGGCCTTGATCCGCTGCATCCGCTCGAGCAGCTTGGCTTCGAATGCCGCCTTCACCGTGCGTTCGACGAAGACCCGGGTGCCGTTGGTGCAGACCTGGCCGGTGGAGAAGAAGTTGGCGACCATCGCCGCGTCCACCGCGCGGTCGAGATCGGCGTCCGCGAACACGATGAATGGGGACTTGCCACCCAGCTCCATGGTCACTTCCTTGAGCGTCGAGGCGGCGGAGGCGGACATCACCTTCTTGCCGGTACCGACCTCGCCGGTGAACGAGATCTTGTCGATTCCCGGATGCGCGGTGAGCATCGCGCCGACCTCTCCCGCGCCCTGGACCACATTGAACACGCCCGCCGGCACCCCGGCCTCGGCATAGATCTTCGCCAGCTCGATCGCGGTGAGCGGCGTGACTTCGCTCGGCTTGAACACCATCGCATTGCCGGCGGCGAGCGCCGGAGCGGATTTCCACAGGGCGATCTGGATCGGGTAGTTCCATGCGCCGATCGCGCCGCAAACACCGATCGGTTCGCGACGGGTATAGAAGAAGGCATCTTCGCGCAGCGGCTGCTGGGTGCCTTCGATCGCCGTGGCGAGGCCGGCGAAGTACTCGAGTACGTCGGCGCCGGTGACGATGTCCACCGTCAGGGTCTCGGCCAGTGCCTTGCCGGTGTCGAGGGTCTCGAGCCGGGCCAGTTCATCGTTACGCGAGCGCAGGATGTCCACTGCGCGACGCAGGATGCGCGAGCGCTCCATCGCGGTCATCGAGGCCCAGACCCGCTGGCCGCGCCGGGCGGCTGCCACTGCGCGATCGACGTCGGCCTGGGATGCCTCCTGGACCTCGGCGAGAGGTTCGCCGGTGGCCGGGTTGATCGTCTCGAAGGTCCGGCCGGAGGTGGCATCGACCAGCTGACCGTCGATGTAGAGCTGAAGGGGCGGCAGACTGCTCATGGGGCGACTCCCTGGTGTTCGTATGTGTGCGGTGGTGCTTAGGCGGTCACGGCTTGCGATGCAGGCAGTCGCCGGCATAGCGGCGCGCGATCCGCACTGCGGCATCGACATCGAAGCGCTCTGGCATCAGCGCGCCGCGAAGCCATAGCCCGTCGATCATCGCCGCCAGGCCGCGAGCCGCATCGCGTGCCTGATCGAGCGGCAGTTCGCGGTTGAACTGATGGCAAAGATTCGAATACAGCCGGCGATCATTGACCCGCTGCAGCCGCTTGAGCTGCGGCCGGTGCATGCTCGAGGCCCAGAACGCAAGCCAGGTCTTCATCACCGACTCGCTCAGCTGGGTGCGATCGAAGTTGCCCTCGATGATCGCAACCAGGTGCCCCTCCACATCCTCTACGTCGAGCAGTGCGCGGCGGCTCGCCACCGCTGCGCGCAGCTGGCTGAGGATGTGGCGCATGGTCGCCTCGAGCAGGCCGTCCTTGCCGCCGAAGTAGTGGCTGATGATTCCTGCCGAGACGCCCGCCCGCTGCGCGATCCTGATGATGGTGGTGTCGTGGAGACCGAGCTCTTCGATGGATACCAACGTGGCTTCGATCAACTGCTTGCGGCGGATGGGCTCCATGCCGACCTTGGGCATCTTGTTTCTCCTGGCTCGCGGCGACGCCTCGGCATCGACCGCGTTGGCCATTAGTCTATAAGAATTATATTGAACGATCAATCAACAAAGATCGAGCGCTGGCGAAAGGCCATAGACTAGCGCCGAAAGGTCGCCGATGGGGGCGACATCAAGCTGTCACCCCGCCTTCCTATAGTGCCGCTTGGATCAATTTCTCCGCCCCGATCCGAGGGCTGCTCAAGCAAGGAGGGAAGACGTGGACTCGATCAAGAACGGCCTGGCGCTATCGACTGGGTGTCTGCTGCTCGCGCTGAACGGGGCGGCACTCGCCCAGCAGCAGGTATCGGCGGTGCTGGCGGGTCATGCGATCCTGCCGATGGAGGCTCGTTTGGAAGTTCCGCAGGATGCGCCCGACGACATGAGGATCAGCGGCAAGTACACCGGCGCCGAGCGGGTCATGGAGCTGGGCAGCGTGCCGGGTATGTCCGCCGACCGTCCGACGGGGTACGGCCTGCCGATCGAAGGCCAGCCTTTGCAGGGGCACTCGGGGATCAAGAGGATGGCGGACGGTACCTACTGGGTATTGAGCGACAACGGATTCGGTAGCAAGGCCAACTCCCCCGACGCGATGCTCTATCTCAACCATTACCGGATCGATTTCGACGACGGCTCGGTCACTCGCCTGGATACCGTGTTCCTGCACGACCCGGATGGAAAAGTCCCGTTTCATATCGTCAATGAGAGTAGCGAGAAGCGCTACCTCACCGGCAGTGACTTCGATCCGGAAAGCTTCCAGTTCGCCGGCGGATGGCTTTGGATCGGCGATGAGTTCGGTCCTTTCCTGATCCAGGCCGAGCTGGACGGCAAGGTGGTCGCGGTATTCGAAACCGAAGTGGACGGCCAGGTGGTGCGCTCCCCCGACAGCCCCCGATGGAGATCGCCCGGCACGCCGGATGGCGAACTGGATTTCCAGGTCTCGCGTTCGAAGGGCTTCGAGGGAATGGCGGCGTCGCCAGATGGCCGGAAGCTCTATCCGCTGCTCGAGGGCGCGCTCTGGAACGCGGCGGAGCAAGCGTACGAAAACGAGCACGGCAAGCGCTATCTGCATCTTTTGGAATTCGACGTCGAGCGTCGGGCCTGGAGTGGGCGCAGTTGGAAGTACGTGCTGGAAGACGACGGCAACGCCATCGGTGACTTCAACATGATCGATCCCGACTCCGCACTGGTGATCGAACGGGACAACGGCGAAGGCACTGCCGATCGGGCATGCGCGCAAGGGGAAGCCACTAGCGGGTGTTTCAGCAACGTCGCGCGGTTCAAGCGCATCTATCGGATCGACTTCTCGGACGCCGATGTGGGACAGCCTGTCGAGAAAACCGCCTACGTCGACCTGCTGGACATCCGCGATCCAGAAGGGGTGGCGCGCAAACCGTTGAACGATGGAAGGTTCACCTTCCCCTTCTTCACCATCGAGAATGTCGATGTCGTGGATGATCGCCATATCATCGTAGGTAACGACAATAACTTCCCCTTCTCATCCAGCCGCGAGCCTAACCTGGCGGACGATAATGAATTCATCCTGCTCGAGGTAGGGCGGCTGCTCCAGTAGCAGCAATGAATCAAGCTCGACAAGCGGACCGCATCGATCCGGACCGCCGCTCGAGGTGCCTTTATCTACGACCTTTGTATGCGGCCCTAGGTCGCCTTGATCAATGACCACTTTCTTTGTGAGGATATAAGGGTTTTCCACGATCGAGGTGACCGTCATGAGACATCGATTCGCAGTAGTCGAGGTATCCCATGCCAGCGGGAGAGACGGTATGGGCCACCGAACGTCGGCGACTTGGCATATCGAGGACTTGAAAACCGGGGAGCTGATAGAGGGGCCCTTTGATTCCCAGCTGGCCGCTGAGAGATGGCTCGTCCATCTGGATATATCGAAAAGGAAAGAGAAGAAGGCGTGAAGAAATCCGGGCCGCAGGGAATACATGGTCTTGTCAGGGCACACTACCGGCCATCCTGGTGGATGGTGAGTAGCGCTATTGTCAAGAAATGAGCCGCGAAGCGTCGCGCTACGTTTCATTGATTTCCGGTTCGATCTTTCAGTTTCAACTTTTCGTTTAACTCGGTCATTTCAAATCGTCGCGGCTTTTGTCGGCGGCAATTTCTTTCGTCCTCGCAATCTCCAGTCCGTGCTCGGCTACTGATGCCGCTGGGCATTGCATGGAATTGTGGATAGATGCCCAGGAGCGCAGCCAGCATGGTGGGAGTATCCTTTAGCGCATTGGGAGCGAGGCGTTGGCCGATCGTCAGACGGGTGTTCTGACCAGTAGTGCCATCCAGCCATCGCGAGTCGGGAAAATGCGCGATCAGAGGGCAAAAATGCAGATCATCGCGGCGATACTGGGCGCACTGATCGGACATCTGTTGGCAGCGCTGGGCAAGCGCTATCTGCTTACCAAAAGGCGCCGGATGGCAATGCGCGCGCACCCGGAGCTCAGGATATGGGTGGCCTATGCGGAGATCATCCTGGGTTTCATCGGTTTGGCCGTGGGACTGAATGTAGTGGGATAAGGTGTCGGGCTCATGTCAAAGCCCGTTCGCGTCCCTCGATGCTCGTTCCAAGCCTGTGGTGAGCTTGTCGAACCGCCCTCGGGACGAACGGGGAAAAGAAAACCATGGCCCCGACGCTAGCTCCCGACCCTTCGATATTCGATGCCGGTACTCATTTGCCACTTTAGTTCAATCTACCAAAGGGGTAGTGGACGAGTATGCTCTGGCGAAGGAAGCTGTTCTCACAATTAAGGCACCAAGCTCAATGACCACACTAGCTCCACCCGCATCTCCCTCCGCCCCGGCGAAGCCTGCCAGCTTGAGAAGATCGGTATCCAATACGTTGAAGGGCTCGGCGGGGAACCTGGTCGAGTGGTACGACGTCTACGTCTACTCCGTTTTCGCCATCTACTTCGAGTCGCAGTTCTTCTCCTCCGAGGACAAGAATTCCACGCTTTACGTATGGGCCATCTTCGCCGCGACCTTCCTGATGCGGCCGATCGGTGCCTGGTACTTCGGTCGGTTTGCCGACCGCTACGGTCGCCGTCTGGCGTTGACCGTTTCGGTGACGATCATGGCCGCGTGCTCGTTCGTCATAGCCCTGACGCCGACCGCCGCGACCATCGGCGTTGGCGCCTCGATCGTTTTGCTCATTGCACGCCTGGTACAAGGATTCGCCACTGGCGGTGAATATGGCACCAGCGCGACCTACATGTCCGAGGCAGCCATTCCGGGCCGGCGCGGCTTCCTCTCCTCGTTTCACTACGTCACCCTGGTCGGTGGGCACGTGCTGGCGCAGCTGACGCTGCTGGTCATGCTGACGTTCCTCGACCTCCCGCAGGTTTCCGAGTGGGGCTGGCGGGTGGCCTTCGGTATCGGCGGCGTGGCGGCGATCGTGGTGTTCTGGCTGCGCCGCTCGATGGATGAGTCGCTGGGGGCGGAATCGATCGAGGCTGCGAAATCCGGCGGGGCGCGGGCATCCGGCTCGCTTTACGAGTTGGTCGTCCACCAATGGCGCCCGCTGCTCTTGTGCTTTTTGATCACGGCCGGCGGCACGGTTGCTTTCTATACCTATTCGGTCACCGGGCCCAAGATGATCCAGAGCGCTTTCGCGGGCGGGGACGTGATCACAGGCACCGTTTTGAACCTGATCGCGCTTACGCTTCTGATGGTGCTGCAGCCGCTCGGCGGCTGGCTGTCGGACATCGTCGGGCGTAAGAGCCTGCTGGTGTTCTTTGGCACGGGTGGTGTGCTTTACACCTGGTTCCTCATATCGGCACTGCCGCAACAGGATGACTGGCTCAATGCCTTCGTGATCCTGGCGATCGGATTCGTGATCCTCACGGGCTACACCTCGATCAACGCCGTGGTCAAAGCCGAGCTGTTTCCGACCCACGTGCGCGCCCTCGGAGTAGGGCTCGGTTACGCGCTGGCCAATTCCGCATTCGGTGGTACCGCACCGCTGCTCTACCAGGCCGCGCTGAGCACGGGTTACGTGACGATGTTCGTGATTTACGCCACCGCGATCATTGCGGTTTCCCTGTTCGTCTACGTCTTCTTCCTGAAGAACAAAGGCAAGAACTGGCTCGACCACCCTGCTATGGGTGAGCAGGTCAAAGCTTCTCGCTGAGCATGACTCGCACCTCGGGTGATGAGCGTCGGCTCATCACCCCTGCCGGGCACTGACAATGAAATTCTTCACTTTGCTGCTGGGTGTCACTTTGATGGCATCGACGGCCGGAGGCATGGCGCAAGCCGCTGACGACGCCGTTCTTATCAAGGCGCGCGAGATCGAGCAGCGGCTCGAGGCACGCGTGGGATTGGCCATCTACGACACCGGTAGCAATCAGAGTTGGCTTTACAAGGCCGACGAGCGCTTTCCGATGGCGAGCACCTTCAAGGCGTTCGCCTGCGCCACGCTGCTTCATCAGGTGGATGCGGGCGGGCGCGATCTCGACCAGACCGTGGCACTCGCCGAAGTCGACTTGGTGCCCTATGCGCCGGTGATGGAGAAGTTGGTCGGACAGCGGGTGAGCCTTGGCGAGCTCTGCGCCGCAGCGATGCGCACCAGTGACAACCTGGCCGCGAACAAGGTGCTGGATAGCATCGGAGGACCGCAAGGGGTGACGGCGTTCATGCGCAGCATCGGCGATGATACGACCCGCCTCGATCGATGGGAGCCGGATCTCAACCAGGCGACTCCTGGCGACGTGAGGGACACGACGTCGCCCGCGGCGATCGCCACCTCCCTGCGCGAACTGGTGCTCGGCGACACACTGTCCGCTTCGTCGCGAGCGCGACTGACCGCGTGGCTGGTCGAAAACGAGGTCGGCGGACCGCTGTTGCGCTCGGGCATTCCCCAGGATTGGCGCATCGGTGACCGTACCGGGGCTGGGGGATACGGATCGCGCGGCGTGGTCGCGGTGATCTGGCCTCCCGAGCGCGAGCCGATCGTCGCGGCGATCTACATTACGGGCACGAATGCCACGATGGATGAGCGCAACGCGGCCATAGCCGAACTGGGCGAAGCCTTGGCTGCAGCTGCCAGCAGATGACTTTCGACGTCCACGCCGCGCCTGCCACCATTAGCGCACGCCACTGTGGCGGCTGCCGAAAAAGGCAGCGGTAGGCTATCGAGCGTGTTATTGGGCGTCATTCTTCAGGAAATCCACGAACGCCCTGAGTGGTGAAGGCATGTGCCGGCGGTCATTGTAGTAGAGGAAGGGACCGTCGAATGCCTGCCACCAGTCTTCAAGCACCGGTAGAAGCTTGCCCTGATCGATCATCGGCCCGAGGTACTCTTCGAAGGTGTAGATAATCCCCACGCCGCTTACCGCAGCGCCCACTTCCAGGTCATGGGCCGAGGACAACAGAGGCCCCTGGGGCGGTATACGGACGATGGTGCCGTTGTTTTCGAACTCCCATACGCCGAGTTTCCCGCTTTCGAAACGATGACCGATCAACCGGTGGGTGAGCAGCTCCCGGGGGTGGGTTGGGATGCCATTTCTTTCGAGGTAGCCGGGGGAGGCCGCGGCGACGAAACGCTGCCGTCGAGGGCCAATGGGCACGGCGATCATGTCCTTGGCCAAGCTTTCCTCATATCTCACACCCGCGTCGTAGCCTTCGGCGATGACATCGATGAAGGTGTTGTCCATCGCCACTTCGACGTTCACCCCCGGATAGCGCTCGAGGAAAGCGGGTATCAATCCCGGCAATACGAAACGGGCGACTGGAACAGGCGCATTGAGCCGAAGCGTGCCGACCGGGCGCTGGGTATGGTCGTCGAGATCATTGAATGCCGCGCTTATTTCCTCGAGCGCGGGTCGCAGCCGCTCCAGTAAACGGGTCCCCACTTCGGTGGGAATTACACTGCGGGTCGTACGGTTGAGCAGCCTGATCCCCAGATCACTCTCCAGGCGCCGAACGCAGTCACTGAGTGACGAGGCCGAGATACCTCGCTTCTCCGCCGCGGCCCGAAAGCCGCCGGCCTCCACTACACAAGCGAACAGGGCAACGTCACTTAGATTAGGTTGGCGCATTGTTCATACTCCAAGTGTGAGTTGCAATTGTACGGTTGGGCGCACACGTCATCCATTTTTATGGGGATTATCAGTAGTAATCCAGACGTTAACATTGCCTTGTTCCAGCGCACGGCCTTGCAATTATGCAGCGGCTGATCGAATCCCAACCGAGCGTTAAGGTCGAACGATGACAACTAGACGAATGGTCTCCATACGCGCTGCCCGTTCAGCGTGTCGACACAGCTTCGTAGCATTGGGCTTGGTGGTGAGCTGCGTTCTCGCGGCCGGGAACGCTGTTGCCCAGAGCGCGCCCCAGCCGGATTGGAGCCTGGCGGACATGCCGTCGCAGGAAGGGCGAATCTTTCTGGTGACCGGCGGCACCAGCGGCATGGGGTATGAAGATGCCAGGGCCTTGGCCCTTGCAGGTGCTGAGGTGGTGATCGCGGCCCGCAACCCGGAGCGAGGCGCGGAGGCGATCGAGCGTATCAGACAGGAGGTGCCCGACGCCCAGTTGCGGTTCGAGGCGGTTGATCTGGCCAGCCTGGCTTCGGTTCGCGCGCTGGGTGAGCGCCTCAACGCGACCCTGCCTCGCCTCGATGGGCTGATCAACAATGCGGCGATCATGGCGCCTCCTGAGCGGGCTGAATCGGCTGACGGTTTCGAAATGCAGCTCGCCACCAACTACCTGGGGCACTTTGCTTTGACCGCTGAGCTGCTGCCGCTGCTGCGTGAAGGCGACTCCGCTCGCGTCGTCACGTTGTCCAGCATTGCCGCCGCCCGTGGCAGCATCGACTTCGATGACCTGCAATCCGAGCAAAGCTACGATCCCTATGGGGTCTACGCCCAATCCAAACTGGCCTGCCTGATGTTCGCGTTCGAGCTGCAGCGGCGCAGTGAGTCTGAAAACTGGGGCATACGAAGCATCGCCGCCCACCCGGGTGTTGCGGTGACCGAGCTGGTCGAGCGAGGCCCTGGGCTTGACAGCGATTTCGGCAACAACTGGGCCAGGGATCGCGAGCGCTACCACACCCCCGCGCAAGGGGCGTTGCCTACCCTGTATGCCGCCACCGCGCCCGAGGCACAAGCCGGTGCTTACTACGGCCCGATCGGCGAGAACGAACAGCGTGGACCGCTTGGCCTGGCCACCGTACCTTCCGCCGCGCAAGACGCTGAAGCCGCCAGTCGTTTATGGGATATCTCCGAACAGCTGACCGGTATCAGCTATCGCTGATGATCCCGATGATCTCGTCCACCCTCTTGATGCGGCGCCTCGGCGCCGTCATCAATGCCGAACGTCACGAGGTGATGCCCGCCCTGGTGGGATTTTTGCTGTTTTTCTGCCTCTTCAGCGGTTATTTCATGCTCCGGCCCCTTCGCGAGTCGATGGGCATCATGGCGGGTATCGAGAATTTGCAGTGGCTGTTCACCGCGACATTTTTCGTCATGCTGGTGACCGTCCCGATGTTCGCCTGGCTGAGCTCGAGAGTACCGCGCCTCCACTTCATCGATTGGGTATACGGATTCTTCTGCCTGAACCTGCTGCTGTTTACTGGTTTGTTCCAGTTCGCCGGCGAAAACATCTGGCTGGCGCGGGTGTTCTACGTATGGATCTCGGTCTACAACCTGTTCGTGGTCTCGGTGGCCTGGAGCCTGATGGCGGATGTCTTCGATGGACGTCAGGCCAAACGTCTGTTCGCGTTCATCGCCGCCGGCGCAAGTGTTGGTGGCTTGGCCGGGCCCGCGGTGAGCGCGCTGCTGGTGGGGGAGATCGGTCAGGCCGGGCTGGTCCTGCTCGCCGGAGTGCTGCTCGGCATCGCGCTCGCGCTCAAGTCACCGCTGATGCGCTGGCGCGAAATCGGTGGTGCCGGCAGGCAGGGCGCGCCACCGGTGGAGAGCACCCGTCAACCCGTGGTGGGCAATCCGTTCAGTGGTTTCACCCGGGTCATGCAGTCTCCTTACCTGCTGGCGATCGCGGGTTTTGTCGTATTGCTCGCCACGGTGGCCACCTTTCTCTATTTCGAACAAGCGCGGCTCGTCGCTGAGCGCTTTCCAGACCAAGCGTCGCAGATCAGGGTATTCGGCATCATCGATTTCATCGTTCAGGCTGGAGCACTGCTGTCCCAACTGTTCATCACTGGACGCATAGCTCAGAAGATGGGCGTGCGCACCCTGTTGGCGATCGTCCCGATGGTGGTCTGCGTCGGCTTCATCGGACTCGCCCTGGCGCCGAGTTTTGCCCTGCTGGCAGTGCTGATGATCGTTCGACGCATCGGCGAGTACGCCTTCGTCAGGCCCGGGCGGGAGATGCTGTTCGCCCCGCTGGACGCAGAGAGCAAGTACAAGGCCAAAGGCTTCATCGACACGGTCGTCTATCGTGGCGGCGACGCGGTCAGTGGATGGATCAAAAGCGCACTGGACATGCTTGGCCAAGGCGCCGTGCTGGTGGCGTTGGTCGGTGCCGCCTTCGCGCTGCTCTGGGCAGCTCTAGGCTGGCAGCTGGGCAGGCGAGCCGACCGCCTGAGCAGCGGTGATCGCGGCAATGGCCCCGATGGGGGAATGCTGGCGCGGCCACCGCGCGCGAACGCTCTTCCATGTAAGAGAAGGCAATGTTTCTTATCCAAGCGTTTTTCATTGTCTCCCGATCAAGGATGAATACTTTTGCATAGAACATATTAGCAATAGGAGGCATAAAGGGGGTTACGGGATGTCGCCAGCGTTAATCGGATTTTTACATATCGGGTGCAAATCGTTTCAGTTGCAAAGAAAATCTTATTGACACCATTTCTGATCGAAAACACTTTCTAATTAATAGCCACGGAGAATCCGCTCTCCAGCGCTTGGTCGGTATTTGAGTTCATTGCAATGAAGTTTCGATCAGAACAAGGAGAACGATATGGCCGCATCCGTCGATGCCTCCCTCCCGACAGCGCCCAACCCAGCGAGTACGCAGAGCAGCGAAGACAAGTGGGTGGATGCGGTGCAGTCCGCGACGACGTCGAAACAGACCGAGAACGCCTCGAGCAGCGAGACGCCTTCGCCCAGCGAAGCCGAGGCGGATGCTTCGCTCAATGTCGATGATATCCGCGATAAGTACGATATACCTGACTTCACTGGTGATGGTCTGATGGAGACCAAGCTCCATGGCAGCACCACGGTTGGGCAGAAGGCGGCCGAGCAGTTCATCGAGCGCATTCGCAACGATGTCGATGATAGTAAGCTCGACGAGAATTCCGACGAGGCCAAACTGGTCGACTTGCTCGATGCGCAAGGTGCCACCGACAACGGCTATGAACTCTATGGCTACGTCGAGCTGATCGAAAGTGGGGGTAGCACATATCGGGAGTCCCAGACCGATCCCACCCGCCTCACCGGCGATGATGTCACGCAGATCGTCGATGAAGAAAAGCTCGCCAAGCAGATCTCCGAGCTGATGCAGGAGGACGGGATCAGTAAGCGCTATGACCAAGCGCTGAAGGACGCCATCGAAGGGGTGGATCAGTCCACTCGCGATGAGATCGCCGACAAGGTCGACAAGGCGCTGTTCGAGGACGATGGAAAAACGCCCAACTTGTCGTTCGAAGACTATGTCATCGCGATCAAGGCGAAGGCGAGCAAGGAGGGTGACGACAAGCTTTCTGAAAGCATCCAGAGCGAAGTCGACCATTACTTCGAAGCCCTGCAGGCGCTCGACCCTGAGCGCTACAAGTCGCGCAAGCAGGCCTTCGACCAGAACATGATGACCCACCAGCTGGATGGCTACATGAGTGACCCCAGCTCGATCAAGAACGAACACGCCGATACTGGGCTGCGCAGCACCATCGACATCGTCCAGCACGGAATCAACGGTGCTCTGCAGAGTCTGGACAAGGGCAGCAAAGCCTATGATCAGTACAAGCGCCTCATTGACGAGCTGCAGCTTTTCAGCGGCAAGCTCGAAGGGATAAAGGAGAAGGATGGGGCGGTGATCTACCGGGCGATGATGTACGCCGCGCGGGTACAGGGTGCCGACAGTCAGCTGATGGATAAAGTGGTGGACACGCAGCTCAAGGAGCTCTCCGGCAACAGGAGCGAGACCGCGGGAGCGCTCAAGAAGGTGCTGTCGGCGAGCAGCAGCAGCGGTACGCTGGGTGCGATGACTGGCACCATGAGCCTGGTCAGTGCCGGTGTGCAGCTCTCCCACGGCGGCTGGGAGGGAATGAGCGCCGACGATCGGGTGGCGGCGGTAAGGGATCTGGTCGGAGGGCTCAGCTTCACTAACGACTTCGCCCGATTCGGCTCCAATATCATCACGCAGCTAAGTGACAAGAATGGTAAGCCTCGTATCAACGCTGCTGGCTGGCTGGGCCTGCTGGACGATAATTTCCCCGACATCTTCAGAAAGAACAGCAGCGCCGACGTCAAGACCGACGCAGTAGCGAAGAAGATCTCCGAGAAGGTCAATGATACATCCGACGAGATCAAGCAAAGCGGCAACAATCTCAGCTCGCTGAGCGAGGAACAGCGGCGGGATTACGAAAAGACCGCCGAGGCATTGGGCAAGGAGATCGGGGCTACTAGCTCGAGTGAAGACAAGCCTTACACCGCAAAGCGTGTTGGTTTGAGTTTCCTGCGTTACATGGGAGGGGCGGGACTCGATACCACCGGCGGGGTGATGGACATCGTGACCGGGGTCAACAAGTTGAAGAATGCCGATAGTGAACTCGAACGCGCCGGTGCCGGGCTCAGTATCGGTGGAGGTTCCTCGACCACCGCGATGGCGATCGCCAATACCGTCTCCATGTTCAGCTCCAAGGGCAGCCATCTGGCAGCCAAGCTCGGCAGCGACATCGGCACCAAGGTGGTCAATGGACTGTTCGCTGGCAGCCGCTTCGCTGGACCTGTACTTGGTGTGGTCGGGGCCGTGTTCGGCATCGTCGGGTCGGTGATCGCCGAGGCGATCAACCATAAGAAGATGCAGAAGCTAACCGACTCCCAGGGACAGTTCTTCAAGGATCTCTCCGGCTACGGGGTAACCAAGGATGACTGGGGAGACAAGCTCGAGTATGCGCGCTATGCCGCCTACATGTATGGCGGTCGCGATGCGCCCGATGACCAGTCGATCTTCGACTATCAGAAGCAGGAGTGGCAGCACTTCCAGGATACCGAGGGCAAGCGTGGCAGCTCGCTTGCGCGCCTTGCCCCCTACTTGCACAAGGATGGCGATTTCGGCCGCGAGAGCCTGTGGGAAAAACACCTGCAGGGCGGTACTACGCGCATGACGGCCAAGGACCATATCTCCAAGAGCGACGATTGGCGCCCATTCGTCGACACCGACCTCGATGTCGGTGAAAAGGTCACGGTGGATGAATACCGCCGCAGCGCGGTCAGCGAGTATTTCGACGCTGATTTCTACCGCGAACACGAAAAGTCGCTGCAGGTCGTCGATAGACTATGGGACGAATGGAACGGTAAGGACGATATCGTCAGTAAGGATGACCTCGAGAAGATCAAGGACGACGAGAGCAAGTCTCAAGAAGAGCGCGATGCCGCGCGCTTTCTGTACGAGCAGAACGACTTCTTCGATGCCCTGGACACGCTGCATAAAGGCGGCGACGGCGATGGCAAGATCAGCACCAACGACCGCCGGGACTGGCTCGATGCGAACGAGGTCAAGCGCGCCTGAATCTGTCTCGACCACCAGACTCGATCGTCAGACCAGCTTCGCTTCGACCAAAAGGTCGGCCACCGCCTGGAAGGTGCCTTCGGGAATGGGCTCTCCATTGCCGGCTCGCTTGGCGACTCGCGCGGCGAGCGCCGGTTGGCCAAGCAGCGGCAGGCGGTGGCTGCGGGAATCCGCGTAGAGCCCGGCCGAGCGTTCGGGGTCGGCGCGACAGGTCACTATCGGCACCGGGGTCTCGCCGCGTACGTAGCGGACACCGACCATCCAGTCGCCGGGCGCGCCGATCAGCAGCGAAGTATGTTCGATGCCCTGGCGTGCGCCGGTCGCATGCATGTCGCGGCGGCGACGCTGGCGCTCGCGTTTGAGCAGGGGGTCACCCTCGCTGTCCTTGCGCTCGCGCTTTTGTTCGCTCTTGGTCATCCGCTGGTCGCGTCGGAACAGCCAGCGCTGCAATAGCATGTCGAGCCCGCCGACGATCATGAAGGCCAGCAGTGCAGTGATCACCAGCGGCTTCAGCAGTGCCAGGAAGCCGTCGGCGATGCAGTCGAACCCGCACTGGGGAATATCCATCAGCATTTGCAGCGCGAAGCGGAAAATCACCACCATCGCGCTGCCCAGGGCGATCATCTTGAACAGCGATTTGAGCAGTTCGATCAAGCTGCGCAGTGAGAAGATCCGCTTCAATCCTTCGACCGGGTTGATCCGCTCGAACTGGGGCTTGAGCGGCTCGGTGGAGAACACCAGTCCACGGATGATCGCCAGGTTGGTCAATAGCGATACCACGATCGTCACTGCGGTCAGCGGCAGCAGCAGTTCGACCAGCGTCTCGCCAGCCTTCGCCTGGATGCGCGGCCAGAGCAGGGCGAATGGCTGCTGCCAGGCCTCAGCGGCGAGCTGGAACAAGCCGACCAGGCTCGCCACCAGCTGCGCAGCGGCGTAGCCGAGGTAGAGCGTCGCCGCCAGCATCACCATCGCGGTGACCATGTCGGTGCTGTTGTCGACCTGGCCTTTCCTGCGCGCGTCGCGGAGCTTCTTCTGCGACGCCGGGAGTGATTTCTCCTCGCTGCTCCGTTGGCTCATGGCGGTGGGATCCTCAGCCGGGAGGTTGCTGCATCGAGAAGTGCGAGAGGTTGTCGCCGACGCTGCCGAGTTCGCCGAGCAGCTGAGGGACGAGGAAGATCAGATAAAGCACCACCAGGAAGGCGAACAGCAGGTTCTTGATCGACAGCGACAGGTCGAAGACGTGCAGGTTGGGCGACATCCTGGCCAGGTAGGCGAGCATGATATCGGCGATCAGCAGCGCGACCACGAGCGGTGCGACCATTACGATGGCGATACGCATCACCTGGTCGAGCAGCGCCAGCAAGGCCAGGGCGCCCTGCTGTGAAAGAGGCGGCATGAAGGCCAGCGGAGGCCATAGCTGGTAGCTGTAGTAGAAGCCCTGGACCAGGGTCAGGAACCCGCCGCTGATGAAAAACAGCAGCACCATCAGGATGCCGAGCATGGTCGCGGTGACCCCGCTCTCGGTGGCGTTCATCGGATCGAGCAGCTGCGCCATGGTCGAGCCACGCTGCAGGTCGATCAGCTCGCCGGCGGCTTCGGCGGCCCAGAATGGCACACCGAAGAGCAGCCCCAGCATCACCCCGATCATCACTTCCTTGATCAGCAGCCCGGTCATCGTCAAGGTGTCCAGCCCATCGCCCGCCTCGAGCATCTGGAAGGTCGTCGCGACCAGCGGCAGCGACAGGGTCGCTGCGACCGCGCTGCGGATCAACCCGGTCAGGCCAAGACGATTGAACGCCGGGGTGACCATGATCATGCCCAGCGCGCGCGCCATCGCCAGCGCCCATGAAGCGATCAGCGGATAGGCGAGCTCGGTGAGCGCCTGGCTGAGCTGGTCGTAAAAGGGCATCAGCGGGTCCAGACCGCGAAGCCGTCGAGCACTTGGTCGGCCAGGCTGACCACCTGCCCGGCGAGCAGCGGGCCGACCAGGATCAACACCAGCAGTACCGCCGCGAGCTTGACCCCCTGCGGCAGGGTCTGGTCCTGTATTTGAGTGAGCGCCTGCAGCAAGCCGACTCCCAGGCCGATCGCGATCGCCACCAGCAGCGGCGGGGCGGAAAGCAGCAGCACCAGCCACAGCGCGCTCTGCATCGTCGAGAGATAGACCTCGCTGCCCATCGCTAGCCCCCGTAGCTCAGGATCAGGCCGTGCATCAGCCGTGACCAACCGTCGACCGCCACGAACAGGAAGATCTTCAGCGGAATCGAGATCAGCGTCGGCGACACCATCATCATGCCCATCGCCATCAATACGTTGGCCACCACCAGATCGATCACCAGGAAGGGAATGTAGATCAAAAAGCCGATCTCGAAGGCCCGGGTGAGCTCTGAGCTGACGAAGGCAGGGACCAGTACCACTAGGTCGTCGTCCTTGAGCTGCTCGCGGCTCTCCTGCGACCAAAGGCTTTCGGTCGCGTCGATGAAGAAGGCGCGCTCGCGCTCGTTGGCGTAGCGGGAGAGATAGTCCTGCAGCGGTGCGCGCAGCGCCTCACCGGTCTGGCGGATCTGCTCGACGTTCTCGAGTCCCGCGCCGTGCTGCTCGAGGCGGGTGTACATCTCGCTGACCAAGGGGGTGGTGATGTACACGGTGAGGATCAGCGCAATGCCGTAGAGCACCAGGTTGGGCGGGGTTTGCTGTACGCCGAGCGCGTTCCTGATCAGAAACAGCACCACCGAGATCTTGAGGAAACCGGTCATCGTCACCACCGCCAGCGGCACGAGGCCGATGGTGGAGACGACGACGATGATCGCCATCAGGTTGGGCTGGAACTCATTCATCTCCCGGCATCCTGGTGATCTGTACGCCGAGCTTTTCGCCGAGCTGGACCAAGCGGCCGCTGCCGACGCGCTTGCCGTTGATGCGCAGCAGCACGCTGTCATCCAACGGCCGCTCGACCGGCAGTACGCTGCCCTCGCCGAGCTCACGCAGCTCGCCCAGGGTCAGTTCGAAGTGGCCCAGTTCGGCGACCAGCCGCAGCGGCAGCTGGTCGAGATCGTCGAGCTCATCAGGGGCGGCGGGCGCGGTGCGGTGGTCGGTCATCGGCGTTTCTCCATGGGTCCAGCGATGGCGGGGGGTGAGCAGGCGGGGAGGCGTGCCGCCGACCTGGGCGATCGGTCGCCCAGCGAGCTCCAGCGTCTCTTCGTCGTTGTCCCGTTCGAGCATCACCACGTCGCCCGGGCGCAGCGACGCCAGCTCCTCGATGCTCAGCCGTTGATGACCGGCGCTGAGGCTCAAGGCCATGGCGAGCCGGTGGGCGCTGCGTGGGCTCGAAGGCCAGCCATGGGCGATCAGCGCCAGCAGGCGGGTCGCCGCTTCGTGGTCGAGTTCCAGATGAAGGTGATGAAGGCGCTCTGCATCGTGCAGCTGCAGCGACAAGCGCAGATCGATGTTGCCTGCGAAAACGCCTCGGAGCGCATGCAGGCGTATTGGTCCACCGAGATGGTTTTCCAGTGCCTCGATCCGTTCGATCAAGGCGAACTCGAGCCATAGCGCCTGCAGCGAGCGGTCGGCATCGAGCAGCGACGTTGCATCAGGCAGGTGGGCGCTCAGCGCGACCAGTGCCGCCCCCTCCATGGAGAGTCTGGCGATGCCTCCGGCGAGGCGAAGATCGTAGGTGAGCGGCAGCGCCGGCGTGTTCGTCGCGGGCGCGATGCTCAGCTCGAGCGTCCTTCCTCCCAGCTCGAATGCCAGCGGACGGCGATGGCGATGAAAGGCGTTGAGCAACGCTGCGGCGTGAGCAGCCCAGCGGGGGAGATTGCGCGGTGCGCTCAGCGTCGCTACGTCGGCGGTTCGCGCATCGGTGGTGGACGAGGAGCTGATCGGCAACTGGGTCATTGGGGCTCCCCGCGCATTCGAGCCTGCGCCGCTTCTTCCTCTGCGCTCTCCTGGCGACGCCGCCGCCGGGTAGCGTGGTCGTGCCGGCGGCGCTCGAGCAGTGTGCCGATCTTGTCGCGCGCGCGACGGCGCCGATGCTGCTCGCGGGCGTTCTCCGCGCACTCCTGCTCCAGACGCTGGCGCTTCTCTCCATTCTCGACCAGCGCTTGGTCGATTTGCCGGCGGGATTGGTCGTGCTCGTCGAGCGCGCGGTTGAGCTGTTCGATCGCTCCCACGTCCAGGCTGCTCCTGGCAGGGTCGTTGAGCACCCGCTCCTCCAGCTCCCGCTGGTGTCGGCGATGGCGTTGATCGTCTTCGATCAGCCGCTCGGCATGACGTTGGGCCTCGTGCTGGCCGATGCGGCTCGACGCCAGCGTGGCGGCGGCTTGGCGCAGGCGGCGCTCGCGCAGCTCGAGCAGGCGTGCCAGGCGGCGATCGGTACTCATGAGGCCAACGCCTCCAGCGCGTGCAGGGTGGCTGCGAAATCGTCGCTGCGTCCATCGGCCTGGCGCAGAAAGGCCATGATCTCGGCGTGCTTGGCGATAGCGGCGTCGTTGGCGGGGTCGGTGCCCGCCTGGTACTCGCCTACCTGGATCAGCAGTTCGAGCTCTCGATAGCGCGCCAGCCAGTCGCGGACTTTCGCTGCAGCCTCGCGATGGGCAGGGGAGACCACCGAGTTCATCAGCCGGCTGCGACTGGCGAGCACGTCGATGGCGGGGAAATGGTCGCGGCGAGCCAGCTCGGCGTTGAGCACGATATGGCCATCGAGGATGGCGCGGGTTTCTTCGGCCACGGGATCGAGGCCATCGTCGCCTTCGGTAAGCACGCTGTAGAGCGCCGTGATGCTGCCGCGATCACTGGGTCCGGCGCGTTCGAGCAGGCGCGGCAGCTCGGCGAACAGCGACGGCGGATAGCCGCGCCGCGTCGGCGGTTCGCCGGCCGAGAGGCCGATTTCACGCTGGGCCCGGGCAAAGCGAGTCAGGCTGTCGACCATCAGCAGCACGTCCTGCCCCTGGTCACGGAAGTACTCGGCGACGCTGGTGGCGACCAGCGCGGCTCGTGCGCGTTCGATCGCCGGGCGATCGGAGGTGGCGACTACGCACACCGTGCGACGGCGCGCGGTGGCATCGAGCTGGCGCTCGAGCAGCTCGCGCACCTCGCGTCCGCGCTCACCGACCAGGGCGAGAACCACCACATCGGCCTCGCTGTGGCGAACGATGGCCGACAGCAGCGACGACTTGCCCACGCCCGGTTCGCCGAAGATGCCGATGCGCTGGCCGCGAGCCACGGTCAGTAGCGCGTCGATGGCGCGAACGCCGAGCGTCAGCGGTGCATCGATCAACTGGCGCTCCAGCGCCGCGGGAGGGGCTGCGTGGATCGAGCGGATCTCGCTGGTCCGCGCTGGCTGCGCTGCGGCGCTGGGCTCGGGCTGGTCAATGAAACGACCGAGTGCGTCGATCACTCGGCCGAGCAGGGCGTCGCCGACCGGGATGCGCTGTTGATGGCCGCTGGCGATCACTTCGCTATGGGTCGAGAGCCCGCGCAGCTCGCCGATCGGCGAGAGTATGGCGTCCTCCTCCTCGAAGCCGATCACTTCAGCGGCGATCTCCACCCCTGAAACCGGATCGCGCAGGTGGCAAAGCTCGCCGATCGAGACACCGTCCACCGCAGCATGAACCAGCAGACCGCGAATCCGCCGCACCCGCCCATGGATCGGGCGCAGCTCGGCGTTGCTCAGCCGATCGCCAAGGCGTTCCACCAGGCCGTCGAGGGCTTTCAGGGAGGGAATGCTCAAGGCCGTTTTCCTCCTTCGCGCATCGTCGCGGCGATGCGCTCGAGCTGGGCCTCGAGGCTCAGGTCGATCACCGAGACGGGGCTTACCATCAGGCAGCGATCATCGGCGAGGCGGTCGTCGCCCTCGATGTCGATCTGCGCTTCGCCGAAATGCTCGAGCTCCGCGCGCACCCGATCGACCTGCGCGGTGGCGACCCGCACGCGCCATTGCAGCGCGCCGCGCGCTTCGGCGAGCGCTTGGCCAACCAGGCGGCCCAGCAGCGCGCCCTGGTCGAGGTCGCCGAGCAGCCGGCGGACGATGTCGGTGCTCAGCTCGATCAGCGCCGGTTCGAGCCCGGCCAGGTAGTCGTCGATGTCACGGCCTACCCGCTCGAGTTGGGTCGCGGCATCGAGCTCACCGTCATAGCGGCCGGCGATGAAGCCCTCGCGATAGCCTTGCTCTCGTGCGCTCCGGCGTTCGTGCTCGATCTCTCGCTGCTGGCGCTCGGCCGCGGCGAGCAGAGCGAAGCCGTCGCGCCAGGCGAGGGCCTCATCGCCGCGCAGGATCTTCTTGGTCGGATGCTTCGGCAGCCCGTGCATCATGTCCGCTCCGAGTCGGAGGTTTGGCGGTCGGCATTGGCCATGGCGGCAGCCACGCGGCGAACGATCTCGGCGCCGTGCATGGTGATCCATGGGTCTTGGCGGCCTTCTTTGGCGCTCACACCTGCGATCGAGCCGAGCGCCAGCCATGCCCTGAGCGGTGTCGGCTGGGTATCGAACCAAGCGGCCAGGCAGGCATGCCCGTCCTGCTCGAGCAGCGGCCCCAGTCGTTCGAGGTCTTCGAGCTCCGTGGCGTTGGGGCGGGCCAGTTCGATGAGTGCCAACGCCTGGGTGAAGCAGGACTCTCCGATGCTCTGCTTCAGCGCGTTCACCCGGGGGGCGCGTATCTCCTGGGCGAGCGACCGGGCCTGGCAGACCGCTCCGCAGTGGTGGGCCAGCGTATCCGAGGCTTTCGTTACCAGCCGGTAGACGGCGAGCTCCTCGGCCGACGGTGGCGGCAACTCGTGCAGCGCGGTCAGCTTGTGTCGTGCCCGGATGCGTTCGTTCAAGCGATGCTGGAAGCGGGGCAGCGAGCAGAGCCTGTGCCTGCTTTGCGCATCACCGATATCACCAAGCAGGGCATCGAGGTGCTCGGGAGCGAGCCAGTGAGTCGGGCTCTCGATCAGTCGCTGCCAAGCGTCGCGGCTCACCGTCATCGCGGATCCTCCAGCGCATAGGCGCGGCGCTGGCGCTGGCGCCAGATCAACCAGCCGAGGCTCATCATCAGCGCGATCACCAAGGTCAGCAGGGTGCCGAACAGCCAGCTCGCCCGGGACAGGCTCGAGACCGGCATCTCGATACCGAGGAAGCGCGCCATCGGCGTGGCGGGCTCCTGGCTTTGACTCGGCAGGTCGGCGGCGACCGGAACCACCGAGACCTTGTCGTAGGAGAGCCCCGCTATGCCATTGGCCACCAGCGTCTTGATCTGGGGAATCAATGGATTGATCTCCATCGTCGGCAGGTAGCGGATGAACACCGACGCCGATGAGGGCGTGGTGTCGCGCCGGGTGAGGTCGTTGTCGGGCAGCACCACCTGGACCCGGGCAGTGAGCACGCCATCGATCTGCGACAGCGTGTGCGAGAGCTCCTGGCTCAGCGCGTAGATCATTTGCGCCCGCTCTTGTCCGGGCGAGGAAACCAGGCCATTGCTCTTGAACACTTCGCCAAGGTTGGCGAACTTGACCTCGGGGAGGCCTGCGCGGTCGAGGATGTCGACCGCCTCGGCGAAGCGTGATTGGTCGACGTCGACGGTCATCTGGCCATCGTCCTCGGCGATCCGGCTGGCGGCGATGCCGTGGCGGGCCAGGGTGGCGATGATCAGGTTGGCCTCGCGCTCAGACAGCTGGGTGTAGAGATGGGTATCGCTGCAGGCCTGCAGCAATAGTGCCAGCAGCACCATCGCCAGCGACCTGAACGACGCTGCCCGGGCGTGGGGAAAGCGGTGCGCGGCCACGCTCATTGTCCCCGCAGCAGGGTATTGGCCGAGCCCGACACCTGGGTTGCCCCTCGCACCACCATCTGGGTTTCGATCGAGTGATCGAACACCCGTCCGAGGCTTTCAGCGACCTGCGCCAGGCGATCGTCCGCCCGGGGCGGCTGCGTCGTCGACTCAGCCGGCGTCGTGCCGTTGGGGATCGACCCGGCATCCACCTGGGGCAGGGCGGCGCGATTGGCGAAGGCCTGGCTGCGTGAAATGAAGCCGTCCAGCTGGTCGACGATGCGCTGTCCGAGCTCCGCCGGACCGACCCCTTGCTGCGATGATCGGGCGTTCTCGGCCATGCGCTCGAACAGATTCTGCTGCGCTTGGGTGAACGTACCCGGGTCGGCGCCCGGCACGCCGGTGGTCGGAATTGGAACGGTCATGGTCTGCCCTCCTGAAACTGCGGCCCGTCGGAATTCGCCGAGGGTGATCTACTCGTCGTCCGACTGGGACTCCTTGAAGATGTCGTTGGCGATCGGCATCAGGATCATTTGTCCACCGACCTGGACGATGCCTTCGGCCATGGTTTCGTCGAGCTGGGCGTCGCTGTCGGATGCATTGGCGCTGGCGTTGTCGAGCGCCTTGTTGAAGTCCGCCTCGCCGCCGTCCGCGGCGGGCCCAGTATTTGCTGAGTTCACGGGATCGATTGCCATCTTCAGTGCTCCTGTCGTTTGCTTCCTGCATGGTTGAAGGCCGCTGGTGCGACCCGGTCACTGCTCAACTTCCCGGTGCGGCGACGCTGCCACGAAAGACCTTGACCGCTCCCGGCGCTGCCGGCGCCGGCTCCAGCGACTCCACCCTGGCGCGTACCGCTGTGATCCAGGCCGGTGGGCCGAGCACCCGCACTCCCCGGCCGTCTTCGGTCTCGTTGACCTGGAGCCCCAAGCCCTTGACCGAGCGAAGTTCGGCGAGCAGGGGCTCGATCCGGGCGGGGGCGAGCGCGAAGGTCTCGGCCGAAAGCTCGTCCTGGCTTGCGACGTGGACCACGCCCCGGTCGTAGAACCACGCCAACCCTTGGGTGCGGCTGATCGCATCGAGGAAGTGCTCGGCGCTGTCGGCGCTGACGTTGCCTCTCACCCGGCCCTTCACCGCCGGGGATAGATCGAGCGGCAACGCCAGGTTGCGGGCGAATTCGCGCAGCACGTTGCGCACGTCCTGATCGATCACTACATAGCGATAGGGCTGTTCGAAGCGCTCGGGTTCCTTTCCGGCCGCCTGCGCGTGGGGCACCGCCTGCGTGACGAAGGCCAGCCCGATCGCTCCCAGCCACAGCATCGAGCGGCCCGGGCGGGTCATGCCGTCCGTGGTGGCATGACGAAGCGCTGCGGGATACTCTGGCCCGGGCGCCGGGATGGTGCGCCCCCGTTCCAGACGAGGAGAATTCCAAGTTGCTATCCGCCCGCTCATATCTGCTCCCCGCCTCGCTTGCGATGTTCGTCTGGCTGGGAGGCTGCGCAGGCCAGCCGCAGGTCGATGAGCGTGAGCGACTGCTCGATCTGGCCGCCGACGTCGAAGCCCAGGGTGACGCCGTCACCGCGGCAGCGATGTATGAACGTGCCGCCGAGATGTCGCCGGACGACCCATCCGTCGCTTTGCGCCTGGGCAACGCACGGCTCGCCAGCAACGATTTCTCCGGAGCCGCCAAGGCGTTTCGCGCCGTGCTCGCCGACGATATCGACCACCCCGAGGCGCTGCTGGGCCTCGGCACCGCCCAGCTTCGCCAGGGCGAGACCGAGGCCGCGGCGCGCAATCTCGGCCGTGCCGCGATGCGGCTCAACCAGCGCACCGCCTGGACGAGATTGGGTATCGCCGAGGCGATGCTCGGCGATGGCGAGCAGGCCGCGCAGGCTTTCACCCATGCGCTGGCGCTGGCGCCCAACGACCCCGATGCGCAAACCAACCTGGCGCTGGCCGAATCGCTGGCGGGAGATCAGCAGCGGGCCCTGGCGCGGATGCAGCAGGTTTGCGATTCGCCGCTGGCCGAGTCGCGCCATTACCGCAATCTGCTGCTGGTGATGGTGCTCGCCGGCCAGGCCAAGGCGGCGCGCTACGTCGAGATTCCCGACCTGCCCGCGGCGCAGCGCAAGGCCCTGATCGAGCGAGCCGGCGAGATTCGTCGCATCGCCGATCCCTCCCAGCGTGCCCGCGCCATGGGGCTGGTCGCAGGTCCGTCCTCGGGCGACTCCGTCTAGGCCCTGGAGCCTGCCCCGGGCGCCATGGCGGCGCTCAGAGGTCGTTGGTCGTGCCGCTGTCACCGAGCGCATTGCGCGCCTCCTGTTCGAGTTGTCGGCGCCGCTGGTTGGCCTGCTCGCGATCGCTGAGGCGCTCCTGGGCGGCGGCCGCGACCGGTGCCGCGCGTGCGGGTCCCATCGCGGTACCGATCACCAGTTCGCGTGGATTCACCACCGTCTGCTGCAGGTTCAAGTCGTTGGCGCAGCCCGGCGGCAGTGCCACCGTGGCGCCGTGTTCGGCAGGCTCGGCCAGCGTGCAGCGGCGCGGCAGCAGCAGCGTTTGCGTTGTCGTCGCGTCACCGTCGCTGTCGACCCGCTGGTAGCCGCCGTCCCAGTCGAGCGGGCCGAGCGTCGATTGGCAGCCGCCGAGCAGGGCCAGCAGTGGCCAGGCATACAGCCACGGCGGCCTGCGTTCACTGCATGGTGAAACCGAAGTCATCGTTGGGCTCCATGGAGGTGGCGCGCAGGCGCTGTTGATCGTCGACACGGGCCTGGTCGAGCGGGGTGCGAGCCGGGGTCGAGGTCGGTGACACCAGGTAAGGAGTGATCAAAATCACTAGTTCGGTCTCGTTGCGCTGGAAGCGTCGCGAGCGGAACAGGTTGCCGAGGATCGGGATCTGGCCGAGCACGGGAATGCGCTCCATGTCGGTCGAGGCGCTGCGCTGGAACAGGCCGGCGATGGCGAAGGTCTGGCCGCTGCCGACTTCGACCATGGTGTCGGCACGGCGCACCTGCAGCGCCGGGATGCTGTAGCCGCCGATCTCGACGTTGCTGTTGTCGAGCAGGCTGCTGACCTCGGGCCGGACCTGCATCGAGATACGCCCGTCGGGCAGCAGGGTCGGGGTGCTCAACAGCGAAACCCCGTACTGCTTGTACTGGATGCCGACCAGGTCGCTGTTCACCGGGACCGGGATCGGGATCTCGCCGCCGGCGAGGAAGCTGGCGGTCTGGCCGGTGACTGTGGTGATGTTGGGCTCGGCGAGGATCTGCACCAGGCCGTTGTTCTCGAGCGCCTGGAGCAGCCCGTCGACGCTGTCGCCGCCGCTGGCGACGGGCACGGTCGAGCTGGTCAGGATGCCGAACGAGAACGAGCCGTTGTTGATCAGCGCGCTCCAGCTCACCCCATAGCGGCGCAGCTCGTCACGCGAGACCTCCGCGAAGCGCACGCGGATGTTGATCTGGTTGGTGCCGGCGAGGGTCGACTGGTCATCCACCGCGCCACCAGCCGGTACGTGGCTGGCAAGCGTGGACTGCGTGACCAGAGCCTTGCCGACGTCCGCGCTCACTCCCCGTGCGACCAGCCTGTCGCCGACGGTGACCAGCTGCACCTCGCTGTCGCCACCCAGCCGCTGTAGCGACTGGGTGGCGGCGTCGCTGGCGTCGCGTACCTGAATGGCGATCGAGGACTGGGTCGAAGAATCCTCGCCCAGCGCGATCAGGTTGGTTTCTCCCCGCTGCTTGCCGAACAGGTAGGCAACGCCGGGAGAGACCACCTGGACATCGGCGACTTCGGGGTTGGCGATGAAGATCGAGGAGGCCTGATGATCGAAGCGGATGATCCGCCCCTGGCCGGTCGGCAGGGTCAGGGTCTGGTCGCCTGCGGCGGCGAGCGTCGCCGTGCTCGCCAGCGTGGCAAGCGCCGCGGCCAGTGCAGCGAACAGCCAGCGCAGCAGCCGCCAGGCGCTGATCGAAGGCGAACAGGTCCGATTGAAGGGCATGGGAAGTTGCAGCGAGGTCATTCGTTCATCGCTCCGCGACGTTGGCGGCGCCTTGCCGCGGCTGGGAGTCATCGGCGAGTCCGATGCGTACTTGATCGAGGGCCTGGAGATCGAATTCCGGCGCGATCTCGCGCCATGAGAGCACCGGTAGATCGAGTGAAGAGCGGTGCATCCACTGCTGGAACGCCTGGCGCAGGTCGGCGGCGATCACCACCACCGGGTCGATTGCCGGGTCCAGGTCGCGCAGTCGCTGGGTGAACCAGTCGTGCAATTCGCGCATCGGGTTGGATTTGAGCGCCGCCTGGTTGCCCTGGCGCGAACCTCGCAGGCACTCTTCGGCATGCCGTGTCATTACCCAAGCGGGCAGGATGCGGTCGGGCTGCGCGTGGTGATGGCAGATCTGCCGCGCCAGCGAACTGCGAATCCGCTCGATCAGCACCGGCGTCTGGGTCTCCAACGGCCCCCAGGCAACCATCGCTTCGAGGATCGCGCGCAGGGCGCGCAGAGGAACCCCATCGGCGGCGAGCCCTCTGAGCACTTCGGCGATTCGCTGCAGCGACAAGACGCGCACCGCCTCGCCGACCAGCTCGGCGTAGTCGCTTTCCATCGCCGAAAGCAGCTGCCGGGTTTCCTGAATGCCGATGAATTCTCCCGCGTAGCGCCGCAGTGTCTGGGCCACGCAGCGGCCAAGCACCTCCTCGTCGTCGAGATAGGCGATTCCGGCCTGCTCGAGCTGCGCGCGATGATCGGCATCGATCCAATGCTGGGCGCGGCGGCCGAACAGCGGCGGCCGCTCTCGGGAAGAGAGCGAAAGCATGTCGAGGGCGAGTGGGTCATCGTCGAGCAGCAGCTGTCCTTCCGGCAGCTCGCCACGGGTCACCGGCACCTCGTCGAGGGTGATCGCGAATTGCCCCTGCATCTCATCGCCACCGTGACGCAGGCCCACGGTGGGAAAGTCGATTCCGAGCAGCTCGCTCGTACGGCTGCGGTGTCGCTCCACTGCGGCGGCGATCGCTGCCTGGCGATGCGCATCGAGCGTCGCTCCCCCGATCACCAGCATCAGACGGCGGTGCACCGGGGCAGGGGCTGCCTGCGCCTCGCTGGGCGCGGGCGGCGGGGCGGGCTGGCGCTCCTCGGTCGGGGAGGGGGCGGTCTCGCCGGTGGCCGAGAGGGGCGTGATCGATGCCTCCTCGACGGTCGAGCGCCGTGCGATAACCCAGGCGGCGAATCCCAGCGCCGCGGAGAGGGAGAGGAAAACGAAGGCGGAGAAGCCGGGGATCCAGGCGAGGGCGAAGAGGATCGCGGCGGTGAGGCCGAGCGCGCGGCTGCTGGCACCGAGCTGGCCGACGATCTCGCTGCCGAGATCCTTGTCGCTGCCGACCCGGGTCACCACGGTGCCCGCGGCGACCGACACCATCAGGGCCGGGATCTGCGCGACCAGGCCGTCGCCGACGGTGAGCAGCGAATAGGTCTCCACCGCGGCCGAAAATGGCATGCCATGTTTGAGCATGCCGATCAAAAGCCCACCGATCAGGTTGACGAAGAGAATCACCAGGCAGGCGATGGCATCGCCCTTGACGAACTTCATCGCGCCGTCCATCGCGCCGTAGAGGTGGCTCTCGCGCTCCAGCCGCTGCCGTCTGGTCCGCGCCTGAGCGGCATCGATGTCGCCGTTGCGCAGGTCGTTGTCGATGCTCATTTGCTTGCCCGGCATCGCATCGAGGATGAAACGCGCCGCGACCTCGGCTACGCGTTCCGCGCCCTTGGTGATGACCAGGAACTGCGCCACGGTGATGATCAAAAATACCACCATGCCGATCACCACTTCGCCGGCGATGACGAAGTGGCCGAAGGCGGAGACGATGTGCCCGGCGTCGGCATCGAGCAGGATCAAGCGGGTGGTGGTGATCGACAGCGCCAGGCGAAACAGGGTGGCGAGCAGGATGATCGATGGCAGTGAAGAGAACTCGACCGGATGGGTCACGTAGAACGCCACCACCAGGATCAGCAGGCTGATGCCGATGTTCAGGCCGATCAGCAGGTCGACCAATGCGGTCGGTAGCGGAATGATCATCATCACTACCGCCAGGACCATGAAGCAGGCGATCACGATGTCGCTGCGCTGGGCGGCGCGCAGGGCGAGCCGGTTGAGCTGATCGAGCAGTGTCATGACTCGCCCCGTTGATCGAGATAGCGGTTGAAGTGGCCGCGAGCGCTGGTGATGTCCCCATCGGCCCAGAGCGCTTTGCTGCGCAGCAGCTCCAAGTGCGCCGGCGCGATCTGCGTTCGCGCGAGGGCATCGATCGCATTGAGTGCCCGCTGTGTCTGACCTGTGGCGATGAAGGCGTCGATCAGCGTGTGGAGGAGCCCGGGATGTTCTGGGAACATCTTCGAGGCGAGCAGCAGCAGCACCAGCGCTCGCTGTGGATTGCCTCCCTTGAGATGCAGATGGCCCAGGCGGTGCAACAGCTCGCAGGCATCTTGGTCCGGCGCATTCATCAGCTGACCTCCTCTTGCTGGCGGGCCAGCCATTGCAAGCGTTGTTCGATCTCCTCTTCGATCACTCCTTGGGCCAGTGCCAGCGTCTCTCCATCCAGGTCGGTGAATCGCGGCAGGACCTGGTCGACGACGTGGCGCAGCAGCTCGATACCTTGGCTTGGGCCCCATGCCTGGTCGAGCTCCGGCCAGCCGGGGCCTTCGATACGCTCGCGCAGCGAGCGCGACCCCGCGCGGTGACTCCGGCTGCGCTCTACCGCTTTGACGAACTCGCTGCCGCGCAGGCGCAGGGCGGCTTCGTCGAGCTCCCCCGTCGCCGGGCGCGGTCCGCTCGAGCGGAGTCGGGAGGTGCCATGCTCGACGATCTTCATCGATGTTCTCCGTGCTCAGAGCGTCATCGTGAAACGTTCGGTGCCGCGCTGGAGCACCACTTCTCCCTCCGCGATTCGGGAAAGCACCCAGCCGTCCTTCAGCGTCGCGCCGGGATAGAGACGCTCGCCGCTGGTGTCGATGGCATAGGGAGAGTCACCGAACCACACCGCCTGGAGCCCGACCGCGGGTGGCTGACCCGTGGCCGTTTGCTCGACCTCGCTGACCAGCACGGTGCGGTCGCCGTAGTGGCGGTCGAACCAGCGCTGGGTCTCTTCCCAGGTCTGGCGCTGCGTCTGGTCGATCCTTCCGCTGACCAGGACTCTTCCCTGGCTATCGGTCAGCGCAAGCGATTCGAGGCTGTGCTGGTCGAGGTAGTCACGCAGGGCCTGCACCGCGGGAGCAGGTGATGATTCGGACTGGCTTGCGATGGATCGCGGCTGCGTGATCGAGTCAGGCGATGCCGTGGGGCTGGTGGCTCCTGCATTCACCAGCTGATAGGCGCCGACCAGGGCCAATGGCATGCAGAGCAGGGCGCCGAGTGCCAGCTTGCCGAATCGTGTTCGCCAGCCCGGAGGGAGGTGTTCCAGATAGCGCTCGATCCGGGCGTCGAGCACGGTGACCATGCCGGGATCGGTAGGGGTGAGCCGCAGCTGCGCGGTGCCGATCGTCAATGTCACCGGCATGGTGAATCGCTGACCATGGCCATGCTCGAGGCGTTGACCATCGACGCCGACTTCACCACCCACCGCTTCGATGGCGACCATCCGGGCGTGAAAGCGCAGTCGCGCATGTTCCTCGGCCACACCAACATCGTGGAGCGACACATCGGCGTGTTCAGCGTTGCCGATGCGACAGTAAGCATCTTCCAGGTGCAACGCCACGCCCTGATGAAGTCCTTGCATCACCTCGAGAACTGCATACGCATGCGAGGTCGACTTCGACTCGATTCGGATACGTTCGAGCGCCATGGTGATGCCCTTTTGTTATCTACTCGCCCCTTCGATCAAAGGGAGAACGGTAGGGTAGGGTTAAAAACTGAACGATAATTCAAGTGCTTGAACATGAGCGAAACGGTGGCCAACGAATTGACCACCGCCTGAAAACCGCATCAGTTCTGCGGACGCTGCTTGGCTGCATCCAGCTCGGCTTTCTTCTCGGTGGTGATCTCGGTCACTTTCGCTGATGTTTCGATCGCCTTGTCGAAAGCGGCTTCCATTTTTGCGATAGCTGCATCAGAACCGCCACTCGAGCTATCAACTGCGGGAGTATCTGCCATGAGCCTGCTCCTTGGTTAAAGGTCGTGATTGGTTGTTGCGCCGATGGATATCGATTGCCGTGTATGGAGGTTATTTCTGCAGATCTTTTGTGCTCCAGCGGCGATTTAATCCTACCCATTTCCGATAGCCGTTCGACGTCTTACGCGTAAAGGTTTGTTTTGTATTGTTGATGTGGGATGTTGCTGGTTTTTCGGTAAGTTTCTTATAAATAATAGGGTTTTTGTCTGCGGTGGGCGAAACAAAGGGTTACATTGTTTCGGTAAGAAACAATTCAATACAGATTAAGCTTACATAAACGATTGTCGGTTTCAAAATAAAGCCATGAGAATGATCCTCAATGATTATCCAGGCTCGTGATGGCGTGATTTCAATATTCGGGCGAATGAGCGCTGACCCAGCATGCACTAAGGTGCATTGCTTAAGATAATATTGTTTCTCTTTGGCCAATTGAGGGATCGGTAATTCTTTGGTCGCTGATGACCAGCTCATGTCCTGAGAGATCCCGGAGAGAGCCATAGGTTCTTCGCCGTGTCGCCGGTATCCAATGAGATCGGTAATTGGAATCCATATGAGCAGTGGGAAAGGAGTGTGTGAAAGTGCATTGAGTCTGGTTGGAGATTGAGCGACATCTCTCATGTCGCAGGCGCTATTGGCATGCCGTCCGGTGGGCGGATACTCAATTCATGGCGGAAGCGATATTTACTCGCTCACAGGAGTCAATAATGACAACTCGCGTTGGTTCGGATTCTGGCAATATCGAGCTCGACAGTGTCCTGTCCAAGAATGATCTGTGGCTGAGTTATGTCGCTAAAGCGGAGAAGAGGCAAGGGTCGGAGGAGACTGAGAATTCAGCGAAGAGCCGCGAGTCGGAGAGGACAGAGGAAAATCTCAGCGTCGATGATATTCGCAAGAAATACGACATCCCGGATTTCACCAAAGATGGCCTGATGAGCATCAAGGTCGACGGTGATAAGACGCTTGGCGAGAAAGCGGCCGAGGACTTCATCCAGGGCATTCGTGATGACGTAAAGAGTGGCAAGCTCAGCGAGGACTCCGATGAGGCCAAGCTGGTCGACCTGATGGATGCACAGGGGGCGGTCGACCACGGCTATGAACTCTTTGGCTATATCGAACTGATCGAGTCTGGTGGCAGCACCTACCGGCAGTCGCAGACGGATCCTACCCGTTTGAGCGGTGAGGACGTAAAGGAGATCGTCGACGAGGATAAACTGGCCGAAGAGATCTCCTCGCTGATGCAGAAAGAGAGCATCGGCAAACGCTATGACGAGTCGCTCAAGGGTGCGATCGATGCCGTACCCGATGATAAGCTGAAGACGATATCCGACAAAGTCGACAAGGCGCTGTTCGAACCAGGCACCAAGGATCCCAACCTGGAATTCGAAGAGTACGTCATCGCTATGAAGGCTAAAGCGGAGGCGACCAACGACGAAGCACTGTCGGACAAGGTGCAGAAGGAAGTCGACAACTATTTCGAAGCATTGCAGGCGCTCGACCCCGAGGCCTACACCGCGCGCAAGCAAGCGTTCGATCAGAACATGATGACGTACCAGCTGGATTCGTACATGGAGAATCCGGATTCGGTGGATGCGGAAAACGTCAAGACCGGCCTGCGGGATACGATCGATATATTGCAGGGTGGGATCAACGGTGCTCTGCAGACGCTGGATAAATCGGACAAGTCCTACAACGCCTACCAGACGCTGAACAAGGATCTCGAGTCGTTCAAGCAGTCGTTGTCCGATCTGTCGGCGGGGGATCACAAGAAACTGGCCGATTCGTTGCGGCTGGCGACCGAGGTTACCAACCGGCCAGGCATCAGTCAGGCGGAAAAGGACAAGCTTTTTCAGTCCATCATCAACGACAATTTGAAGTCGCTGCCGGATGCAGATAGAGGTACGTTCAAGAAGGTGCTCGATTCCGCGAGTTCGTCGGGAACCTTGGGTGCGCTCAGCGGAACCATGAGCCTGATCAGCGGTGGCATGCAGCTGGCTAACGGTGGTTGGAACGAGATGTCGTCGGACGAGCGCGTATCCGCCGTGCGTGATCTGGTCGGCGCCTTGAGCTTCGGCAATGACTTCGCCAAATTCGGCTCCAACATCATCGAGACCCTTTCCGGCAAGGTCGAGGTGCCGGGTGTCCCGGATGGAGTGCCTCGTACCAACGCCACTGCATGGCTTGGCTTGCTTGGCGACAATTTCCCCGACATCTGGAAAAGCGGTGCCGATGCCAAGGCCGATATCTTCTCCGAAGCCATTAGCGCCAGGGTCGATAGGGCCTCTGAGGGGCTCGGAGATCGGGGTATCCCGCTGGATGATCTCGATGAGAATGGGCGCAGGAACTTCGCTCAGATGGCCGAAAGTCTGGGCAACCAGATGGTGGATACCGGCACCCGCAGTTCCAACACCGACATCGCCAAGAACGCCGGGCGGTCGTTTCTTCGCTTCATGGGCGGTGCGGGTCTGGACATCACCGGTGGGGTGATGGATCTCGTCACCGGGGTCAAGAAGCTCAAAGATGCCGATAACGCCCTGGAGAAGGCCGGCGCTGGGCTGCAGATCGGCGCCGGTTCATCGCTCACCGGCATGTCGATCGCCAACACGGTATCGATGTTCGCGCCGAACGGCAGCAACCTGGCGGCCAATATCGGCGGCGTCGGCACACGCGTGATGAGCGGCGTGTTCATGGGGATGCGAGTGGCGGGACCGGTGCTGGGCGTCGTTGGCTCGATCTTCGGTATTGCCGGCTCGCTCATCGCCGAGGCGGTCAATCACAAGAAAATGCAGAAGCTCACCGATTCCCAGGGGGAATTCTTCAAGGATCTCTCCGAGTACGGTGTGACCGAGTCGGACTGGGGCGACAAGCTCGAGTACGCTCGCTATGCCTCCTACATGTATGGAGGGCGCGATGCACCGGATGGCGAGTCGCTGTTCGACTATCAAGCCAAGGAGTGGGAGCACTTCCAGGAGACCGACGATAAAAAAGGCAGTTCACTGTCGCGATTGGCGCCCTACCTGCATAAGGACGGAGATCCCGGCACGGAGAATCTGTGGGAAAAACATTTGACGGGTGGTACGACTCAGCAGACTGGCAAGGATCACACCAGCAAGAAAGATGACTGGCGCCCATGGAGCGATACGGACATGGAGGCCGGCAACAAGGATCTAGGAACGGATGAGCTGCTCTGGAACTCCCGGAAAGACGCGATGATGACGCTCTACGGTGAAGATTTCTTCGCTGAGCATCAAGAGGAGATCAAGACCATCGCGACGGTCTGGGACGACTGGAACGGCAAAGATGAGATCGTCAGCCGTGACGATCTAAAAGATATCGTGGCCGACAAGGGGCGAAGCCAGAAAGAGCGCGGCGCGGCACAGTTCCTGCTGGACGAGAATGGTTTCTACGACGGGCTGGATTCTCTGAAGCACGGTGGTGACGGCGATGCCAAGATCAGCACCAATGACCTTGACTCGTGGTTATCCGAACTCGACAAAGGCAGCGTCAGTGATTATCGCCAGGAGGCCGCAGCCAGCGATTACGGCAGCGATTTCCTCAAAGAGCATGAAAAAGAGCTGCAAGTCATCGCCGAGCGCTGGAATGACTGGAACGGCAAGGATGACATCGTCAGTCGCGATGACCTTGAGAATATCGTCGATGACAAGGGCAGGAGTGATGACGAGCGCGATGCCGCCCGTTTCCTGCTCGATGACGACGGCTTCTTCGGCACGCTCGACTCCTTCCAGAAAGGAGGCGACGGCGATGGCAAGATCAGCACCAAGGACTTCGACCATTGGTTCGACACCATTGGTGAGGGAGACCTCGATGGCTACAGGCAGGCCACGGTAGTGGGTGAGTACGACGCCGACTTCCATCGCGACAACGACGACAAGCTGGGCGCCATCGTCAAGTACTGGGACGATTGGAACGGCAAGGACGATATCGTCAGCCGCAATGATCTGCAAAAGATCGCTGACGACGAGAGCCGAAGCGATGGTGAGCGTGACGCGGCCCGGCTATTGCTGGACGACGATGGGCTGTTTGCGACGCTCGATACGTTCAAGAAAAGCGATGGCAGCGATGACAAGATCAGCACCAAGGATCTGAACGCCTGGCTCGAAACCATTGGTGTCGAGCAGCGCGCCTGATTTCTCGAGATGTCTTGACCATAGCGAAGCCCTGACTCTGCGGTCAGGGCTTCGTCGTTTCGCGAGTCGATACGCCAGGATCACTTCAGTAATCGTCAGGCGCCGCCGCTCAGGGCTTCAGCAGCACCTTGCCCTTGCGGGCCGAAGCCAAGCTGGCGGCGGCGGCTTCGGCCGCATCGGCGAGGTCGTAGATGCGTTCCACCGGCAGCTTCAGCACCCCGCGCGTGGCCAACGCCAGCAGCTCGCCCATCAGCCGATGCTTGTCTTGTGCCGCCATCGTATCGCTGACCTTGCCGCCCCAGAATCCCTTGACCGTGGTCTGCTTGAAGACCATGTCGGATGAAGCGATCTGCATCGGTTCACCGCTCATCGAGCCGAACGACACCAGCACGCCATTTTCGCCCAGCAGCGACATCAGTTCGCCACTCGCCTTGCCGCCGATGGAGTCGACCGCGGCGCTGATCGGAGCGTCGCCGACGATGGTGCGGACTTCGTCCTGCCAATCCGGTCGAGCGGTGGAGACGGCGTGCTCGATGCCAAGTTCGGCCAGCTCGGCCACGCCCGCATCGCGGCGGACCAGGTTGACCGTGTTGACCCCGTGCGCCTTGGCCAGCATCGCCAGGGTCTTGCCGACCGCGCCGTTGGCGGTGTTCTGAACGATCCACTGGTCGGGCTTCACTTCGAGGAATTCCAGCAGCATCAGCGTGCTCAACGGCATGGCGATCAGCTGTGCGGCGGTTTCGTCTCCGATCGCATCGGGCATCGGTACCGCCGCCTGCGCCGGGGCGAGGAAGTATTCGGCCCAGGTGCCCTGCACGAAGGAGGCGGCTACGCGCTGTCCTATCGACAGGCCCCGGACGCCTTCGCCCAGCGCATCGACCACGCCGACTGCCTCGCTGCCACCGATGGCTGGGAGTTCGGGCTTGTGGCCGTAGTGCCCGCGCACGGTCCAGAGATCATGGTTGTGGATGGGGGTGAGGAGGGTCTTGATCCGTACTTCGCCGGGACCCGGCTGCGGTACCGGGCTCTCGCCCAGGGTGAGGACTTCGGCGGGATCGCCGAAGCTTGCATGGATGGCGCTGCGCATGGTGTGCTCCTGGTGAGGGATGTCTGGATACCATCGGCGGATGCGATCTGCCGCCGCTTGGGGCTTCAGGCCACCGTCACATGCAGGCGTACATCGACGTTGCCGCGGGTAGCGTTGGAGTATGGACAGACCCGATGGGTGGCTTCGACCAGCTTCTGCGCGTCGGCCTCGTCCAGACCCTGCACCTCCACGTAGAGGTCGATGTCCAGCGCGTAGCCGCCTTCGGGCGTCTGGCCAATGCCGACCTCGACCGAGGTCTTGGTGCCGGCGGGGGCCAGCTTCAACTGCTTGGCAGCCACCGGTAGCGCGTTGTCGAAACAGGCGGCATAGCCCATCGCGAACAGCTGCTCAGGATTGGCGCCGCTCTTGCCCGAGCCAGGGACGGCCAGGTCCAGTGCAAGGCTGCCATCATCCAGCGCGGTACGCCCCGAGCGGCCACCGATGGCGGTGGCGCGGGTTTTGTAGAAAATCTTCATCTCTGATGCCCTTTCTGACGGAATGATCGTGCCTGATCGGGGTGGCTGCCCAGCCGTGGGGCATGGGCAGCGCTAAAGCGTTCAGCCCGCCAGCAGGGATTCGACCTCGGCCAGGCCTTCGGCGTAGGGCGCGCGCAGGCGCAGGTTGGACTCACCGTCCGGGCTCTGCTCCACCACCGCCTTGGCGTGGCTGAAACGGCGGAAGCCGTGGATGCCGTGGTAGGCACCGATGCCCGACGCGCCGACGCCGCCGAACGGTACGGTCTCGACTGTGGCATGGGTCATCACGTCGTTGATCACCAGTGCGCCGGAGGTGGTTTGCTCGCTGAAGCGTCGCTGGCGCTCGGCGTCGTTGCCGAAGTAGTAGGCGGCCAGCGGGCGCGGATTGGCGTTGATGTAGTCCACCGCTTCACTGGCGTCGCGGTAGGTCTTGATCGGCAGGATCGGCCCGAAGATCTCCTCCTGCATCACCTTCATCTCGTCGGTGACGTCGAGCACCAGGGTCGGCGCCATCTTGCGGCTGTTGGCATCGGCGTTGGCTTCGCCCTGCGGTTCCAACCCGATTACCGTGGCGCCCTGGGCGCGCGCGTCGGCGAGCAGCTCCTGCAGGCGCTGGAAGTGGCGCTCACTGATGATCGAGGTGTAGTCCGGATTGGCCTGGAGCGTCGGGAAGCTATGCGAGATGAAGTCACGCGCGTTCGCCACGAACGTATCGCGCGCGCCTTCGGGCAGCATCACGTAGTCCGGCGACATGCAGATCTGCCCGGCGTTGAAGGTCTTGATCGTCATCACCCGCTCGGCGGCGGTGCGCACGTCGGCATCGGTATCGATCAGCACCGGCGACTTGCCGCCCAGCTCCAGCGTCACCGGCACCAGGTTTTCGGCGGCGGCGCGCATCACATGGCGGCCGACGCTGGTGCTGCCGGTGAAGATCAGGTGATCGAAGGCCTGGGCGCTGAAGGCTGCGCCGACCTCGGCATCGCCGAGCACGGTGGTCAGCTCCATCGGGTCGAAGTAGCGGGCGACCAGCTCAGCCAGCAGTTCGGCGGTGCGCGGGGTCAGCTCGGAGGGCTTGATCAGCGCGCGGTTGCCGGCGGCGAACACGCCCGCCAGCGGGCTGAAGGCCAGGTTGAGCGGAAAGTTCCACGGGCTGATGATGCCGACCACGCCTAGCGGCTGGTACTGGATCCGGGCCTTCATCCCTGGGCCGGGTGCCGGCTGCTCTTCGGCCTGCATCCATTGCTCGACGTTCTCAGCGGCGTACTTCAGCTCGGCGACCGTGGAGAGCACATCGGCCAGCAGGGTCTGGTAGGGGCTGCGGTGGCCGTAGTCGGCGCTGATCGCGGCTTCCAGCGCTTTATGGTTCTCGGTCAGCAGCTTGATGGCGCGGCCGATGCGGTCGCGGCGCAGTTCGGCGCTGGCCGGCCCGTCCTGCACATGGGCGCGCTTCATCGCGGCGACGGTGGCGGCCAGGCTGGCGGCGGTATCAGAAGTATTCATGTTCGACTCCAATAGCGAAAGAGGGGAGAGGCGGCTTCAGCCCAGCTGCTCGAGCAGGGCCTTGGCCACCGCTTCGGAGCTGGCGGGGTTCTGGCCAGTGACCAGGCGGCCGTCGGTAATGATGTGCGGCTGCCAATCGGGACCGGCCTGGTACAGACCGCCCAGGCGCTGGAACTCGTCCTCGATCAGAAACGGCACCACGTCGGTCAACTGAACCGCCGTTTCCTCTGCGTTGGAAAAGCCCGTGACCTTGCGGCCCTTGATCAGCGGCTGGCCATCGGCGGCGCGGACGCGGCGCAGCGCGCCGGGGGCGTGGCAGACCAGGCCGTGCGGCTTGTCGGCGCGGTCGAAGGCTTCGATCAGCGCGATCGAGGCCGGATCCTCGGCCAGGTCCCACAGCGGGCCGTGGCCGCCGGGGTAGAACACTGCGTCGAAATCGGCTTCTCGCACATCGGCCAGCTTGCCGGTGTTGGCCAGCGCGGCCTGGGCCTGCGGGTCGTTGCAAAAACGCTCGGTGGCCTCGGTCTGCGCCTCTGGCTCATCGCTCTTGGGGTCCAGCGGCGGCTGGCCGCCCAGCGGCGAGACCAGGGTGATCTGCGCGCCGGCGTCCTTGAACACGTAGTAGGGCGCGGCGAACTCCTCCAGCCAGAAGCCGGTTTTCTTGCCGGTGTCGCCGAGGCGGTCGTGGGAGGTGAGAACGATCAGGATGTTCATCAGGTGAGATCCTTTGAGTTGCGGTGAACGGCGTGCAGAAAGGTGATCAGGCGCCGTTGGAAGGTGTAGTGGCGACCAGCAGCAGGTCGGTGGCGACCAGTGCCTGGCGCAGCGGCGCCTTGTCCTTGCCTAACTTGGATAGCAAAGCGGCACCGAGCCACAGCTGGTAGAGGGTCTGCGCAGTGGCCCGCGGTGCCAGCGCCGGGCGCAGCGAACCATCGCCCTGGCCCTCCTCGACGATAGCGGCGATACGAGTGACCAACTGCGCCACGCCGTCGCTCAAGATCAGGCGCATATCCTCGGACAAGTCAGCGACCTCGGCGGCCAGCTTGACCACCAGGCAGTGCTCGGCCCAACCGCCCAGCACCGGATCATCGATCCATGCCGACCAGTAGCGCATCAAGCGTTCACGCCCGCTGCCGGTACCAGGAGCGAGCAACGCGTCCAGGCGCTGTCCGTAGTCGGCGACGTACTGCTCCAGCAGCACACAGCCGAACGCCTCCTTGGACGGGAAGTAGTAGTAGAACGATCCCTTGGGCACCTTGCAGGCGTCCAGGATCTCCTTGAGCCCCACCCCGACGAAGCCTTTGCGCAGCACCAATTCCCGGCCGGTGGCGAGGATGTGCTGGCGGGTGAGTTCGGCTTTGGTTGTCTGTGTCATGTAGGCATACTAGCACAAATAGACCGGTCGTCTAGGTTGTTGTCACAGGCCGCTCGAATGGAGGGTGTGGCGCGTAGAGGAGATGCGCTGGGGAAGATGCTGAGCTTCTTGCGAGAGGGGAGTGGAGAGGTTGACGAGGAAGGGCAGAGCGGCGGTCGGGAAGGTGAAGGCGGAGATGGGGGGAGGCCATAGACCTGGATGTCTAGGTGCCGCGCGAACGCAGTTACCTCTATGCGCCATCCTGGTCGCCAATAGCCGAGCACCCTGCCAGCGGGTCCTCGGCTACTTCAAAATGGTGAGGAATCGGCAATCAGCTCATGCGGCGCGCTCATCCTTGACCGAATGCTGCGCTTTGGACGACGAAGTCAGCCTCAGCGCCGCCCATCCGAGCAGCCCGGCTGCGAGCGAGCCGGCAAACACGCCTACCTTCGCTGCCTCCTGCACGGCGTCGGAGTCGAAAGCCAGCAGGTTGACGAACAGGCTCATGGTGAAGCCGATGCCGCAGAGCAAGGACAGCCCGTAAACCTGCGCCCAGCTCGAGCCATCCGGACGCTGGGTGATGCCCAGTGCCACGCAGAGCCTGATGGTGAGGAAGATCCCGATCTGCTTACCGAAGAAGAGCCCGCAGGCGATTCCCAGCAGCACCGGGTTGAGCAGCATGTCGAGGGTGAAGCCTGCGAAGGAGACACCGGCATTGGCGAAACCGAAGAGGGGAACGATCAGGAACCCGACCCAGGGAGCGAGTCGATGTTCGAGCTGCTCCAGCGGTGAGCCACTCTCCTTCCCGCCGCGGTAGGCCGTCATTGGAATGGTCATCGCCAGTGCAACGCCTGCCAGCGTTGCGTGGACACCTGACTGCAGCACGAACCACCAAAGCCCTGCACCCAGCAGCAGATATGGTGTCAGACGTGCGACACCTAGCCGATTCAGGACGATCAGCGCGAGCAGCAGCAGCCCGGCGCCTCCAAGATGGAACATCGAGATTTCAGGCGTGTAGAACAGAGCGATCACCAGTACCGCGATCAGATCGTCGATGATGGCGATCGCCGCCAGTAGCGCCTTGAGCGCTACCGGCACTCGGGGTCCGAGCAGCGAGAGCACCCCCAGGGCGAAAGCGATGTCGGTGGCGGTGGGGATGGCCCAGCCGCTCAGCCCTTCCGGGGAGCGCCAGTTGAAAGCGACGTAGATCAGCGCCGGAGCGATCACGCCCCCCATGGCGGCGATGCCGGGTAAGACGCGTTTGGGCCAGCTATTGAGCTGACCGACGAGAAACTCGCGCTTCACCTCGAGGCCGACCATGAGGAAAAAGAGCGCCATCAATGCATCGTTCACCCAGTGCTGTACGCTCAGCCCGCCCAGATAGCTGTGGAGCAGGGTGAAGTAGCTCTCTTGCACCGGTGAGTTCGCCACCACCAGTGCCAAGGCAGCGGCCAGCATCAGCGCAATCCCGGGCGCCATATCGCTCGACAGGAAAGCCTTCAATTCCCGCATGGGTTCTCCCCGATCATTAGCGTGAAAACGCGAAGCGGCAATCCTATCAACTTTGATTGGCCATCGGCATCTACTGCGGCTCAAGTTCGAACCCCGCAGCCGGCGGTCGTGAGCCTTGGACTGCTTTGGATTTGATCGGTAAGGCCCCAACGGTGCTGTCGATTGCTCATAGGTTACTGGCCTTCAACGCCTTTTTAGGCGGCATCATTGCAGCTTTATTCACGCATGCCGGCATCGACTCCGGCACGCCTTACCGCGCGCTTACGCACCTTAGGCGAAAACTTGTTCGACTTGCTCATGGCTCAATCCTCTCAGCGTGTTGAGCCTTTGCGAAAACCGGGGCGATTCAACGCAGATGTGGCAGCTCCATAGTTCGGTCATCCACCTGAAATTATGTAGAGCAGCGCGACATATATTCACAACACGCGCCGAAATTGATACGTCCCTACCGCTCCTGCCACAGGGGGCTGAAACTTCGTACTAGGAGTGATATTTCCTTTTACTGCGTGCGGTAGCGCATCGCGAGCTCTGGCGACTGCCCACCAAATGCGGTTAGGTCGGCCTGAAACACGGCGCTCAGCAGTTCGGCATTCTCGACCCCCGGCGCGCAAACCACTTCGCCGAGCGCGAGGCCACGCAAGCTTGCGTTCACCACATCTTCGGCAGACATGCGAGGCACCGCGCTCAAGTCCTGCCCCTGGCGAGTGTGGAACTCCGTAGCGACGACCCCCGGGCACAACACCTGCACCTGCAGGCCGTTGGACTTCTGCTCTTCGTGCAGCGTTTGCGAGAATGCAACGAGATAGGCCAGCGAGCCGCAATAGACGACGCGGCGCACCGGCACCTTTTCAATGGCCGCAGGGCCGCTGAAGGCGATCATGCCAGCGACGTTGATGATGCTGCCGCCGCCGCGCTTGACCATGCCAGGTGTAGCGGCATGGGCGAGCAGCGTCGGTGCAATGACCTTAACCTGCAGCACTTCCTGCGCCTTCTCGACCGGCAAGTCGGTAAATGGCATGTAGTGCGCCACACCAGCGTTGTTGACGAGTAGCGCAAGTTCTTCACTCGCACATACATCGGCGACGGCTTTCACGCCTTCACTGGTGTCGAGATCGGCGACAAGCGGGCGAACATTGACCTCGGGCAACAGCGTGACAAGCTCATTGAGTCGGTCAAGACGACGACCTACAGCAATGAGGTCATAGCCTTCTGCGCCGAGGCGCAACGCGAATGCTCGGCCGATGCCCGAGGACGCGCCTGTGATTAGCGCCAAACGCTTGGAGTGATTATTTTCGACAATGGGCGTGCTCATATTTTCTCTTTCCTAGTGACGATGAAGATATACGCAACGTGCGTTTCGTTTCATTTGTTATATAGAGGCATGGTTCAACCACGTCCACTTTGCTCGGTAATCAACGTGTTGAGGTAGCTCAGCGAATTGCTGAAGGCGCTGCCAAGCTTCAATGCCTCAACGGTCTTGCGCGGATCGAGCCCGCAGCGGCTGGCAAGGTCGAGCACTTTGACGATCATCCCCTGATTCATGATCATTAGAGTGTTGTTGAACAATTTTGCGTACTGTCCTGCTCCGGTCGTGCCCTTTTTGCCTTCGCGTCGTACCTCTTGAGCACGTCGAGTGGTGCCGGCGTTGCTTGCGCGCCGGCGGCATCGTCGAACGTCAGCGCGATGAATTTGACGTCGCTCGCGTTAGTCGCTTCGCGCTGGTCCTAGGGCATGCACTGCACTGCCCGGAAGCAGCAAAAAGCCAAGCATTGTCGCGACCAGATACTTCATCTTTTTCTTACACCGAGTTTGATTGAACGCATGGTAGACTGATCTGGAATTAACGATAATCCTAGAAATGGTGAACAGGTTGTGCGGAAAACAGAACAATGACCAGGGATCTCAAGGACTTGAGCGACTTCGTCGTGGTTGCCCGTGCCAAGGGCTTTCGCGACGGCGCGCGAGCGAGCGGCGTCAGCGCCTCCAAACTTAGCGAGGCCGTGCGCCGGCTCGAAACGCAACTGGGAGTGCGGCTACTGCACCGCACTACGCGCAGCGTCACACTCACTGAATCGGGGCAGCGATTGCTCGAACGACTTGGCCCGGCGTTGATAGAAGTCGAGGCCTCGCTCGACGCGGTCATCAGCGCCGGTCGTAGTCTCACTGGTACCTTGCGGCTCAACGTTCCGGTCAACGCAGCACGACTGATACTGCCGAAAATACTTCCGGGATTTCTTGCCGCGAATCCTGGCATTCGGGTGGAAGTCACCGCCGAGAACAGCGTGATCGATGTGCTGGAGGCCGGCTACGACGCCGGCATTCGCTACGACGAACGCCTCGAACAGGACATGATCGCTGTGCCTGTAGGTCCGCGCACACAGCGATTTGCGACGGCAGCCTCGCCCGACTATTTAGCGCGCCACGGGCGTCCTCGGCATCCTCGTGATTTACTGGCGCACGCTTGTCTAAGCAGCCGCTTCGCAAGCGGCGCGTTGGAAATCTGGGAGTTCGAGCGCAGAGGTGAAGTGGTCAAGGTCACTCCTGCCGGGCCGTTGGTGGTGCGCGCAGGCACGACCATCGATCTCGCAGTTGACGCCGCGATTGCCGGTACGGGGATCATTTACCTCTTTGAGGATTGGCTGCGACCGCATTTTGATAGTGGCGTATTGGAGCCCTTACTCGAACAATGGTGGCAGGATTTTTCCGGGCCGCTCTTGTACTACTATGGAAATCGCCTGGTGCCTGCGCCATTGAGAGCTCTCATCGACTTCATTAATGCGCAACAGGAGTAGCCCGGACTTCAGAGATTTTCTCGTAGGCTGGCCTTTCTCGTCACATAAGCATTGGTTTGACTCAATTGATCCGCTGCGTTCTTTGTGATGATCCCGGCGCCTGATCTGGCGTGCAGCGCTGCGACAGCAGATAAAAGAAGGGCCTCGTGGCGAGCGCGCCCAATGCGAAAGACAACAGGGCGACAGATGTTTTTCTGACCAGCGAAGGGGTCAGGCTCTTCAAACGCCTGCATGCACAGACATAACAGGCATTGGCGCCGCTCACCGAACAGCTCAGTGCGTCAGATCAGCGGCAGCTTCAGGAACTGCTTCTGCGTATGCTTGAGAGTCGGAAGGGTTGAAAACCGGGCGATTGCCGGGTGAAGTCGGCCCCGGCGCGATCTGCATGACGCAGATCGTTGTCTAACGAAGCTGGGCTTCTATCGCGGCCTTGTCGATGACCGACCAAACCTCTTGAATCTTCCCATCTCGGAATGCGTAGATGACGTTCTCGCAGAACGTCACGCTCTGACCGTTCACCGATAGGCCCAGGAAGTCGCCCTGTGGCGTTACGTCGAATCGAAGCCTGCACGCGACATGCTGCGGATCGGCGATCAGGATCTGAATCTCGAAGCGAAGATCGGGTATTCGTTCGTAGTCGGTTTCGAGCATGGCGCGATAGCCGTCCAGCCCGAGAAGCCTGCCGTTGTGACGAACATCGTCATGAACAAACCGCCCAAGGTTGGTCCAGTCCTGTTTGTTGAGGCAGGCGATGTAATTGCGATAGGTCGCGTCAAGGTCGGCTTTGCTCATCGTTATTTCACCTTTTCATCATTGCGAGAGCCGTTGCTCTCGGTAGTTACAGTGGTCAGCCAAGCTAGAAATTCGTGCAACTGGCGAGGCCTATCCGCAGTGGCGGGTACCAATGCTACATAGTCAGCGCCGGCTACGCCGAGTTCTGAGAATGGGAGCGTAAGTCGTCCTTGGGCAATGTCGACCTTCCGTGATGGCGTTTCAGGAGCTCAGTGGATGGCTGCGCACGACCCCCTCCGTACGTTGCCGGCCGCAGTGGATGAAGGCTATCGGTTGGAACAGTAGTTCGGGGTACAGGGTACACCCTCGATCGTCTTGTTTTCGAGCGAGATGGGGGAGGGGATGTGCTGGTTGATCAATTGTGCAGGTGATGCGGAAATGAGGGCGAAGACCATGTTTCATAGTCGTCCAGAAGCGGCTACCGAACCGCAAGGCGAGTTGACCGCTCGGACTGCTTCAAGTGCCGGGGCGGCGCAGGCAGCACCGCCCCGAAAGCCCCTACATGCTGATACGTCCCACGATGTCGTAGTAGGCATTGAGGTCGAGCCATTCGATTCCTGACACCACCTTTGCGTCATTCATCGTCATGATGTACATGTAGCAGTTGTTGTAAGGCTTGCCGTCGATCGCGCGACTCGAGCTTTCGATCCAGGCGAATACCTTGTCGCCATCTGCCCATACACCCCGCGTGGTGATCGCCAGCGGTTCGGCGAACCTCTTGAAGAGATCCGCCTCTGCGTTGTCAAACAGATCCTTCATGCCCGAGTAGGTCCGCGCTACAGGGCCGTGACCGGCAATCGTCCACTCGGCGTCGTGCGCGAAAATCTTGTCGAAGAATTTGGTGAAGTCTTGTGAGGCCTCGGCTAGCGCGTCCTGCACGATCTGAAGATTGGACTGCTCTTGCGTTGAGTACGACATCGAAACTCCCGTGATGGTTGGTTGGCCTTGTGGCACGTCGGAATAAAGACCGATCGTTCCAAAATATTCTAGCATACCAATCGTTCCAAAAATCAAGGAGTCTTGGTAAAGTTTCACCGCCCCACTTATTCGCTGTGGAGAAATAGTGCCAAATCCCACTGATGGAGATGCCGAGATGCCTGTCGCACGGGGGCGCCCGCGCCAGTTCGATAGTGACATTGCCTTGGCCGCAGCCATGGGGGTCTTCTGGCGCCATGGCTATGCCGGAGCGAGCATCGGCACGCTTCTCGAAGCGATGGGTATCAGCCGAGCGACGCTCTACTCCACGTTCGGGGACAAGGAGCACCTTTTCCACAAAGCCATGGAGCTGTATGAGCGGGAAAAGACCGCTTACATGCTCGAGGCCCTCGAGCAGCCAACCGCGCGCAGTGTCGCTGAGCACCTCCTGGTTGGAACGCTTGCGCTACAGACCGATACGGCCAATCCCAAGGGCAGCATGGGCATCGTTCACTCCATAAGCCACGCGCCAGGCGATGAGAGAGTCAGGGAGTTCGTGACGCAGCGCAGCCTGTTCTGGCGGGCAAAGCTGATCGCTCGGATCGAGCGGGCGGGTCGAGACGGCGATTTCCCCGCGTCCTTCGATGCCCAAGGGCTGGCACTATCACTCAAAGCCGCGACAGATGGCTTGCTCGTCGCGGCAGGGAGCGGCGCGAGCGAACAAGAGCTCAAAGGGATCGTATCGACGTTCCTCGCCATGTGGCCTGGTCGATGAAGACGATGTCTTTCAGCGCATACATGCATTCCTCGATCGCCTCATCGAAGGCGACTGGCCCTACCTCGGGATCGATGCCACCTACGTCAAGGTACGGGAGGCCGGACGGATCGTTTCGGCCACGGTAATAATCGCCGTGGCGGTGAATAACGACGGCATGCGCGAGGTGATGGGTATGCGCGTTGGCCCCTTGGAAGCCTAGTGTTCTGGACGGACCTCCTGCGCAGTCTGATGCGTAGCGGCCTGCGTGGAGTGAAGCTTCTGATCTCCGATGTCTATGAGGGTAGCCCAGGACAACGAAACCGAGGCGCGTCGCTAATGGCGCGAGTAGCCGAGCAGTTGCACGAGCGTTTCCCGGAGATTGCCCAATTGATGGCCGTCTGCGAGGACGAAGTGTTGGCGCACATGGGCTTCCCCAAGGCCCACCGGCAGCAGATCCACAGCACAAACCCACTAGAGCGGCGACCGACGTCCCCCCGCAATTGAGTAGCAGGCAGCTTTGGAGTCCAATCCCGAACGAGAAGGAGATTGGACGTGAAGAAGCGTTTCAGCGAAGAACAGATCATCGGCTTCCTGCGTGAGGCCGAGGCCGGCCTGCCGGTCAAGGAGCTGTGCCGCCGGCATGGCTTCAGCGAGGCGTCGTACTACCTGTGGCGCAGCAAGTTCGGCGGGATGAATGTTTCCGAAGCCAAGCGGCTCAAGGAGCTCGAAGTCGAGAATGCGCGTCTGAAGAAGCTGCTGGCCGAGCAAGTCCTCGAGAACGAGGTGATCAAGGACGTACTGCGAAAAAAATGGTGAGCGCACCGGCCTGTCGTGAGCAGGTGCGCTACATGGTCGGAAAAGGACTCAGCGAGCGGCGCGCTTTGCGCGTGGTGGGCATGAGCGCCAGCGCACTGCGTTACACACCTCGTCCGGATCGCAATGTCGAACTGCGGGCACAGATCCAGGCATTGGCGCATCGGCACAAGCGCTACGGCGTGGGCATGATCTATCTCAAGCTGCGGCAAGGCGGCCATGCCGTGAATTACAAACGCGTGGAGCGGCTGTATCAGCACGCGAAGCTGCAGGTGCGGAGACGCAAGCGCAAGAAGGTGCCGGTGGGCGAGCGGCAACCGCTGATCCGTCCGGTTGCGGCCAATGAAGTGTGGTCGATGGACTTCATCTTCGACCGCACGGCCGACGGCCGCGTCATCAAGTGCCTGGTGATCGTGGACGACGCGAGCCACGAAGCTGTGGCGATCGAAGTCGAACGCGCGATTTCCGGGCACGGGGTCAGTCGTGTGCTCGACCGCCTGGCGCTAAGCCGTGGCCTGCCGAAGGTGGTCCGAACGGACAACGGCAAGGAGTTCTGCGGCAAGGCGATGGTGGCCTGGGCGCACGAGCGGGGCGTGATGCTGCGCTTGATCCAGCCGGGCAAGCCGAATCAAAACGCTTACGTCGAGTCCTTCAACGGGCGCCTGCGCGACGAATGCCTCAACGAACACTGGTTCCCGACGCTGCTGCATGCCCGAAGCGAGATCGAGCGCTGGCGGCGGGAATACAACGAGGAACGACCAAAGAAATCACTCGGCGGGCTGACGTCCGCCGCCCACGCAAAACAACTGGCAGAAGCTCAGCTACAGTAACCCCGGGCTCCAAATGGTCCCGCTACTGAAAGCGGGGGGACGTCGGGCCTTGCTCGAGCGAATCCGGCTCGACTACGGCAACCCACCTGTCGTGATCACGGAAAATGGCGCTGGGTTTCCCGATGAGGACCAGCTCGTCGACGGCAAGGTCGAGGACCTGAGGCGTTGCGACTACCTGGTCACGCACATCGAGGCGATGAAAAGCGCCATGGCCGATGGGGCCGATGTGCGCGGCTACCACGTCTGGTCCAGCCACGACAATCTCGAGTGGCTCAGCGGATATGGCAGCCGCTTTGGCCTGATCTATGTGGATTTCGACACCCAGCAGCGTACTCCTAAGCTGAGCTTTCAGGTCTACGCCCGAATGATCAAGGGAGAGGCGGTGGATACCTCAGCGTGCAGTACAGGCCGATGAACGAGTCGGGCTGATTGCCTCTCTATGTATCGAATCTGATCTCAGAACCTGTTCACGATCTCGCCTGTTTCTACTCAAGCTGCTGGAGCAAAACGACAGCCCCGGCCTGCTTCGGCAGGCCGGGGTCGTGATGTTGCGTCTACACCAAGCCCGGTTCGCCGGGCTTTTTCGTTGTACCGCGAGAGGCTTGAGAATCGGGGCAAACCGAATCTCAACCTCGCGGAGTCGGCTCTGCGTTTGCCTTCGGCAAGCATTGCAATGCCATAGCCAATGAGATGTCCGGAGATGGCACGTATCGTCGGCACTCCGGGGGAAAGATGGTGAAGCAACGCATCGATAGGATTCCCGGCGAGTATGGACTGCGAAAATGGCGCAGTCGGCTGAAGTCGCCGGAGATACAAGGAAAACGAAATCCATGGCGTCCTTCACGCAGTCACGCTTGCTTCCCCGTTCATTCTCCAGCCTGGCCTGGTCGAACCTCGCCGCTCAATCCGCCGAACAGCTAAGCCTGGCGGCGGCGCCGCTCATCGCCGTGCTGGCGCTGGGGGCCGGCCCTGGTGAGGTAGGCATGTTGGCGGCCATGCAGACCCTGCCATTTTTGCTGCTGTCACTGCCGCTGGGCGTGCTGGCTGATCGATTACCCCGGCGGCGGCTGATGCTCTGGAGCGAGGGGCTGCGGCTATCGTCTCTGCTGGCCATGCTGCTGGCGCTGTTGTGCTCGGCGCTGACCATTGGCTGGCTGGCCGTGCTCGGCTTCGTGGGTGCCGTTGGTACCGTCGGCTTCAGCGTGGCGGCCCCCGGGCTGGTCTCATCTCTGGTCGCGCGTGAGGCGCTGGCGTCAGCCAACGCCCGCTTGGAGCTGGCTCGCAGCGCAGCCTTCGCCGCCGGTCCAGCCGTCGCGGGGGCGCTCGTCGCATCGGCCGACGCATCGGCCGCCTTCGTCCTGGCCGCCATATTGTCGGCGGCCGCCATTGGCCTGCTGTTGCGGTTGGCCGGACCCGCAGCCTCCTCGGTATCGACGCCGAGGCGGCATCCACTGCGCGAAGTGGCCGAGGGCGCGCTCTTCGTCTGGCGAGATACGCTGCTGCGACCGATCATGATCACCGGCGTGATCTTCAATCTCTCATGGTTCGCGCTGCAGGCCGCCTATGTGCCGTATGCGATCCGAACCCTGGGTCTCGGCGCGGGAGCGGTGGGCGCTACGCTGGCATTGTATGGCGCAGGTATGATCGTCGGCGCGCTGGCGACAGCGCGAGTGGTCGCCTGGCTGCCTCTGGGGCGGGCCATTCAGGTCGGCCCGATCGCCGGCGTGTTCGCCGCCGCCAGCCTCGCCGCGACGCTGGTGTTGCCCAGCACCTGGCTGGCGGCGCTATGCTTCTTCCTGCTCGGCGCCGGGCCCATGATATGGACGATTACCACGACGACGCTGCGCCAGAGCATGACCCCTGACGGCTTGCTCGGCCGCGTATCCTCTGTATTCCTGACGGCCAACGCTGGCGCGCGCCCCATCGGAGCCGCGCTGGGCGGGCTGGTGGGAGCTGGCTGGGGAGAGTCCGCCTGCCTGCTGGCCGCGCTGGTGGGCTTCATTCTTCAGGCCATGGTGATTCTGGGATCGCCTGTCGCATCGCTGCGAGGGCTGCCAGCGGCTGCCACGTCCTGATCAAGCGTGTTGGTAGGCCACTGCCCTGTCGTTGCCGCTGTCCCGGACGCTTGGCCACCAGGGTGAGAATGTCGTAGCTGGCGACCAGCTCGTTTTCCTGGTTGAACACCTTCACAAGCCGGCCATGCCAAGCGGCCAGTCTCGGTATCGCGCGTGGCCGGTCTTGGCGGTCAGAAATGTGCGACCTCAGTCATTTGGTTGCTCTTCACGGAAAAGCCTATGGGGATGGCGGACCATGCTTTGGCCGCCCGCATGGAAAGTCAGGCACCACTTCTCGTCCGGCCGCCGTCAACGTGGATGATCTGGCCGGTGATGAAGCCCGCATCCTCGGAAACGAGGAACGCGAGCGCATCGGCCACATCCTTCGGCAGGCAGGAGCGCTTGATGGTCTGCTGTGACACGATGCGCTCCATCATGTCGTCGGCCGAGGGGCCGCCGGTGGGCAGGCGCTCGGCGAAGCCCTCGGTCTTCACGACGGTCGGCGCGATGGCGTTGACCGTGATGCCCCTGTCGCCGAGTTCGTTGGCCAGCGCCTTGACGACGCCATGCACAGCACCCTTGCTGGAGATGTAGGCAAGGTCACGTGTCTGCGGATGCAGGGTCACGGACGAACCTGTCGCCACGATCCTTCCCCAGCCGGCTGCCGTCATGCCGGGGACGAAAGCCTTGGCAAAGTGGACGATCGCCTCGACATTGATCGCATGGACGCGGCGCCACACCTCGGAGGTGATCGACTCTAGCGTCGTCATCTGCATGTAGGCGGCGTTGTTGACGAAGATGTCGCAACGACCGAACCGTGCCAGTGCCGCCGCCGCCGCTGTCTCGATCTGCGCGGGTTCGCCGACATCGCAGGTGAGCGCCAGCTTCTCGCCCCGGCCGGGAAGCGCGGCGAGGAGCGGCGTGACATCCTCCCGGCCGATGATGACGAGGTTGGCGCCATCGGCCGCCAGCCGCTCGCAATAGGCCCGACCGATTCCGCGGCTACCGCCGGTGACGATCGCTGTTTTTCCTTCGAGTGTCATGGGTGTTTCTCCTCTAAGTTCAGTCTTGGTATCGGACGCGGGGCCGGTGCGGTCAGGCCGAGGACGGGCCTCAGACGGCTTTTCACGAGGAAGAGGATTTCGGGATAGATCTCCTTCGCGTCGTCGAGCAATAGCAGATCGATCGCTTCGGGCAGACCGGCGCGGTTTTCAGGGCAGTCAGGGGAGTGTCCAATTCGGGAAAAGCACTGCTTCGTCTTGAAATACAAAATACGATCAACCCATCGCATTTACTAATCGCATTCCCGGCACGCCCCATGACAGATCGTCCAACGCCTCGGATTTCCTCACGAAAACAGCCTAGGCAAGCCCGCTCGACCGAGTGGGTGCCAACCATTTTGGAAGCGGCTATTCAGGTTTTGGCGACGGAGGGCGGGCGGACGACCGGCCAGTTGGGGGTAATCCTTGGCGACGCCACGAGACCACCGCTCGAGCGGCTACGAACGCTGGTACGCGCCTTTTATCGCAGTTCGTCGCGACTGCGCATGAGACGGGAGTCAAATAGAGGTGACTAACTGTTTAACGCTAGCCGGTATAGCCAACGTAACAAAGGACTGGAGATAAATATCTGGGCAGGGCGAGAATTTTACGAGCAGCTGCTGGTCACAGCCAACGTAGTGCGAGGAGTAATAGATGATGAGGAAGTAAACGGTGCAAGCCTGTTTTTCGATTACTGTCCATCGAGACAGGCGAAAGCAGTGGCTCCTCGAGCAGGACTCGAACCTGCGACCCAGTGATTAACAGTCACTTGCTCTACCAACTGAGCTATCGAGGAACATCAGGGGCGGTGCGGTTGGCTCCCCGAGCAGGACTCGAACCTGCGACCCAATGATTAACAGTCATTTGCTCTACCAACTGAGCTATCGGGGAACATCCTTGAGCACGCGGCGTAGTATACAGTCCCAAGCCTAAGCGTCAAGCCTGTAAGGGAAAACTCGAGGTGGGGAGCAATGTCGGTCGGGTGGCGTAGGCGCTTGCTGTCTCGTCGAGGAGGCGTCGCTGCCAGCGGTGGTGAGGTCGTGCTGGCGGGGTGTTCTGTCGGCCGTGCCTTTCGCAGTGCTGTCTGCCCGCGATTGCCTGCCACCTGATCAGCGACATCGACACCTTTCTGAGCGCGCGATAGGTGGACGCTATTTTGGTGATCGAAATTTATATCGTGCACGATCAAGTCGCTGGCTATAGTATAGCCTCATGAAAGCAGGGGAAGCCGTCAGACGCTTCCCCGCTCATGACAAAAAGAATCGCGCACGATTAAATCGCTAAAGATCAAAACCTGGTCCCACACAGCTCAAGGAGCAGAACCATGAAATCAGTCAAATTCGCCATTGCTGCCAGCGTCGTTGCCTTTGGCCTCACCGGTATGCAGTTCGCCAATGCTTCGACTTATTCGAGCATCGATAGCCGTCCGGGCAACAACCGGGCTCATGTCGAGAGCATCGACAGCCGTCCGGGTGGTAACCGGGCCAACGTTGAGAGCATCGACAGCCGTCCGGGCGGTAACCGGGCCAACGTTGAGAGCATCGATAGCCGTCCGGGCGGTAACCGGGCCAAAGTCGAAAGCATCGACAGCCGTCCGGGCAACAACTTCGCTGACATCTCCTGAGTGTCGGCTGACGGTGAGCTCGGATGCTGGTCCGAAGGCTACCGGTGATGCAGGTAAGGTAAAAAGCGGCGGCTGGACCTCTCGGTCCAGCCGCCGTTTCGTTTTGTGATGATGACCGCAGCCGCCCTGTCGCTTGGTGGTTCCGGTCGTCATGGTTTTGGCTGCGTGCTCAGGAATCAGGCTTTTGCAGGGGAACGCTTTGGGCGATGGTTCGTGGCATTCTATGCCCGCAAGCCGGATGGATGCCCATGACAGGAGTCCCTATGCACGTATTTCATCGCCCGCTTACGCTTTACCTCGCAAGCGCCGCTATTACCGCCGCTCTGCTATCCCTTTCCCCTATGGCGTTGGCCGCTGAGAAGACACCGCCGGAACTCTACGTCCAGGCGCAAGGCTCGATCGATGTCGCCCCCGACATCGCGACGGTGAATGCGCGGTTGATGGAACGTACGCCGGCGGTGTCCAGGGAGGAGGGAGCCTCCACCGATCCCGAGATACTTGCCCAGGCGCGCGACCGGCTGGAGGCGCGCGTGGGCGAGCTGATCAGGCAGATCGAGGCCGCAGGCGTCGAGCGCAAGGATATCCGCGCCGGCTCGCTCAGCGTGACGGCGGAGACCCTCGCCCGCCCGCAGGATGACGGCCAGAGCCGTGAGCCATTGATTCGTACGCGGCTCGAGCGCCCGGTCAGCCTGACTCTGTATGACCTGGATGACGTACCGATCATCCTCAATGCGCTGACCGCGGCGGGTGTCGATGATCTCGCCGGGATTCAATACGACCTTATCGACCGCGATGCGGCCTCCGATGAAGCCTTGCGCAAGGCCCTGGCGCGAGCGCAGGCGAAGGCGCAGCTGATCGCCGAATCGCTGGGCGTCTCCCTTGGGCAGGTGATCAGAGTCGAAGAGACGCAGGCACCGGTGTTCCGGCCGCAGATGAGCGTGGCTCGCGCCGCCGGCTTCGCTGGTGCTCCCGAGCCCGAGTATCGCGAGGGTGAGATCACACTCGATGCCGGTGTCAACGTGACCTGGTCGATCGATTGACGCCAAGGCATCGTTTCGCATCGCTCATTGCCTGCGTTCGATTGGGATGAGGCGGGTGGAGCATACGCTTAGGGCGCATTCAGGCGCCGATCGTCCGATCAGCGCTTGACTCCCGCTGCTTCGAGCATTGCGAAGATTTTCAGCGGCGCCGACTCGCCGTCATAGTAGTCCGCGGCCTGCAGCCGCCCGACCTGTCCGAGTCCGCGGATCATCAGCTTGCCGCTGTCGGGATAGGTGCAAACTTCATTCGGCTCGTTGAGACCAATGGCGAGATACACTAGGTCGTCGTCGAAGGGATTGGCCAGCTGGTGGCCTATGCCGCTGCTCGCGGGGCATGAGATGCAGTCGCCTGGGCCGATCTCCCGCAGGGTTTCCCCATAGCGCAATACGCCGTGCCCGGAAAGCACATAGAACACTTCGTCCTCGAGCTGGTGGGTATGGAAGGGGCAGGCGCTCTGGCCTGGCCCGACCCGGCAGAGATTCACCCCCAGTCTCCCCATTCGCGGCGCAAGCGCCGGGGTCAACGGTTTGTAAGTGCTTCGCCATGGGCCGCTTTCATCAAGGATTTCTGCTACTTCATCGACGTTGACCACGATATCGTCACGCACAGATCTCTCCTTGGATTTCACGTTATCCGCGACCGAGTCGTCAGCACTTGGGCGCTCGAAAGAAAGAAGTGTCCGGTGACAGTAAATCCTCTTCACCAGCGCGATGTCATCTAAGCGCTTTGGCCTACGTTGAACGATCCCTTCCCGCTGCTCCATATCGATGGATCAGTGGGAAGGGCTCGATGATGAAATCGATGCGATGATTCGAGCACGCGAAGCGATGAGCCGCTGGGAAGGCTTAGGTAGCCTTCTCGGAAGATGCGGCTGCGGCGTCGGTCACCTTGTGGGCGCAGGCCTTGATCAAGGCCATGCGGTACTCGCTCAGATAGCCGCAGGTGTTGCACTTCAATTGGGCCGGGGCCTCTGCGGGCTGCAGCTTGACCGTTTCCTGACTATCGCATTTCGGGCACGCCAGAGCGCCTGACTTGTCATTCATGATGCTCTCCATTTTTCGTGACCCTTTCACCATACGCTTTTCTCACCCCTGCTGCAGAGCGGGCGTTCGAAGCTATGGGCGCTCAGTGGGCCTGTGGCGTGGGAGCGGGATGGAGAATGCAGATGCGGTGTCGCCTTGCGGCGTCCACCGGGCCGCTCTGCAGCGGCCCGGTGGGTGGGCTCGCGGCGGGACCGCCCAGGATCAGTCGTCGATGGCCCGCTTGTGGGCGCGCAGCAGCGCCTGGAAGGGATGGTCGAGGCGGGTCGCGGAGAAACGCTTGACCTGGCTGCGGCAGGAGTAGCCGGTGGCCAGCATCACCGTTTCGCCGGCCTGCTCGATCTTCGGCTGCCAGGAGAGTGCGTAGATCCGCTTTGAAGTCTCGAGGTTGCGCGCTTCGTGGCCGTAGGTGCCTGACATCCCGCAGCAGCCGGTCTCGACCGTGCCGAGCTCGAGGCCGAAGGCGGTGAACAGCCGCTGCCAGCCGCTCACCGAGCCCGGTGCGGTGGTCTTCTCGGTGCAGTGGGCCAGCAGCCGGTACGCGCTCGCTTGGTTGGCGGGGTGAGTGAGCGGCCGGGCGAAGCGATCCAGATGGTCGACCAGCCACTCCTGCAGCAGCGCCACTTTGGGCACCTGGCCAGGACCGAGCGCCTTGGCGTACTCCTGGCGATAGCATAGGGTCATCGCCGGGTCGATGCCGACCAGCGGTACGCCCCGGCTGGCCAGCGCCGAGAGCCGCTCGGCCTGACGTCGGGCGGTGCGTTCGAAGCGGCCGAGGAAGCCCTGCACCTGCAGCGGCTTGCCGTTGGCCGCGTAGGGCGCGACCAGTACCTCGACGCCAAGACGACGCAGCAGTTCGATCACATCGCGCACCACCGCGGTATCGAAGTAGCTGGTGAAGGCGTCCTGCACCAGTACCACCGCCTGCTCCCTGCGCTCGGGCGGCAGCGCGTCGAGGCGCTGCGGTGTGGCGATCGGCACGTTCCAGGCGGCCAGCTGCTTGTGCAGCGGTGCGCGAGTCAGCCGTGGCATGTCGACCAGGCCGATCCCGCGCTCCACCAGCCGGGAGATGGGGCGCCAGCCGCCCAGTGCGTTGTAGGCCGAGGCGAACGGCGCCAGCCGGGGGATCATCGCCTCCAATGCGCCGATCAGGTGATCACGCGGTCCGCGCAGGTAGCGGCCGTGGTAAAGGGCGAGGAACTCGGCGCGAAAATCCGGCACGTTGACCTTGACCGGGCACTGGCCTGCGCAGGACTTGCACGCCAGGCAGCCGGCCATCGCTCCGTAGACCTGGTCGGAGAAATCATCGCGCTCGCGCTTCAGGCTGCGCAGGGCGCGAGCGGGCAGGGCACGCAGATGATCGAGCGGACCGGCGCCGGCAAGCCGCTTGCGTTCGCGCTCGATATCGACGCCGGCCTGGTGCTGGCGTAGCAGCCACTCCTTGAACAGAGTCGCCCGCCCCTTGGGCGAGTGGACCCGGTCGCGAGTGCCTTTCCACGAAGGGCACATCGCGTCATCGGGGTCGTAGTTGTAGCAGGCGCCGTTGCCGTTGCAGTGCATCGCGGCGCCGAAGTATCGCCAGCTTTGTACCGGAATCTGTCGATCGCGCTCGCCGCGGGTCGATACTTCATCGATCTTCAAAAGCCGCCAGCTGGCCGAGGTTTCGGCGCTGCCGCTCGGGGTGGCGATCTTGCCCGGGTTGAGCTGGTTGTGCGGATCGCAGGCGGTCTTGATCCGCTGTAGCAGCGGATAGAGCGGTCCGAAGAACCCAGGCGAATATTCCGAGCGCACGCCCTTGCCGTGCTCGCCCCACAAGAGCCCGCCATAGCGCAGGGTCAGCCCGGCGACCTCGTCGCTGATCTCCCGAATCAGCCGGGCCTGGGCGGGGTCCTTCATATCGATCGCCGGGCGTACATGGAGCACGCCGGCGTCGACATGGCCGAACATCCCGTAGTCGAGCCCGCGGGCATCGAGCAGCGCGCGAAACTCGGCGATGTAGTCGGCCAGCCGCTCCGGTGGCACGGCGGTGTCCTCGACGAAGGGAATCGGGCGCTTCTCGCCCTCTACGTTGCCGAGCAGCCCAACGGAGCGCTTGCGCATCGCATAGACCGAGGCCATTTCCGCGCGGCCCCAGGCCACGGTATGGCCGAGCCGGGTCACCGAGGGATCGGTGTCGAGATGGAGCAAAAAGGCTTCGACGCGTGTTGCCAGCGCGTCGGCGTCCTCGTCGTTGAACTCGACCAGGTTGATCCCCTCCGTGGGCACGGCCGAGCCGGGAGGGAAGTATTCGGCCACCCGTTCCCAGACGATGTCCGCCATCGCCAGTCCCAGCACCTTGTCGTCGATGGTTTCGATCGATGTCGGTGGCGACAGGGTCGCGGCGCCGTGCATCAAGGCCGAGGCGTCGCGCAGTGCATCCATGAAGCTTGCGTAGCGCACATTGACCAGGGCCGAGTGCTTGGGGATAGGCAGTACGTTGAGCGTCGCTTCAACGATGAAGCCGAGTGAGCCCTCGCCGCCGCAGAGCAGGCTTTTGAGGTCGAGCCGGCCGTCGGCGTCGCGCAGATGGGCGAGATCGTAGCCGGTCAGGCAGCGATTGAGCGCTGGGAAGCGCGCCTCGATCGCCTCCCGGTGCTGATCGATCACCTCGCGAGCGACGCGATGCAGCTCGCCTACCTTGCCGCCGGCGTCGATCATCGCTTGGGCCTGGTCGGCATCGAGCGGCCGGGCCTCGAAACGCTCGCCGCCGATCAGCACGGTATCCAGCGCCAGCACATGGTCGCGGGTCTTGCCGTACTCGCAGCTGCCTTGGCCGCTGGCGTCGGTGTTGATCATTCCGCCGATCGTCGCCCGATTGGAGGTCGAGAGTTCGGGCGCGAAGAAGAGCCCGTGGGGTTTCAGGGCGGCGTTGAGCTGGTCCTTGACCACCCCGGCCTGGACCCGCACCCGGCGGCGCTCGACGTCGATCTCGATGATGTGATTGAGATGGCGGCTCAAATCGACCACCACGCCGTCGGTCAGCGACTGGCCGTTGGTGCCGGTGCCGCCGCCACGGGCGGTGAGTACCACCTCGGCGAATTCCGCCTGCCCGGCGAGGCGCGCGACGAGCGTCAGATCATCCGTGTCGCGGGGAAAGATCGCCGCCTGGGGGAGGCGCTGGTAGATCGAGTTGTCGGTGGAGAGCACCGTGCGGTGGGCATCGTCGGTATCGATCTGCCCCTTGAAGCCAAGCTCGGCGAGGCGGTCGAGAAAGCGGCGATAGCGCGGGGCGAGCGTCTCGGTGGCCGAGTCGTCGAGCTGAGTGATCATGCCCAGGTGGCTCCAGGGGTGGAAGGTGTCGGCGCGGGCGGCAAGAAGGCGTTTCGGATAATCTTGCGTAGGATTCATGGATCCCGGCCGCATCTCCCCGCATAGGGTATTCTGATCGGCAAAATGGGCGAGGACAAACGCATATCTCACAGGATATCCATGAGTTTTACGAATGAATTCGCGTAGGCTGACGCCATCGATGTCGCTCCTGCTCGCCTTCGAGGCGGCGGCGCGCCACGAGAGCTACACGCGTGCGGCCGAGGAGCTGAAACTCAGCCAGAGCGCGGTCAGCCGGCACGTACAAGCGCTCGAGCAACTGCTCGAGCTCAAGCTCTTTCGTCGCGAGGGGCGGCGGATCGCGCTGACCGAGGTCGGACGGGTCTACCAGCGCGAGCTGAGCGAGGCGCTGGGCCAGATCCGCAACGCCAGCATGCGTGCGATTTCCCACCAGTCGGGGGGCGGGTTCCTGCGCCTGGCGACGCTGCCCACCTTCGGCTCGAAGTGGCTGCTGCCGCGCCTGCACCGCTTCTACGCCGCTCATCCCCGCATTCTGGTCAATATCCACTCGCGCATCGACGCGGTCGACTTCCATGCCAGCGATCTCGACGCTGCGATCAGCGTGGGGGTCGATCACTGGCCGAACCTGGTCTCGCACCGGCTGCACACCGAGCGCCTGACGGTGATCGCAAGCCCCAGGCTCGCCGGTGCGAGGCTGCCCCTGGCGCCTTCGCAACTCAACGAGTTCCTGCTGCTCAACGTGGTCAGCCGCGCCGAGGTGTGGGGGGAGTGGTTCGAGCAGCACGGCCTGGATTCGCGGTCCATTCGGCCGGGGCCGAGCTTCGAGCTGACCTCCCATCTGATCCAGGCGGTGGCCGACGGCATCGGTATCGGGCTGGTGCCGCGCATCCTGGTCGAGGACGAGCTGCGCGAGGGCGAACTCGTCTCTCCCTGGCCATCGATCGTCAGCCGACGCAGCTACTACCTGGTCTATCCGAAGCGCAACCAGTCCCTTCCCTCCCTCGAAGCCTTCCGCACATGGCTCGAGGGAGAGATAGCCGACAGCCACTGCGATCGTAACTGAGCATCGAGTGAGCATCGGGGCGCTCGCTCAGTCAGCCGCGATCACCACCAGCGGCTGGCCGGCCGCCACGGCCGAGCCGGCTCGCAATGGCAGCCTGACCACTTGCCCCGATCGGTCGGCGATGATCTCGATTTCCATCTTCATCGACTCGACCAGCGCCACCGGCTGGCCCGCCTCGACGTGCTCGCCCTCGGCGACCAGCAGTTGCCAGAGGCTGCCGGCGACCGGGCTTTCGACACCATGTTCACCGCTGGCAAGAACGGCCTTTTCGCCCGGTGGCGGCAGGTGATCCTCGAAGCTGAACTGCCCCGAGGCCCGCCAGCGGGTCATCTCGGCCTGGAACGCCGCTTCGCGTCGCGCGCGAAAAGCATCGATCCTTGGCTGCGCCGATTCGAGTTCGGCGCGCAGGTCGCTGAGCCGGAAGCGACGCCGCTCGATCCTCAATGGATAGCGGCCATGGGGGAAGTCGCGGCGGATCCGTTCGAGCTCCTCGGCGCTCACTTCGAAGAACTGGAGCTGGTCGAAGAAGCGCAGCAGCCAGGGCTGGTCGAATTCCGCGGTGCGCCGATAGCGGTTCCACATCTGCAGGGTGCGGCCGACCAGCTGATATCCCCCTGGCCCCTCCATGCCATAGACGCAAAGATAGGCGCCGCCAATCCCGACCGAGTTCTCCGCCGTCCAGGTTCGTGCCGGGTTGTACTTGGTGGTCACCAGCCGATGGCGCGGGTCGAGGGGGCTCGCGACCGGGGCGCCGAGGTAGACGTCGCCCAGCCCCATCACCAGGTAGCGCGCCGAGAACAGCGTCTCGCTTACCGCCTCGATATCATCGAGCCCGTTGATCCTGCGGATGAACTCGAGGTTGCTCGGGCACCAGGGGGCGTCCGGGCGCACCGAGCGCTGGTACTTGTCGGTCGCCTCGCGGCAGGCGGGGTCGTCCCAGGAAAGCGGCAAATGGACCAGGCGCGATTCGACCTCGAGCCGCTCGACGTCGCGCAGCGCGATTTCCGCCTCGGCCAGGTGGGCGAGCAGCGCAGCGATGCCAAGCTCGCGGGGCTCGAAATGCAGCTGCAGCGAGCGGATGCCGGGGGTCATTTCCTTGAGCCCGGGCAGCGGATGGGCGTGCAGCCACTCCATCCAGGCGTGCACGCGCAGGCGCAGGGCGATGTCCAGCACCATCGCACCGAATTCGATCAGCACGAAGTCGTCGCCGGCGCGGCGATAGACGATCCGCTCGCCTGCGCGTTCTGCGGCGACTTCGCGCAGCAGCGGCTCACCGCGCTCGATCTTGAGCCTCGGCATCGCCACCGGTGTCAGCTGGGCGATGAGCCGCTCCTGGGCTCCATCCAGCGCCTGGGCGGTATCGATACTGATTGGAACGAAGCGCACTCGATCGCCGGCGGCGAGCTGGCCGAGCTTCCAGCGCTCGGCGCGCACCACCACCGCGGGGCAGACGAAGCCGCCGAGCGAGGGCCCGTCGGGGCCGAGTACCACCGGCATGTCGCCGGTGAAGTCGATGCTGCCGAAAGCGTAGGCGTTATCGTGGATGTTCGATGGATGCAGGCCGGCCTCGCCGCCGTCGGCACGGGCCCACTCGGGATGGGGGCCGATCAGCCGCACGCCGGTACGGCTCGAGTTGTAGTGCACCTCCCAGTCGTGGGCGAAGAAGGTGTCGATGTCCGCGTCGGTGAAGAAGTCGGGCGATCCGTGCGGGCCATAGAGCACCGCGATATCGACCCTCGAGGCATCGAAGCTTGGGCGTAGCGCCTCGGGGAGCGCGCGCGCGGCGATCGGTGTCGCGGTGCAAAGCGCCAGCAGGTCCCCGCTGCGCAGAGCGCGGCCGGCGTGGCCGCCGAAGCGTCCGAGGGTGAAGGTGGCACGCGAGCCGAGATAGCGAGGGCAGTCGATGCCGCCGCGTACCAGCAGGTAGGCACGCGCGCCGCGCTCGACCCTGCCCAGCGTGAGGATGGCGCCGGGCGCCACCTCGGTGACCTGCCACGAGGGCAGCGGCGCGCCGTCGAGGGTGGCCGCGATCGGCGCGCCGCTGAGCACGATCTGGGCGGCGCGGTGGAAGCGCAGCGTCGGGCCCGTGAAGGTGATCTCGAGCCCGGCCGCGTCGGCGGAATTGTCGAGCAGCCGGTTGCCGAGTCGGAACGAGAGATCATCGAACGGCCCCGACGGCGGCACCCCTACGTGCCAATAGCCCTGGCGGCCGGGGAAGTCCTGCACCGTGGTGAGGGTGCCGGGGCTGAGCACCTCCATCGCCCTGGGCGCCCAGTCGAAGGTATCGAGCCAGCGAGTGTGCATCCGGGCTTCGGCGAAGCGTCCATCGTCGAGCAGCGCCACGAGCCAGGCACGATTGGTGGCAATGCCCTCGACCCGGCTCGCGGCAAGCGCCGAGGCCAGGCACTGACGGGCCTGTTCGCGGCTGTCGGCATGCTGGATCAGCTTGGCCAGCATCGGGTCGAACTGCGCCGACACCTCGAAGCCCGCCTCGATCGCATGATCGATGCGCAGCCCCGGGGCGCTTGGCCACTCGACCTCGGTGAGCAGCCCCGCGCTGGGGCGAAACCCCTGGTGCGGCGCCTCGGCGTAGAGCCGGGCCTGGATCGCATGGCCGTGTGGTGCGAGGGCGGCTGCGCGGGCGTGAAGATCGCCCAGCGCGCCCGCGCCTAAACGCAGCATCCATTCGATCAGGTCGACCCCCCAGACCATTTCGGTCACCCCGTGTTCCACCTGCAGCCGGGTGTTGACCTCGAGGAAGTAAAAGTGCCCGCGCCTCGGGTCGTAGATGAACTCCACCGTGCCGGCGCTGCGATAGCGCACCGTTTCGCCGAGCCGCACCGAGGCGTCGAGCATCGCCATGCGCACTGGCGCGGGCAGATTCGGCGCGGGGCACTCCTCGATCACCTTCTGGTGGCGCCGCTGGGTCGAGCAGTCGCGCTCGCCCAGGGTTACTACCCGGCCTTCGCCATCGCCGAACAGCTGTACTTCGATGTGACGGGCATCGGCGATGTAGGCCTCGACGAATAGCGCCGCATCGCCGAAGTTGCGCTGGCTCGCCTGGCGCACCCGTTCGAATGCCTGGGTCAGCGCGGCGGCATCAAAGCAGGCCTGCATGCCGATGCCGCCGCCGCCCGCGCTCGATTTGAGCATCACCGGATAGCCGATCCGCTCGGCAGCGGCCAGTGCCTCGTCGAGGCTCGCGAGCAGCCCGCTGCCGGGCACCAGCGGTACGCCGGCGCGTTCGGCGAGCAGCCGGGCCCGGTGCTTGAGGCCGAAGTCGCGGACCTGCTCGGCGGTTGGTCCGAGAAAGACCAGTCCGGCGGCTTCGCACGCCTCGATGAAGGCGGCGTTCTCGCTGAGGAAGCCATAGCCGGGATGAACCGCCTGGGCGCCGCTGTGCCGGGCGATGTCGATCAGCTTGTCGATGTCGAGATAGGTATCGGTGGCGCTGCCTTCGCCGAGGGAGTAGGCGGCGCCGGCCGAGTGGACGTAGGGCGCGTCGCGGTCGGCCTCGGCGTAGACCACTACCGACTCGATGCCGAGTCGCGCGAGGGTGCGCTGGATGCGGGTGACGATAGCACCGCGGTTGGTGATCAGAACTTTGTCGAACGGCTTGTCGAGCATGGTTGGTTCACGCAATCAATGACGGGTCGTCCCGCCGTCTCGAGATGCGAGCGAGGCCGTCCTCGCCGCCTGGGTCGACTCGCCTAGTGGCGCCAGATCAGCAGTTCTATCGGGGTCGGATCGAAGCCGCTGCAGGGGTTGTTGAGCTGAGGGCAGTTGGAGATCAGCACCACGACGTCCATCTCGCTGACCAGCTCGACGTACTTGCCGGGGCCTGAGATCCCCTCGGCGAAATCGAGTCCGCCCTCGGGGGTGACCGGAACGTTCATGAAGAAATTGATGTTGTGGCCGATGTCGCGCTTGGTCAGGCCATACTCGGGGTGGTGCGCGATCGCCAGCATCCAGTTGTCGCGACAGGAGTGCATGTGCCGGCGATCGAGTGCGTAGCGCACCGTGTTGCTCTCGCTCGAACAGGCGCCGCCGAGGGTATCGTGGCGCCCGCAGCTGTCGTCGACGATACGCAGCATCGGGCGGTTCAAGGTCGAACGCAGTACGCTGCCGGTGGTGAGGTAGAGCGAACCCTGTTCGCGTACGGTGTCCACCGCGCTGTAGCGCTCGGCGACATCGCAGGCGTTGTAGAACAGCGTGTCGGCGGCCTGGTTGCCCTCGAGGTCGACGATGCGCAGGCGCTGGCCTTGCTGCAGGCGGCCGATGAAATGGTCGCCGGCTTCGATCAGATGGCGCGCCAGCGGTGGCATTGGCGCGGTGTCCTGGGCGGGGGATGGGGCATTCATCGGGACTTCTCCGTGGCGGTGGCGCTCACTGGCCGAGTAGATAGAGACGGTTGTTGTCGAAGCCGCGCGCGTTTTCGGCGCAGTGACTCAGGCAGACGTCGGTGCGATCCGGCGGCGGCAGCGTACCGAGTTCGATCTTCACGCCGCGGTGGGGGTAGTCAGGGCTGGGGTCGAGGGGATGCGGGCAGGTGTGCAGCATGACCAGTACGTCGAGCTCGAAACGCAGGGTGACCCGATCCCCGGCCGCGCAGTGGTCGGGGAGGTAGCGCAGCCGGCCTTGCTCATCTACCGCAAGCTTCGAGAACAGGTTGAGATTGGCGCTGAGGTCCGCGAGTCCGAGGCCGTACTTGGCCAGCTCGATCAAAACACTCTCATGGCCGCTCTGGGTGCGCTCGTTGCGCCCCTGTTGGTAGCGAATCCGTCGCCAGCCCTTGGCCTCGAAGTGTCCGGGGCCGAGATTGCCACCCACCGCGTCGTGGCCACCGCAGTCGTCCTCGACGATCGAGGCGAGTACCCGCCCCATGTCGGAATAAAGACAGTGGCCGCGCCCGAGGTGGAAGGTGTGCTGGCACTTGAGCGTATCGGGCAGGTTGAGGCGTTCGAGCGGCTGCTCGGCGCTGTAGAGCAAAAGCCCCACGTTGCAGCCGGGCTCTTCGGCGATCAGGGTCAGGCTGGCGCCACGGCGCAGCCGCAACGACCAGTGCTGCCCGCCGGGCAGCCGGGTGCGATAGTCGACGTCGGGAACGAGGTTCATGCATGGCTCTCCTTGATCAGAGCGGGCGGGATATCCGGTGTCGCCTTCGTCCTGGCGGCGATCGGCAGGTCGTAGGTGATCGTCGCACCGAAGGCTTCGGGCGCCTGGGGGTCGTGCCTGAGGTGATCGAACACCCACACGCGGGTGCCGAGGGTGAAGGCTTCTCGCAGATCATGAGTGACCATGAAGATGGTCAACGAACGCTCGCGCCAGAGCCGGCTGATCAGCGCGTGCATCTCCAGGCGAATGCCCGGATCGAGGGCGCCGAAGGGTTCGTCGAGCAGCAGCAGGCGCGGGCGCATGGTCAGCGCCTGGGCCAGCGCCAGGCGCTGCTGCATGCCGCCCGAAAGCTGATACGGATAGCGTGTCATTGCCTGGGCCAGGCCGACCTCGGCCAGGTTCGCCGCGGCCCGCTCGCGGGCCTGGCGGCGAGCGGCGCCGAACAGGCGGGCGGTGAGCGGGGCGAGGGCGAACTCCTCGGCGAGTACCATATTGTCCAGCGCGGTGAGATGGGGAAACACCGAGTAGCGCTGGAACACCACGCCGCGATCGACTCCCGGCTCGTCGGGCAGCGGCGCGCCTTCGAGCAGGAACTCGCCGCGGCTCGGCTGTTCGGTGCCCAGCAGCATCTTGAGCAGGGTGGTCTTGCCGCAGCCGGAGGCGCCGACCAGGGTGACGAACTCACCGGCATCGACCTGGAAATCGAGCCGTTCCAGTACCGGCACGTCGCCATAGCGTTTCTCGACGCCTCGGGCGAGCAGCAGCGGCGTTTGGCTCATGCGTCCTTCTCCTCGGCGTGAAACCAGGGAAAGCCCCGGCGCGAGATCCAGGCCAGCGTCTGGTCGATGATGAAGGCGAGCAGGGTGATCCAGGCCACGTAGGGCAGGATCACGTCCATCGCCAGGTAGCGCCGGACCAGGAAGATGCGATAGCCGAGCCCCTCCTGGGCGGCGATCGCCTCGGCCGCGATCAGAAACAGCCAGGCGCTGCCCAGCGCCAGGCGCACCGAGGAGATCAACCGTGGCATCAGCTGCGGTAGCAGCAGGCGCAGGATCAGCTGCCAGGAGCTGGCGCCGAGGGTCTGCGCCTTGACCCACTGCTCCGCGGGGACGCGCAGGGCGTGGCCCTGCAGGTCACGGATCAGGAAGGGCGTCACCCCGATCACGATCAGCGCGACCTTGGCCAGCTCGTCGGTACCGAAGGCGATGAACAGGATCGGCAGGATCGCCATCGGTGGGATCAGCGAGACCACCGTGACCAGCGGCGAAAGCTTGGCCCGCACCAGTGGCAGCGCACCGCATGCCAGTCCGATCATCAGCGCGAGTACTGCGCTGATCGCGACCCCCGCGAACAGCCGCTCGAGGCTTGCAAAGGTATCGCTCCACAGCAGGCGCGCCCCAGTGCGTGCGCTCGGCTCGCTGGCCAGGCGCAGGAAGCTCTCGGCCATCGTCGTTGGGCTCGGCAGCAGCCGGTCGCTGGGATTGTCGGCCAGTCGCTGGGAGGAGAGCCCGAGATAGAGCAGGCTGAGCAGCGCGAAGGGCAAGGCGCCGAGCAGCCAGCGGGTCGCTGGCCGTGGCTTGAGGTTGACCAGTCGCTTCATAGGATCACTCCTCGATCGCGCGGCTCACTGGCGCGCTTCCAGGTAGGCGCGCACGTAGCTCGGGTCGAAGCGAAGCTTGAGGTTGGCGGTATCGCCGAAGCTGCCGGCGGGGGTTTCGATTCCCACCACCTCTGCATTCGGGGCCATCTCGCCGAGCAGGCCATGGTCGAAACTGAAGCGTGCGACCCGCTCCATGGTGTCGAGCAGCCTGGGGTCCTCGAAGGCTTCCAAGGCATCCTGCGGATTGGTGTAGAGGTGGGTGTCGGCCAGCTGGGCGCGATAGCCGTCGAGGTCGGTGCCGGCGGCCTCGGCCATCGAGGTCAGCGCCTGGACATCGTCTTCGGCGATCCTCTCCATCACCTCGTACCAGGCGCCGACCAGGGCGTGGCCGAAATCCGGGTTGTCGGCCAGGACCTGGGTGTTGACCACCATCAGGTCGAGAATCTCGCCGGGGATATCCTTGGAGCTGTAGACCAGATTGGCACCGGGCATGGTGCTGATCGCTGCCAGCTGCGGGTTCCAGGTCACCACAGCTTGGGTCTGCGCGCTGGAGAACAAGCCGGCGATGTCGGCATCGGCGGCATTGACGGTTTCCACGTCGCGCTCGCTCATGCCGATGCTGTCCAGGGCGCGGGCGAGCAGGTAGTGGGAGACGCTGAACTGGACCAGGTTGATGCGTTTGCCGGCTAGATCTTCGAGCCGGTCGCTGCCTTTGAGCACGACGCCATCGTTGCCGTCCGAGTAGTCGCCGATCACCAGCGCAGTGGAGTCGACACCGCTGGCGGCGGGCAGGGTCAGGGCGTCCATGTTGGTCATGGCGCAGCCGTCGACGTTGCCGGCGGTGTACTGGTTGATCGACTCGACGTAGTCGTTGACCTGCTGCACGTCGATGGTGATGCCGTAGCGCTGCGCCCAACTGTCGACGATGCCCTCGAGCTCGGCATAGCCCCAGGGCATCCAGCCCGCATAGATCGACCAGCAGACACTGAAGTGATCGCGGCTCTGGGCGTGGACCTTGGGGGTGAGCGAGAACAGCAGCAGCAGTATCGCGGCGGCGAAAAGCGTCAGGCGTAGCAGGTAGCTTCGCTGCCGTAGAGGGAGAGGGGGGAGGCGATTGGCGGCTTGGGTCGGCAAGTGGGCTGGCATGGCGGCGCTCCAAGGTGCAGAGATGAGAAAGACGGGGAGTCGGTGGCAGCACAGCTGCACCTGATCCTCCCGGGCTTTTCTCCCGCCGTGTAACCTTGCCTGCGCATGACGCCAGGCCGGGTCGATAGCTCTCGGACCAGACAACGCGATCTCGTCGAATACTCGTCGAGGGGCGCTCGGAACCCTAGCCATCCATTGAGCCGAATTGTGAGGCAGTGTGACTGCCGACTCCTTCGAATATGAATCACTCAACCCAGGGCAAAACATCGACCTAAATTTGCTTTCTACCGCTGTTTCAATGATTTGTCGGGGTAAGGCCGCAATAAAATGCGCCAAGGGATGCATGGATTGCACTGAGATGATGCGGATTTTCGGATAGTTGCACCATGGCCGAACGCCGGCGTAATACCGTTTTACCTTTTCGCTCACCGCAGCGCATATTCGGCGACGATCGGGGATCAATCCAATCGCATACCGTCCTCCCATTTTGTCCTCCCATGCATGCCTCATCCGACATCAAATCGGCAATGAAAAGAGGGGGCTGATCATATGGATAGAATTACATGCCCATGCTCGCTGGACCTGATTTTGTTGTGATTATTACTAAAGTAAAGGCGTCTAAAACCTCTTGGTGGCAGTCTGTTTTTTATGTTTATTTATCCATGAGTATTTTTATTTTATTGATTTTTAAGATAAAAATTAAATTCATCCATAGGGTAAAGATATCTTTTTAAATGTGTCGTTTTGACGCATAGAGCATCCATTGACACTTAATTACCTGTAGGAGCCTAATTTGTTTTAGAAGTCTTGCCACCCAAAGGTGTCCACGATGGCGTTGAAAATAGCCGTGCTGAAGGAAACCAAAGACGATGAGCGGCGCGTCGCCATTGTCCCGTCATTGCTGCCTAAATTGGCCAAGTTGGGTATCGAGGTCCAAGTGCAGAGCGGGGCTGGTCTACGTGCTCGCCTGCCTGACGACGCTTATCTGCAAGGGCCCTCTCCAGCCACATTGATCGATGATCCCAAAGCGCTGGTTGCCGACGCCGATATCGTGCTGGCGATCCAGGCGCCGGGGCTTGATACGGTCGCGGCGATGAAACCGGGGGCGGTGCTGGTCTCCTTCCTCTATTTGAACAAGGTCCCAGGCCTTCCGGAGCGACTGCGCGATGGCAAGATCACCGCCTTCGCGATGGAGGCGGTGCCGAGGATCAGCCGTGCCCAGTCGCTGGACGCGCTGTCGAGCCAGGCGGCGCTCTCTGGTTACTACGCACCCCTGCTGGGCGCCCTGCACCTGCCACGGATCATGCCGATGATGACCACCGCGGTGGGTTCACTGCGCGCCGCCAAGGTGCTGGTGATGGGGCTGGGCGTGGCTGGTCTCCAGGCGCTCGCCACCGCGCGACGCCTCGGCGCGGTGACCGAGGGTTACGACGTACGTCCGGAGACGCGCGAGCAGGCCCAGTCGGTGGGCGCCAAGTTCGTCGATACTGGCATCGACGCGACCGGCGAGGGTGGCTATGCGCGTGAGCTCACCGTTGAGGAGCAGGCCAAGGCCGCTGAAGTGCTCACCCAGCACATCCAGCAGGCGGATGTGGTGATCACCACCGCCAACGTGCCGGGGCGTCAAGCGCCTCGTCTGGTCAGCCGGGCACAGATCGAGGGAATGAAACCCGGCGCGGTGATCGTCGATCTGGCCGCCGACAGTGGTGGCAACTGCGAGGGCACGGTGCCCGGTCAGACCGTCGAGATCGGCCCTACGGTGGTTCTCGCGCCCTTCAACGTGCCCTCGCTCTTGGCGCAGCACGCAAGCGAGCTGTACGCCAAGAACCTGCTCAATCTCCTTGCCTTGATCGTCCAAGACGGTGCACTGGCGCTGGATCTGGAGGATGAAGTCGTGCTCGGCACCCTGGTGGCCTACGACGGTACGGTTCGCGACCCGGATGCCCGCAGTTTTCCCGTTCCCTCTACCAAGGAGAATTGAGTCATGGAATTGGATCTTTCGATGAGCTGGTTGATCGGGCTCTATCTGTTCATGCTCGCCGCCTTTACCGGCTACGAGGTGATCCGGCGAGTGCCGTCGATCCTGCATACCCCCTTGATGTCCGGTTCCAACTTCATCCACGGCATCGTCGTCGTCGGTGCGATGCACGCACTGTTCAACGCCGATACCGCGCTTGGTCAGCTGATCGGCTTCATCGGTGTGGTATTGGGCGCGGGCAATGCCGCGGGCGGCTATGTGGTGACCGATCGGATGCTGGCGATGTTCAAACCCAGCCAGTCCGGGAAAAACGACAAGGAGTAGAGTGTCATGCTGATGTTGCTGGTGGAACTCAGTGGCTTGGTCGCTGCCTTGTTGTTCATTCTCGGCCTGAAGCGAATGTCCTCTCCGGTCACCGCGCTCAAGGGGATCGTCCTTGCCGGGATCGGCATGCTGGTGGCGGTGATCGCGGCGTTCGGCTACATGGCCAACGTCGAGGCCAGTGCCGAGCCCCGACTGCTGGTCAATCTCTTCCTGGTGGTGCTGGCGCTGGCGGTAGGGGGCGCTTGGGCTTGGCGCAGCGGCAAGCGCGTGCCGGTGACCGACATGCCGCAGATGGTCGCGCTCTATAACGGGATGGGCGGTGGCGCTGCCGCGGCGGTAGCGGCGGTGGCGATGACCGGCAGTGCGTACGCCTCGGACCCGTTGCACATCACCGTCACCCTGCTTGGTGCTTTGATCGGCTCGATCTCTCTCTCCGGTTCGGTGGTCGCCTGGGCCAAGCTCGATGGCCGGATCAACAGTGCATGGCGATTCAAGGGGCAGAAACTTCTCAACGCGCTGGTCTTTCTGGTCGCCATTCTCGCCGGGGTGCTGGTCGCGGCGGGTATCGGTGGCGGGTACGGCGTGCCGGTGCTGTTCTTCGCCGCCGCGCTCGCTTTCGGCGTGCTGTTGACGCTGCCGATCGGCGGTGCCGACATGCCGGTGGTGATCTCGCTCTATAATGCATTCACCGGGCTCGCGGTCGGGCTCGAAGGCTATGCGATCCAGAACCCCGCGCTGATGATCGCCGGGATGGTCGTCGGCTCCGCTGGTACGCTGCTGACCGTGCTGATGGCCAAGGCGATGAACCGCTCGCTGGCCAACGTGCTGTTCAGCAACTTCGGCGAGGTATCCGCCTCCGCTCAGGGCGAAGTGGCGGGGCAGATGACCTCGGTCGATGCCAGCGACGCGGCGACCACCATGCGCTACGCCTCGAGCGTGATCATCGTGCCCGGCTATGGCCTGGCGGTTGCCCAGGCGCAGGCCAAGCTCTACGAGTTGGTCAAGCTGTTGCAGGCGGCTGACGTGGACGTGAAGTTCGCGATCCACCCGGTGGCCGGACGCATGCCGGGGCACATGAACGTGCTGCTGGCGGAGGCCGGTGTGCCTTACGACTTGATCTTCGACATGGAGGACGTCAACGACTCCTTCGCCAACACCGACGTGGCCCTGGTGATCGGCGCCAACGATGTGGTCAATCCCGCGGCGCGCACCGACAAGCAGTCGCCGATCTATGGCATGCCGATTCTCGACGCTGATCAAGCGCACCAGGTCTACGTGATCAAACGTGGCCAGGGTAAAGGGTACGCTGGTGTGGAGAACCTGCTCTTCTACGGTGAAAACTGCGACATGATCTATGGTGATGCGCAGGCGGTACTCAGCAACATGGTACAAGCGATCAAGGAGCTGGCCGCGTGAGCCGCAAGGCGAGCGCTGTGTGGTGCCAGCCTGATATGGGCTTCTAACCGAGCGTCAAGGCGGGAAGAAGCTTCAATAGCCGTTTCAACGAGGAATGCCGATATGGCGTATGCCACTACCAATCCGTTCACTGGCGAACTGATCAAGTCCTTCCCCAATGCCACCGATGAGGAAGTCGGCCAGGCGCTCGACAGCGCTCACGCCGCCTTCACGGCATGGAAGGAGACCTCGTTCGCCGAGCGTGGCGCGATCCTCCAGCGCGCCGCCGACCTGCTGCGTGAGCAGGGCGATGAATATGCGAAGCTGCTGACCCTGGAGATGGGCAAGCTGTTCACCGAGGCCCAGGCCGAGGTCGAGCTGTCGGCCAAGATTCTCGAATACTACGTCAAGAATGCCGAAGCGCTGCTGGCTCCCGAGAAGCTGCCGGTCGACGACCCGGCCGAGGGCGAGGCCATTCTGGTCCATGACCCACTGGGGGTGATCCTCGCGATCGAGCCGTGGAACTTCCCTTACTATCAGATCGCTCGCATCCTCGCCCCGCAGCTGTCGGCCGGCAATACCGTGCTGCTCAAGCATGCCTCCAACGTGCCGCAGAGCGCGGCGGCGTTCGAACAGCTGATGCTGGACGCCGGCCTGCCGGCCGGGGCGTTCAAGAACCTCTACGCCACTCGCCAGCAGATCGAGACCATCCTCAACGATCCGCGGGTGCACGGCGTTGCGCTGACCGGCTCCGAGGCTGCCGGCGCGGTGGTTGCGTCCCAGGCCGCCAAGGCGCTGAAGAAATCGACCATGGAGCTCGGCGGTGCCGACGCCTTCGTGGTGCTGGCCGACGCCGATCTCGACAAGACCGTCAAGTGGGCGGTTTTCGGCCGCCACTGGAACGGTGGACAGGTCTGCTGCTCGTCCAAGCGACTGATCATCGCCGATGAGATCTACGACGATTTCTTCGGCCGCTATGTCGAGGGGGTGGCCAACCTTCGCGCGGGCGATCCGTTCGATCCGGCCACCAGCCTTGCGCCACTCTCCTCCCAGGGCGCCGCCGACGAGATCAAGGAGCAGATCCGCATGGCGGTCGAGCACGGCGCTACCGCCACCGAGGTCGGTCCCAAGGTTCCGACCCAGGGGGCGTTCGTGCAGCCGACCATCCTCACCGACGTCACTCCGGACAACCCGGCCTACTACACCGAGTTCTTCGGCCCGGTGTCGCTGGTCTTCCGTGCCAAGGACGAAGATGACGCGGTGCGTATCGCCAACGATTCCCCGTTCGGCCTCGGCGGCTCGGTATTCACCACCGACACCCAGCACGGTGCGGAAGTGGCGAGGAAAATCTCCACCGGCATGGTGTTCATCAACCATCCGACCATGGTCAAGGCCGACCTGCCGTTCGGTGGCATTCGCCGTTCCGGCTATGGGCGGGAGCTGATCGGTCTGGGAATCAAGGAGTTCGTCAACCACAAGCTGATCGATGTGGTCGATATCGACGCACCGTTCTGATCAGACCCTGCGGCGTTCCCTGTGAAAACGCAGGGAACGCCAAAGCGAATGGTCGGCGCACCATGACGAGGTGGTGAGTTGAAGCCATCACTTTCTCCGCTACCCAACTGACAGGAGTTCCGTACATGGCTATCGACGGCAAAGTGGCGCTGGTAACAGGCGCTGGACAGGGAATCGGGCGGGGTATCGCACTGCGGCTGGCACGAGATGGTGCCGACCTGGCGCTGGTCGACGTCAAGCAGGACAAGCTGGCCGAAGTGGCCGAGGAGATTCGCGCGCTGGGCCGGAAAGTGACCACGTTCGTCGCCGACATCGGCGATCGCGAGCAGGTGTTCGCGGCGGTCGAGCACGCCGGCCGAGAGCTCGGCGGATTGGACATCATGGTCAACAATGCCGGAATCAGCCAGGTGAAACCGCTGATCGACGCCACCCCGGAGGAGGTCGAGCGGATCTTCAAGATCAACGTCCAGGGGACCCTCTGGGGAATCCAGGCCGCTGCCGCCAAGTTCCGCGAACTGGGCCGCAAGGGCAAGATCATCAACGCCTCGTCGATCGCGGGCCATGAAGGCTACGCGCTGCTCGGCGTCTACTCGTCGACCAAGTTCGCGGTACGCGCGTTGACCCAGGCCGCGGCGAAGGAGCTGGCCAGTGAAGGCATCACCGTCAACGCATACTGCCCGGGCGTGGTCGGCACCGACATGTGGGTCGATATCGACGAGCGTATGGCCGAGCTGACTGGCGCACCGATCGGCGCCACCTACGACAAGTTCGTCAATGGTATCGCCCTGGGGCGAGCTGAAACGCCGGATGACGTGGCCGCTTTCGTCTCTTACCTTGCCGGCCCCGACGCCGACTACATGACCGGGCAGGCGCCACTGATCGACGGTGGGCTGGTCTATCGCTGAGGGTGATTGCTCTGCCCGACTCGAGGCGATCTTCCACCGCCGCAGCTTCCGTCGGGCTTCGGTAGCAGGGTAGGGGCTTCGTTCGTCCGCGAGGATACACGAGGCTCGGGCCAGGAAGCTTCCATGACCCTCCTTGGCTTTCCCTGGCCCCCTGCCATCGTTGACGTCATCTGCCCGTGCCACGGCATCGACCATTTTCGAACGAAGTCCACATCATCGAACTGATCGTGGAGGTTGAAAATGAAAGCTCTCGTTTTCAAAGGACCTGGTGAAAAGGGCTGGGAGGAGGTCCCCCGGCCAAGCGTGCAGAAGCCGACCGATGCGGTGGTCAGAATCACCAAGACCACGATCTGCGGCACTGACTTGCATATCCTCAAGGGAGACGTGCCGGCGGTGACGCCTGGGCGGATCCTGGGCCATGAGGGCGTCGGCGTGATCGAGCAGATCGGCGACGGCGTCAAGAACTTCAAAGTCGGCGATCATGTATTGATCTCCTGTATCACCTCCTGTGGCAGCTGTGCGAACTGCCGTCGCCAGCTCTACGCTCACTGCGCCGACGGCGGCTGGATCCTCGGCCACCTGATCGACGGTACGCAAGCCGAGTACGTTCGAATCCCCCACGCCGACAACAGCCTCTACCCGGTTCCTCCAGGAGCCGATGAAGAGGCGCTGGTGATGCTCAGCGACATTCTGCCGACGGGCTTCGAGATAGGGGTGCTCGCCGGGCAGGTCGCGCCGGGAGACAGCGTGGCGATCGTCGGTGCTGGCCCGGTTGGGATGGCCACCCTGCTGACCGCGCAGTTCTACAGCCCGGCCCGACTGATCATGCTCGATACCGATGCGGGGCGCTTGGAGATCGCCAAGCGGTTCGGCGCCACCGACGTCATCGACGTATCCCAGGGCAATGCGCTGGAGACGCTGCTGACGCTGAGCGGCGGCGGGGTCGACGTGGCGATCGAGGCGGTCGGTATCCCGGCTACTTTCGATCTTTGCCAGCAGGCGATCGTGCCGGGTGGGCGCATCGCCAATGTCGGTGTCCACGGCAAGAGCGTGGAGTTGCATCTGGAAACGCTATGGATCAAGAACATCACCTTGACCACCGGTCTGGTGAATACCAACACCACGGCGATGCTGCTCAAGACCGTGGCCTCGGGCAAGATCGCTCCTGCGCAGCTGGTGACCCACCGTTTCGATATGGCACAGTTCCTCGACGCTTATGAAGTGTTCTCCAACGCGGCAAAAGAGAATGCAATGAAGGTGATCGTCAGTGCAGCAGTGCCTGTGGATTGAACGGCAAGTCCCACCCAGAGCGGCGCCAGCCAAGGAGAATCGGGATGAGTAGACGAGTGGATGACGTCATGACCCGCGAGGTGATCAGCGTCAAACCGGAAAGCACGTTGAGCGAGATCGCTGGCCTGTTCACCAAGCATTCGATCAGTGCGGCGCCGGTTTGCGACTCCGCTGGTAAGGTGCTCGGGATCGTGAGCGAAAGGGACCTCCTGCGTCCCTTCGGTAAGGAGATCGAGCAGCGTCGAGATTGGTGGCTGGCGTTTCTGGTGGAGGGGTCGGATCCCGCTCCCGCGCTTGCCGAATTCATGCGGCGTGGTCATTACCAGGCTTCGCTTTTGATGACCTCTCCTGCGATTACGGTGGGCGAGGATGCCTCGCTCATCGAACTGGCGGACATCATGCTGCGCGAAGGGGTCAAGCGGCTGCCGGTAATGCGCGATGACCGCTTGGTCGGCATCGTTAGTCGTGCGGATCTGGTTCGCTCGATCAGCGAGCTGGACGAGGATGCTGATCTTTGAGTCGAGGCCGTGCGCCGTATCGCAGCCAGTGAGCGTTCGCCGCAGTCCTCTCGTAGCCGCGTCCGGGCCGAATCCCGGGCGCGGCTTTTCATCGCCTCACCCGGCCGCTGGCGGCACCAACACCGCCGCGCCCTGGAAGCGTCCGTGTCGCAGGTCGTCGAGCGCCTGGTTGGCCCGCTCCAGCGGATAGACCGTCGTCGTCGGCTTCACGCCGGCCTGCGGTGCGATCTCGAGGAACTCCACGGCATCCTGGCGGGTGAGGTTGGCGACCGAAGCGAGCTGTCGTTCCTCCCAGAGGAGGTCGTAGGGAAACTGCGGAATGTCGCTCATATGGATACCGCCGCAGATCACCCGGCCCCCCTTGCGTACCGCGCGCAGGGCGGCCGGAACCAGGGCGCCGACGGGGGCGAAGATGATCGCCGCGTCCAGCGGTTGCGGTGGTGAATCGTCCGAGCCGCCCGCCCACCTGGCGCCGAGCGCGAGGGCCTGCCGCTGGGCCGCGGTGTCGCCCGGGCGAGTGAAGGCATAGACCTCGCGCCCCTGCCACTGACATACCTGCGCGAGGATGTGCGCCGCTGCGCCAAAGCCGTAGAGCCCGATCCTGCCGCCATCCCCTGCCAGCTTGAGCGAGCGCCAGCCGATCAGCCCGGCGCACAGCAAAGGCGCCGCCGCGACGGGATCTTCGAATCCGGCCAGCGGAAAGGCGAACGCCGCATCGGCGATGACATGGGTCGCGAAGCCGCCATCGCGCATGTAGCCGGTGAATATCGGCTGGTCACAGAGATTCTCATGCTGGTCCTGGCAGTAGGGGCAGACGCCGCAGGTATGGCCGAGCCAGGGCACGCCAACCCGATCCCCCAGTTTGAGAGCGTCGATGCCCATGCCAAGCGCTTCGACCCGGCCGACGATCTCGTGTCCTGGGACGATGGGTAGCCGGGGGTGGGGCAGTTCGCCATCGACGACGTGCAGGTCCGTCCGGCAGACGGCGCAGGCTTCGACGCGCAGCAGGATCTCACCGGGGCCGGGCGTTGGCGTGATGCGCTGCTCGAGCACCAGAGGCTGGTGGATTTGGTGCAGCACCATGGCTTGCATTGGTACACCTCCTTCAGGTACTGCGCGGGTTCGGTGCCGCAGTCGAGATCACATGCCTGCCTGATCGCCCACCCCGTCGCCGAGGCCGGGTCGCTCGATCCGCTCCACATTCCCGGCAGGCTTGGCATCGCAGCCGGCGATGAAGCCGGTCGACGGGCAGAGCAGGATTCGTTCAGGTTCGATTTGAATATTTAGTCGAGGAGGGTGTTGCCGCGCAACGAACCACGCTGGCCGCCATACGCTCGCAGCGGGCCCCGTCTGGTGGCTGTGGCGGGAAGTGAATTGAATGGCGGGGAATTTATCGGCCCCGAGGCTGATTGGGCAAAAAGCCGATGCGCTCATTTGCCGCAGTCGAGGCCATCCCGGGCTCATCCCGCAGCGCTGCGCGATCGCAGCCTGCGCCGGGGAGGCCTCAGCTGCTGGGCCAGAAACGACGCAGCTCTCCCGGTCCCAGGACGGGGTCGCTGCATGGCATCGGCAGCGCGGCGATGCTGCGCCGGGCGGCGGCGAGCCTGTCCACTTCGGTGTCACGTAGGGTCTCGGGGGAGTAGCCGGTCGGATACGCGCCCACCATGCTGAAGTGGTCAGCGGCGGCAAGCGCTCGATGGCCGACTCCCGCTGGGATCAGCAGTGCATCGCCGGCACGAAGCTCGATCGTTCGACCCTGCTCGCCGCCAAGCCTCACCTCGGCGCTGCCGGAGAACACGCCCAACGCCTCGTGGGTGTTGGGGTGATAGTGGTCGAAGTCGAACATTCCCCAGCGCCACTGCGGTGGCCAGCCGTTGGCACGGAACAGCCGCTCGAAGTAGCTCGCCCGGTCGACGATGCCCGCCGGGACGATCTGCGAATAGAGCAGCAGCGGCAACCGTGGATTGTTGGGCACGCCGCCGGCCGGGGTGAAGAACTCGAAACGCTGGGGGGCCAGAGGGAGCGGCGCTTTCATCTTGGTTCCTCAAGGATTTGCATGGGTGCGACGGTGGGACCGAGCGATCTCTCCTGCATCTCATCAACATAGCCAGCCCAATGCGTGTCGATCAATGCACTTCGATCAAGCGCGCTTCGTGCAACCCATGACGCGCAGGATGCGCTCGTCGAATATTCGGGCGCCGGGCTGCTCCGGATAGCTCCATTCATTCTCCTAAAGTCGCTATGAACGATGGATTGAAAGACTAAAGATCAGGATCCATTGCCGCGCTTGAGTGCTAATGTCGTTCCAGTGGTCATACCATGGAATGATATCTGAATGAAAACCATAATATCCGTCTCGAAAGAAGAGGGATGCGCAAAAACGGGATACGAGAAGGTGGTCTCGTTTTTGCGTGAACAGCTTCTGTCGGGACGATTGAAGACTGGGGATTGCTTGCTTCCCGAGCGGGAGCTTTCCGCCCGGCTGAATGTGAGCAGGCCCGTGCTTCGTGAGGCTCTCCGGGCCCTGGCGATGATCGGGGCGGTGGAGATACGCCACGGTATCGGGACGGTGGTAAGACAGCCGGACGCCTCTACTTTGGGTGAGTTCTTCTCCTTCTTTCTCGCCCAGCATACCGATGTCGTCGACGACATCATGGAAGCGCGCATAGCGATAGAGCATCACGCCATTCGCCTCGCCTGCCATCGCGCGCGCCAGTCCGATCTCGATGAATTGGCCGCGGCCTTGGACACTATCGCCGAAACCATCCGAGACCCGTATGAAGGAGGCATGGCGGATCACCGTTTTCATCAGGCCATCGTCCGCTCGGCTCATTCACCGGTTTTGGTCAGTATCTATGAATCCATTTCGAAGTTGGCGATGAGGTCGCACCTGGAAAGGCGCGAAAAGATCATCGAAGTCGAGGGAATAGACGAGTTCCTGATCGACCATCACAGACTGATTTTTTCCGCGATCGTCGCCCAGGACGTGCAAAGGGCCGATGAGCTGCTGGGAATGCATTTCGAGATCGGTGCGGGGTTCAGGCGCAGGGCGATCATGCTCGGCGCGGCGCACGAATCAACGCAAGTCCCTCCAACCGGTAGATAGCAATGACGGGAGTGCGATAAACCAATGGATATCGTGATTGGTAGCGATCATGCGGGATATCTGCTGAAGAAAGAGCTGGCGGAGTTTTTGACGCTCGCGGGGCATGAGGTGGATGACGTAGGCAGCTTCGACAGCCAGCCGGTGGATTTTCCGGACATCGCGCAGCTGGTCTGCGGCAAGGTGGTCGAGGACGGGCGGCGCAAAGGACTGCTGGTCTGCGGCACCGGGGTGGGGGCGGTGATCGCTGCCAACAAGATCAAGGGAATTCGCGCCGCGGTTTGCCACGACTTTCATTCGGCGCACCAGTCTGTCGAGCACGATGACGTCAATGTGATGTGCCTGGGTGCCCAGATAGTCGGACCCTGGCTCGCTCGGGATCTGGTCGAAGCCTATCTATCGGCCGAGTTCGACGACAGCGAGGACTTCGTAAGGAGAGTGGAGAAAATCTCGCGGCTCGAATCGCCCAGCTCCAATTGAACTCGAGCCTGCGAGGAGGCAAGAGCAATGAATTCGATCAGTGCATCCAGGGTCGTTGCGTTCATCGGCCTCGGCATCATGGGCGAACGGATGGCGGCCAATCTGCTGGCCGCTGGATACCAGGTCCGGGTCCACGATATCCGCATCGAAGCCGCTTCCCGGCTGGTGGCCCAGGGGGCCACTGCGGCAGCCGATGTCGCCGAAGCGGCGTCAGAGGCGGACATCGTGATCACCATGCTGCCCGATACGCCGCAGGTGGAGGAGGTGGTCAGGGGCGCGCGCGGTCTCCTGGCGCACCCGCCGAAGGGACGTCTCTACGTAGACATGAGCACCATCTCGCCACAGGCGACCAGGGCGCTCGCCGCCGAGCTCGGCGCGGTTGGCATCGACATGCTGGATGCGCCGGTTTCGGGCGGTCCGTTGGGTGCCGAGCGGGCGAGCCTATCGATCATGGTCGGCGGCGCGGAAGACGCGTTCGAGCGCGCGAAGCCGTTCTTGTCCCATATGGGCAGCACTATTTTCCATCTCGGTGACACCGGTGCGGGGCAGGCGACCAAGCTCTGCAACCAGCTGGTCTGCGCGATCAACATCCAGGCGATCTGCGAGTCCATCGCGCTCGGGCGCGCATGCGGCATCGATCTCGTCAGGATGCGGGAGGTGCTCCTCGGCGGTGCGGCATCTTCCTGGATGCTGGAGAATCTCGGTGCGGGAATGCTCGAGGGCAATGTCGATGCGGGATTTCGCATCGACCTGATGCTCAAGGACCTGCGACTGGTGCTCGAGATGGCGCAGCAGCAGTGCGTACCGCTGCCGGGTACGTCGCTCGTGACCACGCAGTATCTCGACGCCAAGGCGCACGGTGGGGGCGGGGAAGGTAACCAGGCGCTGTTTCGCGTATACGATCGTATGAGCGGGCAGAGGGGCGGATTGCAAGGCGCTCCGGGAGCGGTGGGATGATACTTGATTTCACCGCCATCCTGGCCCGCTGGCAGATGCTGCTGGATGGGCTGACGCTGACTATCCAGCTTGCGCTGGTGACCACCATCACCGGCTTCATCATCGGTACCCTGTGCGCCATCGCCCGTCGCTCCCATGTCGCCATCGCCGCGAGAGCAGCGACCATCTACGTGGAGTCGATACGCAACACACCTTTCCTGGTGCAGATCTTCGTCGTCTATTTCGGTCTCTCGAGCCTGGGGTTCTCTTTCTCTCCCGTCGCGGTGGCGATCATCGCATTGACGATCAACGTCAGCGCCTATACGGCCGAGATAATGCGGGCGGGATTCGACTCCATCCATCCCGGCCAGTGGGAGGCGGGGGAATGCCTCGGCCTCTCCCGGGTGCAGAATTACTGGCACGTAGCGCTTCGCCCGGCGATTGAGCGGGTCTATTCGTCACTGACCAGCCAGTTCATCCTGCTGATGCTCGCTTCATCGATGACTTCGCAGATTTCCGCCGAAGAGCTGACTGCCGCCGCCAACTTCATCCAGTCGGAAACCTACCGACCGTTCGAAACCTACATCATCGTCGCGCTCATCTACCTGGCCATCTCATTGCTCATGCGTTTGGTGTTCTGGGTGATCGCTCTCCTCGCTTTCCCGAGGCGCAGGCGCCTGGGTACGAACCTGTGAACGAGAACGAGGGAAGACGGAGAAAACGCCATGACCACTGCGATAAATCCCGGCCACTTGCAGTTCTTGCTTACCGGTGCCTTCTGGACGCTGATCCTCTCATTGATGGCATTTCTCGGAGGCGGCGCCGGCGGATTTCTCGTCGCACTCGGGAGAACCTCTCCGTTCAGGCTGTTGCGCATCCTGGCGGCAGTCTATGTGCAGATCGTTCAGGGCACGCCGCTGCTGATCATCTTGTTTCTGATCTACTTCGGGCTTCCGTCGCTGGGCTTTTCGATCTCCCCCCTGCTGGCCGCCGGGGTTTCGCTGACCATCTACGTCAGCGCGTACCTCGGTGAAATCTGGCGTGGGTGCCTGGAGTCGGTGCCGAAGGCGCAATGGGAGGCGGCTGAATGCCTGGCGCTTTCGCGCACCCAGCGCCTGTTCAAGGTCGTCCTGCCACAGGCGATTCGCATTGCGACACCGCCAACGGTCGGTTTCTCAGTGCAGATCATCAAGAACACTTCGCTGACCTCGGTGGTGGGATTCGTCGAGCTTACTCGCGCGGGACAGCTGATCAACAACTCGATCTTCGAGCCGTTTTTGATCTACATCATCGTCGCGCTGATCTACTTCTGCCTCTGTTTTCCTGTGTCGGCACTCAGCCGGCGCCTGGAGCGAAGTGGCGCGGCGAGATTGCGTGCGCTCAAGGCCGTATCCGCTTGAGATGAGTCATTCATGGGGAGAAATTCATGTCCATCGTCATGCTCAAGGATGTGAAAAAGAGCTTCGACAAGCTGCAGGTACTCAAGGGCGTTTCCTTCTCGGTGGAGCCCGGAGAGGTCATGGCCTTGATTGGTGCGAGCGGGTCGGGAAAGAGCACGGCGCTCAGATGCATCGACCGCCTGGAGCTGATCGACAGCGGGGAGATCGTGGTATGCGGCCATCGGGTCAACGATCCCAAACTGGATCTTAGAAAACTGAGACTCGATGTCGGCATCGTGTTCCAAAGCTACAACCTGTTCCCGCATCTCACCATCGAAGAGAACATCACGCTCGCGCCCCGATCGGTGAAGAAGATCAGCCGTGACCGCGCGCGTGAGATCGCCTTGGAGTCGCTTGCCAAGGTAGGGCTTTCGGAGAAGGCGCAGAACTATCCGGAGCAGCTCTCCGGTGGTCAGCAGCAGCGGGCCGCTATTGCGCGCTCTTTAGCGATGGAGCCCAAGGTGATGCTCTTCGACGAGGTGACCTCGGCACTCGATCCGAAACTCACCGGCGAGGTGCTCAAGGTCATCGAAGCGCTCGCGGCGTCCGGGATCACCATGATCATGGTGACCCACGAGATGAACTTCGCCCGCCGGATCGCCGACCAGGTGATTTTCATGCACCAGGGTTACGTCCACGAGTCAGGTTCCACCGACATATTGACCTCCCCCCGGACGCCCGAGCTCAGAGAGTTCATCGGTGACGAGCTGCATTGAACGCGCGGGTCCAAAATCCACAGCCACAGTCGAGGTGAAAAGATCATGAACCGGCTAGGACATATCACAGCCATCGGCGCCGTGGTCGGCATCTTCATCGCACCGATCGGGACAGCGGCGGCAAACTCCTACGAGGAGATCATGGAGGCGGGCAGGATTCGTGTCTCCATCGATCTCTCCATCCCACCGTCCGGTATGCTCGATGACCGCCTGCGGCCGGTCGGCTCCGATGTGGAGACCGCCGAGCTCCTGGCCGAGGACTGGGGGCTCGAGCTGGAGATCGTCGAGACCACCGGAGCGACACGAATACCCAACCTCCAGACCAACAAGGCCGATATCGTCATTTCGACCCTCTCGGTCACCCCTCAGCGCGCCGAGGTGATCGATTTCTCCGCGCCCTACGCCGCGCTGCGCTCGGTCATAGGTGCGCCGGCCGCCGTCGACGTCAGCGACTGGGAGGACCTGCGCGGCGAGCGGGTCACCGTCACCCGAGGCACCACCCAGGACGCCGAACTGACCCGGATAGCCGGCGAACGGGGGATCAACGTGGCGCGCTACGACGATGACGCGACGATGGTGACCGCGGCGGTGAGTGGCCAAGCCCGGTTCGTTGCGACTTCAGAAACGCTGGTCAACCAGATAGGTCAGCGCAACACCAACTTGGCGTTCGAGCCGAAGTTCCTGATCACGACCTTCGATCTTGCCATTGGCCTGCGTAAGAACGAGCCAGAACTGATGGAGAAGCTCAATGAGTGGGTGGCGGAGAATCTCCGCAACGGCCGCCTCAACGAGATCTACCAGAAATACCATGGCTCTCCACTGCCCGATGAGATGCTGCAATGAAGACCTGAGAGTGCTTGGGCTGAACGAAAACGCCCCGCCTTCGGGCCGATCCGGAAGTTGGAGATTCCGGGGCGGCCCGAAGGCGGGGCGTGTGCAACCAGACGGAGACCGTCTTAGAAGCGGAAGGTCACACCGGCACCGATGGTGAGCGGGTCGATCTTGATGTCGTCCCTGATGCCATTGTCGACGTCCGGGCGCAGGCTGGTGTACTGCACGTTGCCGTTGATCGCGATCCAGTCGGTGAGGAAGTAGTCGACACCGAGCTGTGCGGTCGGATCCCAGCTGTTGCTGTCTACGCGGGCGCCACCGGGAAGGTCGCGATCGGAGAACCTGGTGTAGGTCGCACCGGCACCGATGTAGGGCTGGACCTGAGCGCCGGTTCCGCCGAGCGGATAGAACTGGGCGAGCAGGGAGAACGGACGATACTTGAGCGTTGCGTCATTGCCGCCGTAGGTGAAGTCCAGATCCTGACGCTGACCGACGGTGTTGAACTCGACCCCGAACTTGTCGGCGAACATCCAGCCCAGGGCGCCTGTGAAGCTGCGCTCGGTGTCGAAGGTGCCGCTCGAGGTCGATTCGACACGGGTTGCGTCGATGCGTGCAAAGAAGTCGCCAGCGTTGTAGGCCAGCGCCTGCTGTGCGCCGAACAGGGTGCCGCCCGCGATAAGGGCTGCAGTGAGAGCCTTTGCAGTCTTCATGTGAATGATTCCTTAGTCCCTTGAATGATGCTTTTCCGAGCGCTGACGAAACGCTTGCGCAGCATCAGCGTTTATTCGTCCCACCAATGATAGATCAATTGGTCCGCCGTGCCATCTTTTGTACCTAAAGCAACGCCGCAGTGCACCAAAATGGCACTGCGGCGTTGGCGGGGACGGTTCGAACCGTCGCTCTAATGTTGCTTAGAAGCGGAAGGTCAGACCTGCGCCGACGGTCAGCGGGTCGAAGTCCTGCTTCATACCCTGGCTGCCCTTGATGCTCATGTCGGTGTACTGAACGTTGCCGTTCACCGCCAGCCAGCTGGTCAGGAAGTAGTCGAGACCCAGCTGCGCGGTACCGTTCCAGCTGTCGCTGTCGATGCTGCCGCCGCCTGCCAGGCTGCGGTCGTCGAACTGGGTGTAGGTCACACCAGCGCCGACGTAGGGCTGGACCTGAGCACCGGTGCCGCCGAGCGGATACCACTGCGCGAGCAGGCTGTAGGGGCGGTATTTCGCGCTCTGGTCCTGGCCGTTGCGGGAGAATTCGAGATCCTGGCGCTGGCCGACGGTGTTGAACTCGACACCGAACTTGTCTGCGAACATCCAGCCCAGCGCGCCTGTGAAGCTGCGCTGATCGTCGAAATCGCCGCTCGCGGTCGAAGTGGTGCGGGTAGCGTCGAGGCGGGCGAAGAAGTCACCGGAGTTGTAAGCCAGTGCTTGCTGCGCGCCGAAGGTTGCGGTGCCGGCGATGATCGCGGCGGAAAGAATCTTGACCGATTTCATGCGTATCTCCTTGCTCTGGGCGAATCCGCCCATCCTGAACATCTGGGCCCGTCACGAATCCGTTGCACTACCATTGCTGGCATGTGGCGGACCTGAAAGTGCTCCCTGGGGTTTGAAACCTATCTTTTCAGGAGCGTGCGCACACTATAGAAAACACTGTTCGATTTGTCATGTCCCCAGCCTGTAAAAGTTCCTCGAAGAAGATGAAAAAAAACTATCGATTCGTGTCAGTCGGTCTTTTCAGCGCTCTGAAGGAAGATAAAGACCCTATTTATAGTGCGACAATCTGTCCGATAGCCTACTCGGCGCGGCGAGGAGCAGACTTATGACCACTCTCTGAGTGTGGTCTTTGTCAGGGAGAAATCGCATAGACGATAGCGGCGTCTGTGGACGCTCGAAACCGCGAGACACCCTCATGATCTCTGAATCCCTGGTAGAGCTATCCCGCTGGCAGTTCGCGCTGACAGCGATGTATCACTTCATCTTCGTGCCGCTGACATTGGGACTGGCCGTGATGCTGGCCATCATGGAGACCACCTACGTGGTCACCGGCAAGACCATCTATCGGGACATGACCAAGTTCTGGGGCAAGCTGTTCGGGATCAATTTCGCCCTCGGGGTCACCACTGGGCTGACCATGGAGTTCCAGTTCGGCACCAACTGGTCCTACTACTCCCACTATGTCGGTGACATCTTCGGTGCGCCGCTGGCGATCGAAGGCCTGGTCGCCTTCTTCCTCGAGTCGACCTTCGTCGGCATGTTCTTCTTCGGCTGGGACCGGCTCAGCAAGCGCCAGCACCTGGTGGTGACCTGGCTGGTCGCGCTCGGCTCTAACTTCTCCGCGCTCTGGATCCTGGTCGCCAACGGCTGGATGCAGCATCCGGTGGGGGCGGTGTTCAATCCCGATACGATGCGCATGGAGATGGAGAGCCTGTCTGAGCTGATCTTCAATCCGGTGGCGCAGGTCAAGTTCGTCCATACCGTGATGGCAGGCTATGTCACCGGTGCGCTGTTCGTGCTCGGTATCAGCGCCTGGTACCTGCTCAAGGGGCGGGATCTCGCTTTCGCCAAGCGCTCGTTTCGGCTCGCCGCGATCTTCGGGCTCTGCTCGACGCTCGGTGTGACCTTCCTCGGCGATGAATCGGGCTATGCGCTAGGCGAGGTGCAGAGATACAAGCTGGCGGCGATCGAGGGCGAGTGGCATACCGCGCCCGCGCCGGCATCGTTCACTGTGTTCGGCATTCCCGACCAAGAGGCGCAGGAGACCCGTTACGCGCTGCGCATACCCTATCTGCTCGGGCTGATCGCGACGCGCTCCTTCGATACCCCGGTGACCGGGCTTCGGGATCTGATCGAGGAGAACGTCCAGCGCATCGCCAGTGGCGCGGTCGGCTATTCCGCGTTGGTGCGAATCCGCGAAGGGGATGATTCCAGCGAGACCCGGGCGATCCTGGACCAGCACGTCGCGGATATCGGCTACGGCATGCTGCTGCTTCGTTACACCGAGGATCCCGCTAGCGCGACGCTCGCCCAGATCGAGCAGGCCGCACGCGACAGCATTCCCAACGCAGCTCCGCTGTTCTTCGCTTTCCGCATCATGGTCGCCGCGGGCGTGGCGATGCTCGCGGTGTTCGCCTTCGCTGTCTGGATCAGCCTCAAGCGGCGTTTCATCGAGCATCCGAAGTTCCTGCGCCTGTGCCTGTGGTCGATTCCACTGCCGTGGATCGCCGCCGAAGCCGGCTGGTTCGTCGCCGAGTTCGGCCGCCAGCCCTGGTCGATCGGCGAGATGCTGCCCACCTTCATGGCGGTTTCGTCGCTCGAGCCACGTGATCTTTGGATCTCGCTGCTGGGCTTCATCGCCGTCTACACCGGTCTTCTCATCGTCGAGATGTGGCTGATGTTCCGCTTCGCGCGGCTCGGTCCCTCGTCGCTGCATACCGGGCGCTATCACCACGAGCAGCGTACCAGCGAGCCGGTGCAGAGCCTGGCAAGCGGCGTCTGAGACACAAGACGAAAGAATGCGCCGCCCGCGCCGGCGGCCTGGGATACCGAGGAAGCGATGATGCTCGACTACGAACTGCTCAAATTGATCTGGTGGTGCTTGATCGGCGTGCTGCTGATCGGCTTCGCGATCGCCGACGGCATGGACATGGGGACCGGCATCCTGCTGCCGGTGGTGGGGCGCAGTGACGCCGAGCGGCGCTCGGCGATCAATACCATCGCGCCGCACTGGGATGGCAACCAGGTCTGGCTGATCACCGCCGGTGGGGCGATCTTCGCCGCTTGGCCGGTGGTCTATGCGATCGCGTTCTCAAGCTTCTACTTTGCGATGCTGCTGGTACTGCTGGCGCTGTTCTTCCGCCCGGTAGGTTTCGACTACCGCTCGAAGATCGAGTCGACTCGCTGGCGTGCCAGCTGGGACTGGCTGATCTGGTTCGGCAGTCTGGTACCCGCCTTGGTCTTCGGCGTCGCTTTCGGCAATCTGCTCCAGGGCGTGCCGCTCGAGGTCGATGGGCTGATGCGGGCGAGCTACGCCGGCAGCTTCTTCGGGCTGCTCAATCCGTTCGCGCTGCTCTGCGGCTTGGTCTCGGTACTGATGCTCAGCATTCATGGCGGGGTTTGGCTGATGGCGCGAGCCGATGAGCGGGTCGCCATGCGGGCGAGACGCATAGTACTCGGCGCCGGGCCGCTTCTGCTGATGCTCTATCTGCTCGCTGGCGTGTGGATGATCGCCTCGGGCATGGGCTATCGGCTCGCCGCGATCGGGGACGCTTCGGGCGCGATGCGTCTGCTCGACAAGCAGGTGGTCGGAGCCGCCTGGCTCGACGGCGTGGGAATCCACGCGTGGCTCGCGCCGATGCTGGGGATGGTGATGATTCTGGCCACCTGGTTTTTGGCCTGGGGCTCACGCTCGGGCCTGGCGCTGGTGACCAGTTCGTTGAGCGTGGCCGCGGTGATCGCCTCCGCGGGGGTGGCGATGTTCCCGTTCCTGATGCCCTCAAGTCTTCAGCCCGAGGCGAGCCTGACGCTATGGGATGCGACCTCGAGCCAGCTGACCCTGTCGGTGATGTTCTGGGTCGCGTTGGTGATGACGCCGGTCATCCTCGCCTATACCAGCTGGTGCTACGTCAAGATGTGGAGGCGGGTGCGCGTGGCCGAGATCGAACGTGACGCACACGCGCTCTATTGACTCCATGACCCGATAAAAGGGGGACAGCAACATGTGGTACTTCGTATGGATCGTCCTGGTGATGCTCTTCGCGCTCTGCGCGGTTCTCTCCGCAGTGGTCTTCGACCGCCAGGAGCCGCTCGAGGGTGAATGGAACGACTGAGCGGCACACGCCGACGCCGGCGAGGGAGGTTTTCCTTGCCGGCGTCGGCGTTGGTGCGGATGACGCTAGCGCAGCCAGGTCGAGAGGGTCAGGTTGCCGAGGGTGTCGTCGCCATCCTGGCCTTCGAACTCGCGAGAGCGATTGGTCAGCGTCAGGGCAAGGTTCCAGCTGTCGAAGGTCAGCGCACCGCCCAGGGTCAGATCGTTGACCCAGCTGCGCCGGTCGACGCTGTGGCTCGATTCGAAGGTGTTGCCGTCGAGCAGCAGGTTGTGCGCCATGAAACGGCCATTGGCACCGGCGAAAAGGTACCAGCCAAGCCCTGGGCCGGTGGTGAACAGCGGCTCGAAGCTTGAGTAGGGAGCATTGCCCGGCGTGGCGAAGAGGCCATCCAAGCGGTTGCCGATGCGCACACCAAGCCCGAGCGAAAGATAGTCGTAGAGGTTGCCGACGGCGAAGCCCAGGTTGGGGCCATACTCGAAGGCCAAACCATCGCCGAGCCCGTGGTGCAGCCACCAGGCGCGCTGGTAGGTCAGGCTCAGGATCGGTTCGTTGCCGAGCTGGTTGCCCCAACCTTCGGGCCTATCGCTTCCGGTCACCTCGTGCACGCCGCGCTGGATCGGCTTGGCGCCTGCGGCGGGGCCGACGATCCCGACGTCGAATCCCAGGCTCTCGGCTACCCGGACCGCACCGCTTTGGTGGCGCTTGTAGAGCGATAGTCCGGCGTAGAGATAGCCGGCGTAGGGACGATCATCGGGCTGCAGTGCGCGGACGTCGATCTTCTCCGGGGTGTACATCTGCTGGCCAAAACGATAGCTCACCGCGCTGGCATCGCCCGACCACAGAGGAATCGCACGCGAGAAACGCTGGGTCCAATGCTGCTCGTCGGCAATGAAGCCCCATGCGAATTCGAGGCCATTGGTGTAGTGCCCGTCTTCGCCTGCCAACAGGTCATTGTCCCATTTGAGCGATAGTACCTCGGCGTGGGCGAGCGATATGGCGGGTGGGGCGATGAGCAAGAGTGCGAAAGGCAGTGCGGCGAGACGTTTCATTCGGGCTTCCCTGCGATGCTGGCTTTTTTTGGGTCTTTCACGGTCGCTTCCGTGGGCCACGGCCAGCTTAATCCAATCTGCACTCTCAGGGGATAGCCGGGGGAGGGGCAGGAGGGGCAGGGCAGAGTCAGCCGGGGCCGCTTTCCGCCGAGCTGGCGGCCAAAAAAGTCGGGCCCCATCCGAAGGAGTGGGGCCCGTCAGCATGCGGCCGGTGCCCGCGAGGGCGCCGATACCTCCAGGAAAACGCGCTCAGTAAACTCAGTAGGGCGCGACGCGCAGGCTGGTGCCGGAGCCGACCAGACGCACGCGCTGGCCGACCTGGTAGGTGTTGTCGGCCTGCTGGACGATCACCAGGTTCTGGCCATCGTCGCGCTGGACCTGCACTTCCATGCCGGCGGTGCGGTCCATGCTGCCCTCGACACGGTTGCCGGCGACGGCGCCGCCGATCGCACCGACGGCGGTGGCGATGGTACGGCCCGAGCCGCCGCCGACCTGGTTACCGAGCAGGCCGCCGAGAACCGCGCCGCCGATACCGCCGAAGCCGCTGCTGTCATCCTGGATGGTCACCGGACGGATGCCGGTGATGGTGCCGTAGCTGACGCTCTGAGCGGTCTGTGCCTGGGCGCCACTGTAGGTGTTGCCCGAGTAGGGCTGGTTGGCGCAGCCGGCAAGGGCGATGGAACCCAGTGCAGCGACGGCGGCGATCTTGATATAACGGTTCATGCAAGGTCTCCTAAGGCTCAAAGCATCGCGCGCATGCGTCGCGACGATTGAAAACACTGTTTTCAATCCCATTCTAAGCGTTGATGGGTTCCGACACTATAGAAAAGATCAGAGTCAGCGCCATGGCGCTTTCTCTGAGGCACCGCCGTGGACGAATCGTTCACTCCTCGTCGTCCTCTTCATCTTCGTCCTCGAGTAGCGACAGGCTGCCCCGGTTGACCAGCGTCACGAGCAACTCCTGTGCCTCGGCGCCGTCGAGCAGTGACGCCTCCAGCGGCTCGTTGGATGCGAGTAGCTGGGCGAGTGCGAGGGCGCAGTCGAGCCCATCTCCGTCGACGAACAGCGTCGCCCGCCCGGCTTCGCCGGGACGATAGGCGAAGCGCGAACCGGGTGTGCGCTCGAGCGGCACGCCCTGCTCGAGCGCCTCTTTCAGCTCGTCGATCTCGATGCGCGGGTCCGGCGCGACCAGCTGGTCGGGATACTTGGTCTGGGTCATGTAGCGGCCGAACCACTGGGCCATCTGGGTGCGATCGTCGAGGCTTTCGAGTATCAGTGCGCGCACTCGCTCGATCGCTGCATCGTCGAGCAGTCCAGGGTCCTGTAGGGCCAAGTCGGGATCGGCGTAGCGCAGGCTTTCGCCGAGCTGTTCGCCGCGATAGTCGGCCCAGGAGGTGATCACCTCATCGGCCGATGGGGCGCGAAAGCCGATCGAGTAGGTCATGCAGTCGTTCGACACGCTGACCCCATGGTGGGCGATACGCGGTGGCAGGTAGAGCATATCGCCGGGTTCGAGCACCCAGTCCTGGCCGGCTTCGACGGTGAACTCGGCGAGGATGCGCAGGCTGACGCCGTCGACGATCGCCGCCTCCTCGCCGATCCAGCCCCCCAGCTGCCAGCGGCGTTGGCCGCTGCCCTGGAGCAAAAAGACATCGTAGTTGTCGACGTGGGGACCGACGTTGCCGCCCTTGGGCGCATAGCTGACCATCAAATCGTCGAGCCGCCAGCGCGGAATGAAGTCGAATGCTTCGAGCAGTTCGGCGACCTCCGGCACGTAGTGATCGACCGCCTGGACCAGTAGGGTCCAGTCCTGCTCCGGCAGCCGCGCGAAGGTGGCATCGGTGAAGGGGCCGTGACTCAGCCCCCAGGGCTTGCCGTCCGCGCCCACGCTTTCGACCAGGCGCGCCTCGACCCCCTCCTCGCAGGCGAGGCCCGCGAGCTCCTCGGGCTCGAGCGGAGAGACGAACCCAGGGAACGCACCGCGAATCAGCAGCGGTTTTTTCTGCCAGTACTCGGCGAGGAATCGCTCCAGGCCGAACTCTCCCAGTGGGGCATTCATCGCAATGCTCCTCGCTCGTCGAGCGTGCGGGCCTGCTCTGCCGCGTTGCCGGTGTAGCTCGCAGGGGTCAAGGTCTTCAGTTCGGCCTTGACCGCTTCGGGCAGTGCCAGGGTGTCTATGAAGGCCGCGAATCCCGCCTGGTCGATGCGCTTGCCACGGGTCAGCTCCTTGAGCTTCTCGTAGGGCTTTTCGATCCCGTAGCGGCGCATCACCGTCTGGATCGGTTCGGCCAGCACTTCCCAGCTGGCCTCCAGGTCCTCTCCGAGCCGCGTCGGGTTGGCCTCGAGCTTGCCGATGCCCTTGAGCGTCGACTGATAGCCGATCAGTGCATGGGCGAGGCCGGTACCGAGGGTACGCAGCACGGTGGAGTCGGTGAGGTCACGCTGCCAGCGCGAAATCGGCAGCTTCTGGGCCAGGTGGGTGAGCAGCGCGTTGCTGACCCCGAAGTTGCCCTCGCCGTTCTCGAAATCGATCGGATTGACCTTGTGCGGCATGGTCGAGGAGCCGATCTCGCCTTCGACGGTGCGCTGCTTGAAGTAGCCGAGCGAAATGTAGCCCCAGACGTCGCGGTTGAAGTCGATCAGCACGGTGTTGAAGCGGATCACCGCATCGAACAGCTCGGCGATGTAGTCGTGCGGCTCGATCTGGGTGGTGTAGGGATTGAAGCTCAGCCCCAGCGATTCGACGAAGGCGCGGGCATTGGCGTCCCAGTCGATCTCTGGATAGGCGACGAGGTGGGCGTTGTAGTTGCCCACCGCGCCGTTGATCTTGCCGAGCAGCTCGACCGCCTCGATCTGCTTGAGCTGGCGACGCAGGCGATAGGCGATGTTGGCCATCTCCTTGCCCAGCGTGGTCGGGCTTGCGGTCTGGCCATGGGTGCGCGAGAGCATCGGCTGGCCGGCATGCTCGAGGGCGAGTCGCTCGATCGCGGCGGTCATCTCCCGCATCGCCGGAAGGATGGCCTGGTCGAGGCCGCCGCGCAGCATCAGCGCATGCGAGAGGTTGTTGATGTCCTCGCTGGTGCAGGCGAAGTGGACGAACTCGCTGATCGCAGCGAGCTCCGGCAGCGCGCTGAGGCGCTCCTTGATGTAGTACTCGATCGCCTTGACGTCGTGGTTGGTGGTGCGCTCGATCTCCTTGATCCGCAGCGCCTGCTCGGGGGTGAACTCATCGATCACCGCATCGATGAAGCGCTTGGCATCGGCGGACAGCGGGGCGACCTCTTCGATGCCTGGGTGGGCGGCGAGACGCTCGAGCCAGCGCAGCTCGACCACCAGACGGGCGCGGATCAGCCCGAACTCGCTGAAGTAGGGGCGCAGCGCGTCGGCCTTGCTGGCGTAGCGCCCGTCGACGGGAGAGAGGGCAGTAAGGGTCGAGAGTTCCATGGTCGGTCCAAGAAAGGTGAAGGGGAAGCGGCTCATCGGCGCAGCTCGGCGAGGGCGCGTTTGATTCGACCGCGCATCAGCACCAGCTGCCAGCGCCTGCCGCCCTGCTGACGCCAGAGCAGGGCGAAGCGGATGCCGGCGAGCAGCACCGCGCGCACCCGCTCGGGCATCATCGGGCTCGAGAGCAGGCTCGGATCGCCGTTGACCACGATCCGGTAGCGATAGGTGGACAGGGTGTCCTGGTAGAGCTCGCCGAGGCTTGCGATCACATTCTCATGCGTCGGGCCGAAGTGCTGGGCCTGGCCCTGCACCCGTGAAAGCCTTGCGCCGACCCTGTCGAGCATCGCTTCGTCCTTGTGCAGCTTGTTGGCCAGCAGCAACAGCGACAGCGCGTAGCGCATCACCTCGGAGGAGGCCGGCGAGCGGTCGAACAGCTGCTTCATGGTGTCGATGCCGACGCCGAGGTTGTCGAGCTCGAAGCCGTAGATCGCCTCGAAGCTCTCGGGGTTGGTCTCCAAGGTCGCGCGAATCAGGGTCTCCCAGGCGCGACTGTCGTATTGACCGGTGCGGGCCAGCTGGTCGACCACTGTGGCGGCCTGGAATACACCGGCGAGAGCCAGTGCCTGGCGCTGTTCGCGATTCATGCGGAAAACTCCTCGGCTACGCGCGCCCGGCAGGCATCGCTCGCCAGCGCCTGGCGAATCACTGCGCCACCGAGGCAGCGTTCGCCGTCGTAGAGCACCAGTGACTGCCCGGGCGTGATGGCCCGCTGCGGCGTGTCGAATTCGACCCTGACACCGCCGTCGGCATCGAGGCGCACTCGGCAGCCCTGGTCCCGCTGGCGGTAGCGTACCTTCGCGGTCAAGGCGAGGCCGCTTTCGATGCCCGCCGGAGCCCGGCCCGCGACCCAGCTGACCGGCTCGCTGAGCAGTTCGTCGGCATAGAGCAGCGGATGATGCTTGCCCTGCACCGCCACCAGCACGTTGCGCTCGAGATCCTTGCCGGCGACGTACCAAGGCGCTTCGGGATGATTGGCGAGGCCGCCGATGCCGAGCCCCTGACGCTGGCCAATGGTGTAATACATAAGCCCCACGTGTTCACCGATCCGCTCCCCCTCCGGGGTTTCGATCGCGCCCGGCTGGGCCGGTAGGTATTGGCGCAGGAAATCGGAGAAGCGCCGCTCGCCGATGAAGCAGATCCCGGTGGAGTCTTTCTTGCGCGCGGTGGCGAGGCCGAGCCGCGTGGCGATCGCGCGAACCTCGCTCTTCTCCATCGCGCCGAGCGGGAACAGGCTCTTCGCCAGCGCCTCGTGCCCGACGGCGTGAAGGAAATAGCTCTGGTCCTTGTTCGCGTCCAGCCCCTTGTAGAGCCGCCCCTGTTCGTCGCTGTTCACGTAGTGGCCGGTGCTGATCAGCTCGGCGCCGAGCATCCGTGCGTAATCGAGGAAGACCTTGAACTTGATCTCACGGTTGCAAAGGATGTCCGGGTTCGGTGTCCGCCCGGCATGGTATTCGGCGAGGAAGTGCTCGAACACGTTGTCCCAGTACTCGGCAGCGAAATTGGCGGTGTGCAGGCGGATGCCGAGACGCTCGCACACCGCCTGGGCATCGGCCAGGTCCGTCTTGGCGGTGCAGTACTCGGTGCCGTCGTCCTCGTCCCAGTTCTTCATGAACAGGCCTTCGACGTGATAGCCCTGCTCGAGCAGCAGCGCCGCGGTGACCGACGAATCGACGCCGCCGGACATGCCGACGATCACCTTGGTGGTTGGGCGCGGTGCGGTGGGGGCCGCGCGATCTGCACCTGGGGGGGGGAATGGCTCATGCTGCGCTCTGTGAAAGGCGAGGCGGCCGTCCGCTCCGGGCGGGCCGCTAGACTCGAGTCCCAGCGCCATCGGACGCTGATGAATGGGCGAGGATTATACCCGATGCGCGCGCCGGGCTTAACACCGCGGCGAAAATCCCCGTTTCAGCGCCGTCGCCCCGGCGGCCTGCGCGGCACCGCTCCCACCGGCGCATGGAGCGTTTCGCGCCGCCATTGCCCCGGGGCGAGGCCATCGAGACGCCATCCGCCGATCGCTACGCGTATCAGGCGTAGGGTCGGATGGCCCACATGCGCGGTCATTCTCCTTACCTGCCGGTTGCGCCCCTCGACGATGGTCAGTTCGAGCCACCGGGTGGGGATCTCGGTCCGGCTGCGAATCGGCGGCACCCGCTCGGGAATCGAGGGCGGCGCGATCATGCGCGCCTTGGCCGGAAGGGTGGGGCCATCGTTGAGCATCACGCCTTTGCGCAGGGACTCGAGCGCGCTGGCCGCGGGAATGCCCTCGACCTGCACCCAGTAGGTCTTCGGCTGCTTGTGCTTCGGATGGGTGATCCGGGCGGCCAGGGCGCCGTCGTCGGTGAGCAACAGCAGTCCTTCGCTGTCGTAGTCGAGCCGCCCCGCGGGATAGATTCCCGGGATCGTGATCAGCTTGGCGAGCGTCGCGCGCGGCGCGCCGTCGGGAGCTGCCGCGTCGGTGAATTGCGACAGCGTCAGATAGGGTTTATGCAGCAGGTAGATCGAGCTCATGACAGTCGGCGCAATCCGCCTTTGGTCGAAAGTAAATGGCCTATCAAGGGCTTAGGATCGAAGTCTATACTCGTGGACCGAGCCGATAATACCTATTACTACGACTATCGATAGACGAGAGAGAGAACATGGCTTTCGAGAAGATCCAACTGCCCGCCGGCGGTGAGAAGATCACCGTCAACGCCGATAACAGCCTCAACGTACCCGACGAGCCGATCATCCCGTTCATCGAGGGCGATGGCATCGGCGTCGATGTCACCCCTGCGATGAAGATCGCGGTCGACGCGGCCGTGGCCAAGGCCTACGGCGGCGAACGCAAGATCCACTGGATGGAAGTCTACGCTGGCGAGAAAGCGACCACCATCTATGATGCCGACACCTGGCTGCCCGAGGAGACGCTTCGTGCGGTGCAGGAGTATGTGGTCAGCATCAAGGGACCGCTCACCACGCCGGTCAGCGGCGGCATCCGCTCGCTCAACGTGGCGCTGCGCCAGAAGCTCGACCTCTACGTCTGCGAGCGGCCGGTACGCTGGTTCAAGGGCGTGCCGACGCCGGTGAAGAAGCCCCAGGACGTCGACATGGTGATCTTCCGCGAGAATTCCGAGGACATCTATGCCGGTGTCGAGTGGAAAGCGGGCAGCGCCGAGGCCGACAAGGTGATCGAATTCCTCACCAAGGAGATGGGCGTCACCAACATTCGTTTCACCGACGAGTGCGGCATCGGGGTCAAGCCGGTCTCCAAGGAAGGCACCCAGCGGCTGGTGCGCAAGGCGATCCAGTACGCGATCGACAACGACCGCGAATCGGTGACTCTGGTGCACAAGGGCAACATCATGAAGTTCACCGAAGGGGCGTTCAAGAACTGGGGCTACGAGGTCGCGGTCGAGGCGTTCGGCGCTGAGCCGCTCGACGGCGGGCCGTGGCACGCGTTCGACAATCCCAATACCGGCAAGCGGATCGTGATCAAGGACGTGATCGCCGACGCGATGCTTCAGCAGGTGCTGCTGCGTCCCGAGGAGTACGATGTCATCGCGACCCTCAACCTCAACGGCGACTATCTTTCCGACGCGCTCGCCGCCCAGGTCGGTGGTATCGGCATCGCACCGGGCGCCAACCGCTCCGACGCGGTGGGGATGTTCGAGGCGACCCACGGCACTGCGCCCAAGTATGCGGGGCAGGACAAGGTCAACCCGGGCTCGCTGATCCTCTCCGCCGAGATGATGCTGCGCTACATGGGCTGGACCGAAGCCGCCGACTTGATCCTCCAGGGCGTGGAGAACGCCATCGCCAAGGGGGAGGTGACCTACGACTTCCACCGCGTGATGGAAAACGCCAAGCTCCTGAAGTGTTCGGAGTTCGGTGAAGCGGTCGCCGCCAATATGTAGCATCCCCCCGCCCGGGCCGCTCGGTCCGGGCGGGCGTCACCGTTACCGGGAGATGATCCCGGCTATGGCGCCAATTGAGATTATTTCGTCCCTGACCCTTGCAACCCGGGCTGGCCAACGCCATCTTTGGGCTAAAGACGTATTCCTTCCCTCAAACTCAAACGTGCGGTGTTGCCTCCTTCCATCAAGTCGTCGGGAGCGCGGGTGGCAAATCGGTTTCGTCGAGCGCACCGACGGTCGAGGCCCTCGAGGGCGCAGGTGCCCGCCGGATTCGCTTGGGGTAACGTTCCAATCCTCAACATTCTGCTTGTTTTCATCGGTTCGGCCACTTATGTTCGAAGAAAAGAGAAGTTTCGACAGTGCTTCAGATCATGAACCTGGGTTCCTGGCATCACGAGGGCCCCTGGGGCAGGCGATCGGGCCCGATGAGGAGGCGGAGGGCGACATCGCGGAGCAGCTCAGCGATCCACAGCTGGCCGAGCCGCCGATGTACAAGGTGATCCTGCTGAACGACGACTACACGCCGATGGAATTCGTAGTCGAAGTACTGCAGACCTTTTTCGCCATGGACAGGGAGAAGGCGGTGCAGATCATGCTCGCCGTCCACACGCAGGGAAGGGCGACTTGCGGGATATACACCCGCGACATCGCCGAAACCAAGTCTCATCTTGTCAACGAATACGCTCGAGAGTGCCAGCACCCGCTGCTGTGTGATATCGATCGGGTGGAGTGATCCACTCAGGTGGCCAAAGGGGACCGTTATGTTGAGCAAAGAACTGGAGCTGACCCTTAACACGGCCTTTACCGTGGCCCGCTCGAAGCGGCACGAGTTCATGACCGTCGAACACCTTCTACTTGCCCTGCTGGACAACGCATCGGCCGCCGATGTGTTGCGCGCCTGTGGCGCGAATCTCGACAAGATCCGTTCGGATCTGCAGGAGTTCATCGGCGCTACCACGCCGCTGATTCCCGAGGATCAGACCGATCGCGAGACCCAACCGACGCTGGGCTTCCAGCGTGTGCTGCAGCGCGCGGTGTTCCATGTCCAATCGTCCGGCAAGAGCGAGGTCACCGGCGCTAACGTGCTGGTGGCGATCTTCTCCGAACAGGAGAGCCAGGCGGTCTACTTCCTCAAGCAGCAGAACGTCGCCCGGGTCGATGCGGTCAACTACATCGCCCACGGTATCTCCAAGGTCGCAGGCCACGGGCACGGTCAGCAGAGTGCGAGCCGCGATAGCGAGGAGAACGAAGAGGCGGTCGGCGAAGCGGGCTCCCATCCGCTCACCGGCTACGCCACCAATCTCAACGAGCAGGCTCGCATGGGGCGCATCGATCCGCTGATCGGGCGTGACCACGAGCTCGAGCGTGTGATCCAGATCCTCGCTCGGCGGCGCAAGAACAACCCGCTGCTGGTCGGCGAGGCCGGGGTCGGCAAGACCGCGATCGCCGAGGGCCTGGCCAAGCGGATCGTCGAAGAGGACGTGCCCGAGGTCATCAAGGACGCGGTGGTCTACTCCCTCGACATGGGCGCGCTGCTCGCCGGCACCAAGTATCGCGGTGACTTCGAGAAGCGGCTCAAGGCGCTGCTCGGTGAATTGAAAAAAGAGCCGAACTCGATCCTGTTCATCGACGAGATCCACACCGTGATCGGTGCCGGGGCGGCTTCAGGCGGCGTGATGGATGCCTCGAACCTGCTCAAGCCGCTGCTCTCCTCGGGCGAGCTGCGCTGCATCGGTTCGACCACGTTCCAGGAGTTCCGCGGCATCTTCGAGAAGGATCGGGCGCTTGCGCGGCGGTTCCAGAAGGTCGACGTGCCTGAGCCCTCGGTCGAAGACACCATTCGCATCCTCAAGGGGCTGCGCGGTCGCTTCGAAGAGCATCACCAGCTCAAGTACACCGATGCGGCGATGGAGGCCGCGGTGCGGCTGGCGGATCGCTACATCAACGATCGGCACCTGCCCGACAAGGCGATCGACGTGATCGACGAAGCGGGGGCGCATCAGCGGCTGCTGCCGGTCGAGGCTCGCACCAAGACCATCGACGTCGAGCAGATCGAGTCGATCGTCGCGTCGATCGCGCGGATTCCGCCGAAGAGCGTCTCCAGTTCGGATCGCAAGCTGCTGGCCAACCTGGAGCGTGATCTCAAGATGCTGGTGTTCGGCCAGGACGAGGCGATCGAGAGCCTGGCGGCGGCGATCAAGCTGGCGCGTGCGGGTCTCAACTCCCCGGACAAGCCGGTCGGCAGCTTCCTCTTCGCCGGCCCCACCGGGGTGGGCAAGACCGAGGTCGCACGCCAGCTGTCGCAGCTGATGGGTATCGAGCTCGTGCGCTTCGACATGTCCGAGTACATGGAGCGGCACACCGTGTCGCGGCTGATCGGTGCCCCTCCGGGCTACGTCGGCTACGACCAGGGCGGTCTGCTCACCGAGGCGATCACCAAGCAGCCGCACTGCGTGCTGCTGCTCGATGAGATCGAGAAAGCGCACCCCGAGGTCTTCAACCTGCTGCTGCAGGTGATGGATCACGGCAAGCTGACCGACAACAACGGGCGCGAAGCGGATTTCCGCAACGTGATCGTGATCATGACCTCGAACGCTGGTGCCGAGCAGGCATCGCGCCGCTCGATCGGTTTCCAGCATCAGGACCACTCGACGGATGCGATGGAGGTGATTCGCCGGACCTTCTCGCCCGAGTTCCGCAACCGTCTCGATGGCATCATCCAGTTCCACAGTCTCGATATGAGCGTGGTGCGCAACGTGGTCGACAAGTTCCTGGTCGAGCTCCAAGCGCAGCTGGACGAGAAGCGGGTGCAGCTCGATGTCGACGAGGAGGCGCGCAGCTGGCTTGCCGAGCGCGGCTATGATCCCGACATGGGGGCGAGGCCGATGGCGCGGTTGATCCAGGAGCAGCTGAAGAAACCGCTTGCCGAGATGATCCTGTTCGGTGATCTGGCAGCGCACGGCGGCATCGTCCACGTCACCGTGGAAGGTGGTGAGCTCCATCTCGCGACCGAGGCGGAAGTCGCCTGAGGATCGTCCTCAAGGTCTATGCGAGAAGATGGTGTAGAAGTGAAGAACGGCGCTCTCCGCAAGGAGAGCGCCGTTCTTTCTTCACGCTCCGGAACCTGGCATCGTCGAGGTCAGGCGCGCCAGAGGGCGGCTATGGCGTCATGCTCCGGATGCTGGGGCCGGTATCGGCAGCGCTCCGATGCAGGAGGCTCGCACGGAGATGGGAACGAGAGCTGGTGGGGGAGGGGCGAAACGGAGTTGAGGCGCTTCGCCCAGCGGCCGGTTGTCACCGACCTGAATCGGGCGTGATGCTGCTCAGCGCGAACGGTAGACGATGCGACCCTTGGAGAGGTCGTAAGGAGTCAGTTCGACCTTGACCTTGTCGCCGGTGAGAATGCGGATGTAGTTCTTGCGCATCTTGCCGGAGATGTGAGCGGTCACGATGTGGCCGTTCTCGAGTTCTACGCGGAACATGGTGTTGGGCAGGGTGTCGACGACGACGCCTTCCATTTCGATATGGTCTTCACGTGCCATATAGGCTTTTCCTCCAGGGATTTTAGAAACGCGCCGAGCGTACCCGACCTTCGCATCAGAGTGCTGGGTCAAAGGGGCAAACGCATTACGGCGCGCCGGTGTCTCGCTTCCCACGTTCGCCGCGAGCGAGCGTCGAAGACCGCATTGAAAGGGCGGGAGTCGCTGTCGGCGTGGTAAGAATAGCGCAGTATTATGTCACAAGGTCTTGACTCAGGCAAAAATTACTCCAGCGGCAGCGTACGCCATTGCTGCCCCTGGAGGTACTCGAGAGGGCGGTAGCGCTGCTTGTAGCGCATCTTCGCACTTTGTTCGATCCAGTACCCCAGGTAGACGTAGGGGAGCCTTCTTTCCAGCGCGCGGCGGATCTGCCAGAGAATCGCGTAGCTGCCGAGAGAGCGTGCACCGAGGCTTGGGTCGGGAGAGTAGAACGTATAGATCGCCGAAAGCCCATCGGGCAGGCGATCTACCACCGCTACGGCCAGCAGTTCGCTGTCGAGGCGGAACTCCACCATGCGAGCGAAGTGCGATTGCGAAGTCAGAAAGGAGCGGAACTGCTCGCGAGTTGGCGGGTACATGTCGCCGTCGGCGTGGCGCGCGTCGATATAGGCGGCATACAGCGCATAGTAGCTCTCGCTGTAGCGGGCCGGCACCTCGCGTATCGACAGGTCCTGGTTGCGCTTGATGATTCGGCGCTGGCTGCGATCCGGGGTGAACCGCTGAACCGGGATGCGTACCGACACGCAGGCGCGACAGTGCGCGCAGTGCGGTCGATACAGGTGCTGGCCGCTGCGGCGAAAGCCGAGCTGGGTCAGCGCCGAATAGGTCGCGAGGTCGACGGGAGTGTTCGGGTCGAGAAACAGCGTGGTCGCCTCCTGCCCGGGCAGATAGCTGCAAGGGTGGGGGACGGTCAAAAAGAAACGCAGCTGTCGAGTCAGCAAAGGGGATGCGTCAAAGCTCATGGGCCATCTCCGAAGCGCAGTGAAGCACCATCGCGATGCTCGAGGTGGCGGGTCGCTCGCCCGGCGCCCGTACTCACGGTGTCAAGATAGCGCGCCAGCTTCCTGGCTCGCCAGCTTCGATCGTTGCGCAGTCGCGTGTGAGATGTTCGCTGAACGTTCGCCGAGGGATCAGACGCGCGCCGAGACGCTCCAGGTGGGGGGTGTGCATCTGGCAATCGATCAGGCTGAATCCGCGTTCGATCAGGAATTCGACCAGCAGCGCCAGCGCCATCTTCGAGCCGTCGCTGACTCGCGAAAACATCGACTCACCGAAGAACACCCGGCCAAGCGCGACACCGTAGAGCCCGCCGATGAGCTCTCCGTGCTGCCATACTTCCACCGAGTGGGCGTGGCCTAGGCGATAGAGACGCTCATAGGCGCCGATCATCTCCGCGCTGATCCAGGTGCCTTCGCTGCGCGAGGTGGCGCAGGCGCGAATCACTCCCTCGAAGTCATGGTCGAGGGTGATGGTGAAGCCGCCGTTGCGAATGCGTTTGGCCAGGCTCCTGCGCAGGCGGAACTCCCCGGGGTAGAGCACCATGCGAGGATCGGGGCTCCACCACAGCAGCGGCTCACCGGGGCTGTACCAGGGAAATATTCCGCGCTGGTAGGCGGCGAGCAGCCATTCGGAGGTCAGCCTGCCGCCCACGGCGAGGAGTCCATCGGGTTCGCGCAGCGAAAGCTCGACATCGGGGAAGCGCACCGGCCCGTCGCCGAGCCAGGCGGGTACCAGCGCATCCGTCATTGGTCGCATGTCCCGGTCGGGAGCGATCGAGGTGAAGGATAGGATGGTGGTCTCATGGATAAAGCCTCCTGGGTGACATCTCGTTACGCTAGTGCAATCGAACTCACCAGCCTAAACGATCGATACACCTTGACCCAACGGGTTTGCACTCGCCCTGGTAGAGAGAGCTGTGACGGCGGAGGTCGCCTAGGTATGATGGGCCGAGCGCGGGTCGACCTCCAGGCGCGAGCCGCTGCGATCCAAAGGATCGTGGCCACCGGTCGATTCGTTCAGGGTGTGCCATCATTCTTCCATTCGCTGCGCCAGTGACGGCGAGGCATGAATCTAATGGCCTGATGGACGAAGATGGCGCCCCAGGGTTCATGGAAGACGCCTGGTTTCATTTTCTCGGGATCAGCTCGGCGACCCTGCGTCGCCGAGCTGATCCCCGATCGGGAGAGCGCCGGTTTCCGGCGCGTAGGGGATGGCGACATTGAGTGGCAACAAACGACCGCAGGCAACCACCAACCGTAAGCGTAAACCGGTCACCACGCGTAAGAAACAGCAGGCCCGCGCCCGTGCCTCGACCCGCAGCCAGCGTGAGGCCACGCAGCGTTTCACCGCGCGGCTGCAAGGCGCCGCCAAGGACGGCGTGGCGGTCGCGTTGCTGGCCGTCTGCGCCTTTTTACTGCTGGCTTTCTTCAGCTACGCGCCTTCCGACCCCGGCTGGTCGAGCAGCGGTCCGGAAGCGAGTATCGGTAACTGGATGGGCCGGGGCGGCGCCTGGATGGCCGATGTGCTGTTCTCGCTGCTCGGCAACAGCGCGCTGTGGTGGCCGGCGATCTTCGGTTTCGCCGGCTGGCGGCTGATCCGTACCCGAATCGCGCATTTTGCTTGGGATCCCACTGCCTTGGCGGTGAGGGTGGGGGGGCTGATGCTGGTGCTGCTGGGGAGCTGCATCCTCAGTGCGGTGCACTTCTATCAGCCGGAAAGCGATCTGCCCTACAACAACGGCGGGATCGTAGGCGAGGGGCTCTCCAGCGTGCTGATCGATCTGATCGGCGTGCATGGCACCACCCTCGTCGCCTTGGCGCTGCTGCTCGGCGGCTTCCCGCTGCTCTCCAACACTTCCTGGCTCGGCATCATGGACGAGCTCGGCAAGGCGATCCTGCGGGTGTCGCGCTGGTGCGGCGCGCGGCTCGGCTCGGTGCGTGACGATATCGCCGCGCGGCGGGCACTGCGTCACGAGCGCTTGGAGGCACGGGCCAGCGCCTACGATACCTATCACGCCGAAGATGATCCCTACCATCTGCGCGAACAGGCGCCCGAGCGGGACGAACCGCTCGAGGCCAGGCGCGATGATCGCGACGAGCCCGCCTACGAGGCCGATGAGGCCTCGCGCCCTTCGCGCTGGAAGCGTCTGCTGGGGCTTCCGTTCATGGGCAGGGCCAGCCAGGCGAAGGCCGAGACGGCGGACACCGAGCGCGAACCGAGCCTTGGCGATGACGATCTCGCAGGCCAGGACAGCGAGCGCCGCGCGCCGCGCTTCGAGATCTACGATGAGCGCAGCGACGGCGGCCACGACATTCCTTGGGAGCGCGTCGAGCAGGCGCCCTCCCGGCGCACTTCCGACGAGCTGGCGCAGGAGCCCGAAACCTTCGCTCCGCTGGTCGCTCATCGCGATGACGAGCCGTCACACCATGGCGAATCCGATCGGAGTCGAGACGCCGCACCACTGCGCGCGGAAGCTCCGGCCGCTGCTGCCATACCGGAGCTGCGGCTCGAGGAGGACGAAGAGAATGAGGCGCTGCGCGATAGCCGTTGGAGCGCTACGAGCGCGGTCGAAGTAGAGGAGACCGAGGCGGGCGAACGGCTGGTACCCACGCCACCGGCGGCCGAACTCGAGCCCGAGGTGGTTGACCCGCCGCCGCCCTACGCCGATGTCACCCGGCGGCGCATTCCCGAAGGGTTCGGCCATCAGACGGCCGCGGCGCAGGATACGCTGGCCCCCGGAGCGGCCACTGCGCCGAGCGCGAAGCCGCGCATCCGGATCGGCGCCGGTGAGGCGTTCGGCGTCGCCGCCGGTGTCGCGGCGAGTGGGCACGCTGTCGCCGGCAGCGCCGCATCCACCGATGCGCCAGTGTTCGAACCGCCGCTGGTCGCGCGCGAGGATGCCGAGCGCGCCTCGCGGACCGAACGGCGAGCGCCGCTCATCGAGGAGGAGCCGGCCGGAGCGCGCCTGGTGGCCGAGGACGATGGTGAGACGCCGTCGCTGGGGCGCTTCTCGGCGCTCGACGACGAGCTGGACGAGGCCGCCTTCGATGACGACGACCGGCACCGCAAGCCTGAGCTGCATAGCGCTGCTGCGTCGCGTAGCGAGCCGCGCCTCGACGATGAAGACGACACCGATGCTCCCCGCGCGCTGTTCGAGACCACCGATGCGGGCGAGGAGTTTGATGCGCCGTTCACCCTCGACGACGAGCCGGTGGATGCCGTATCGCCGCGGCTGTGGACCGTCGAGCACCTGCAGAATCAGCGCCCCGCCACCGAGTTCGCCGAGCCGGTGGGCGAGATGCCCTCGACGGCGCTGCTGACGCCAGCCGGGGTCAGCCAGCCCTCCTATACCCAGGAAGAGCTCGACGACATGGCCGAGCTGCTCGAGATGCGGCTCAAGGAGTACGGGGTCAAGGCGGAAGTGGTCAAGATATCTCCGGGACCCGTGATCACCCAGTTCGAGATTCGCCCCGCCGCTGGGGTGAAGAGCTCGAAGATCAGCAACCTGTCGAAGGATCTCGCCCGTTCGCTGTTGGTCAAGAGCGTGCGCGTCATCGAGGTGATCCAGGGCCGTCCGACGGTCGGCATCGAGATCCCCAACCCGACCCGGGCGATGATCCGCCTGCGCCAGGTGCT